>JANPCL010000193.1:0-24947 GCA_031430915.1 Hyphomicrobiales bacterium
CCGCGATTGCGGTAATCCACACTTCCCACCCGCTCGCTGTTTTAAAGTCTGGATCCCCGCCTTCGGGGTAATGACGAGGAGGTGGTGGTCATTTTAAATTTTTGATCCTTTTAACCCTGACCGTAGCGCTTCAGCCAGGCAGCTTCCAGCAGGACCACCCATGAGGCGTGTGGCTCCAGCAATGCCGGACCGGGAAGTGATACACTGCCTGGAGCTGCGGCGGTTGTGAACATTTTCGCGTCTGCTTCGGACAGTTTCGAGATTGCCAATACTGTCGGATCGCCCCAGGTTTTAAGATCGTTCTTCTTGGCTTGTGCTTCTGGAGACAACAGGAAATTCGCAACCACCTGCGCACCGGCCTTGGCTTTGGCGTTGGCTGGGATGGCAACAAAATGCGTGTTGCCGATCGTGCCCTTGGTGTGTTGCCACGCCACTGTTGTAGCGGGCATGCGGCCAGCGGCGACAAGGTTTGCCGGTTCGTTGGGGTTGAAGGTGATGCCGATCAACAACTCACCATCAGCCACCATGTTCGTCACGTCGGCTTGGGCTTTCGGGAATTGCTTGCCGTCACGCCAGAAGTTCTTGTGCAAGGCATCAAGTGCCGATGCCAACACAGGTTCGTAGGAACTGAAGCTTTGCGCGTCACCTTGCGTTGCAAACACTGCGGGGTCGCCTACACTTTCATAGAGCACTTGCTTGATGAAAGTGGTGCCATGAAAATCTGGCGGTGCGGGATAGCTGACGCGACCCGGATTGGCGGTGGCGTAGGCTGCAAGTTCAATGATGCTCCGGGGTGGGTTTGGTACTTTTGCGCCATCAGCAAAGAACGTCAGCTGCGCCATGCCCCAAGGTGATTCCAGGCCTTCGACGGTTTCGCTGAAATCCTGTTTCGTGGTGGGCTTGCCTTCGGTATCAACCAGCGCATAGTTCGGTGTCGCTTCCGACCAAGGTCCAAACAGCAGTTTATCTGTTTTCATGGCGCGGAAGTTTTCACCGTTGATCCAAACAAGATCAACCGAACCATCGGCTTTGCCTGCGGCCACTTCGTCGCGCACGCGCTTTACGACTTCGGCGGTGTCGGTGATTTTGGTGTGTGAAACGGTGACGCCGTAGCGCTTTTTTACTTCGTCACCCGCCCAGGCGATGTAGGCGTTGATGGTGTCGGAGCCTGCCCAGGCGTTGAAGTAAACTGTTTGGCCTTTGGCCTCGGCTTCGATGGTTGCCCAATCGGCGGCAAAGGTTGGGCGACCAAGGATTGGCAGGAATGCGGCGGCTAAAACGTGACGGCGATTGAGCATGGTTTATCCTTTGAGACTCAAGGGTTGTCATAGCCAAGTCGGCGGTGGAAGGACATCACGCTTAGGGCTGGGGTGTTCAGATAATCGTGATGATGGTTACAGCATTCCCGGCAGCACGCGATCCGGCGGTTTGTGACCGTCGGCCCAGGTTTTGATGTTGATGATGACTTTTTCGCCCATATCGACGCGGCCTTCCAGCGTGGCGGAGCCCATGTGTGGCAGCAGCACGGTGTTTTTCAGCGCCAGCAGTTTAGGGTTCACGGCGGGTTCGTGTTCAAACACGTCAAGCCCTGCCCCTGCCAATTCTCCTGCTTCCAACATACGAATCAGGGCTTCTTCGTCGATGACCTCACCGCGCGCTGTGTTAATGAGGATGGCGGTTGGCTTCAGCAATTTCAGGCGGCGGCCGGACAGCAGATGATATGTGGCGGGGGTGTGCGGGCAGTTGACGGAGAGAATATCGACACGGGCCAGCATCGCATCCAAACCTTCGCAGTAGTGAGCCCCCAATTCCTCGACGATCTTGGGGTGGGCGGGTTTCCGGTTGTGATAGTGGATTTCAAGCCCGAAGGCTTTGGCCCGTCTTGCCACGGCAGTGCCGATGCGGCCCATGCCGAGGATACCGAGTTTCTTGCCGCGCAACCTCGAACCCAGCATCCAGGTCGGGCTCCAGCCGCCCCAACCGCCCTGCTTTACGGCTTCGGCCCCTTCGATGATGCGGCGGGAAACCGCCATGATCAGAGCCAGGGTCATGTCTGCCGTATCGTCGGTCAACACCCCCGGTGTGTTGGTCACGGTAATGCCGCGTGCCAGGGCAGCCTCCACGTCGATGTGATCAACGCCGTTGCCGAAATTGGCGATAAGCTTCAATTGCGGCCCGGCCTGTTCCAGCACCTGTCTGTCGATATGGTCGGTGATGGTGGGCACCAACACGTCCGCCTCTTGCACGGCGGCGATCAGATCAGCCTTGCTGAAGGGTTTGTCTGTGGCATTGGTGCGGCAGGTGAATAGCTCGCGCATGCGCCCTTCCACAGCGTCCGGCAGCTTCCGCGTGATGATCACCAACGGTTTGGCTTGGCCCATGACGTGTCTCTTATCCCCCGGTAATGCTTGGTATTGACGCAATTTTAACCTTGCCCGTTCACTTATGTATCGGGCCTTCACCTTACGTCTCTAGACGCTGGTTCCGGTCTGCCGCAACTGAAAAGCATTTGGCCATGTCCGCTGCCCTCTTGACCACCGCCCGCCTGATTGACCGTTCGATGACCCGGCTGAAACTCAGCCATTTGGGTTTGGTCGGGTTATTGTTGGCGGCTGCTGGCTCAATCTGGATGGTGCAAGGCATGCGGGGCGGCGAACATACGGCTATCGCTGGTGATACAACTGCGTCGATTGACACGGCCCCAGTGCAGCTTGGACCATCAGGTTTTGCCATACCGCGCTTTCTCACGCTCAAATCCAACAAGGTGAACGTCCGCAAAGGCCCGTCGAGCGACCATGAGGTGGCGTGGGTGTTTCAGCGCAAGGGCATGCCTGTGGAGATCACCGCTGAATTTGAAAACTGGCGCAAGATCCGCGATTCCGAAGGGTCTGAAGGTTGGATTTTGCAGCAAATGCTGTCTGGCCGCCGCTTTGCCTTGGCTCCCGATTGGAACATGCACAAGGCCGTTGCCTTGCATGACGCTGAGTCGGGCGGTAGCGCCACCGTCGCCATGTTGATGCCGGGTGCGATTGCGCAGATCAAAAGCTGCACCGGTGACTGGTGTTATGTCACCACGGAAGACTACGAGGGCTATGCCATTCAGGCGGAGCTTTGGGGTGTTTATCCCGGCGAAGTGGTGGATTAAACCAACATCAAGGCCGGGTCCTCGACCAGCGCCTTGAACGCCGCCAGTAATTCTGCACCCACTGCGCCATCCACAGCGCGATGATCGCAAGATAGTGTCACCGTCATTTGTGTGGCGAGCATTGGCAGCTTGTTGACGGGAATAAATCGTTCAATCGCAGCACCCACAGCCAGAATTGTTGCATGAGGCGGGCTGATGATGGCCGTGAATTGTTCTACGCCGAACATGCCGAGATTTGAAATCGCAGCGGTGCCGCCTTGATATTCATGCGACTGCAATTTGCGGGCCCGGGCCTTGGCAGCGAGGGATTTCATTTCAATTGAAATGGCGGAAAGCGACTTGCTTTCAGCGTTGCGCACGATGGGTGTGAACAGACCGCCTTCAACGGATACAGCAACGCCCACATCACTGGCGCGGTGTTGCAAAATGCCGTCGTCGGTGAAGGTCACATTGGCGGCTGGCACTTTTTGTAAAGCGACCGCCAATGCTTTGATAATGAAATCGTTGATCGAGAGTTTGTAAGTGGGCGTTTTGTCAGCGGACTTTGGGGCTGCGTTGTTCAAGCGTTCGCGCGTCGCCATCAAGGTATCAATAGAGCAGGTGGCGGTGAGATAGAAGTGCGGGACGGTTTGTTTGGATTGCACCAAGCGTTGCGCAATGGTGCGGCGCATGCCGTCCAAAGGTCTTACATCGTAAGTGCCATCTTGGTAGAGGGCGCGGATGGCGGCGGAATCGGTGTTGTGTGCGATCGCAGCGGGCTTTGCGGGTTCTACGGTTTTTACATCGGCCGCAGTAATACGGCCACGCGGGCCGGAGCCTGTGAGGGACGTGAGCGCTACGCCCGCTTGTTTTGCAAGGCGGCGGGCGAGTGGTGTTGCTCGAGGCTTCCCAACACTCTCAACTCCGTCATTCCCGCGGTCGCTAGATACCAGACTTGGGGCTGGTGCATTTGGCAAAGTCTGGATTCCCGCCTTCGCGGTAATGACGGCTGATGGAGGGGCGGCAAAGCCCTTAGCAGCTTCCCCGCTTCCATAAATCATCGCCACCACTGTGCCGATGGCAACTTTCTCGCCGTCCTTCACACCTGAGAGTTTGATCACGCCATCGCCCGGACTTTCGATTTCCATGGCGGACTTGTCGGTTTCGATTTCGAAAACCGCCTGGCCCTTCTTGACCGTGTCGCCGTCCTTCACGTGCCATTTGGAAATGGTGCCGTGGTCCATGTCCATATCGACCTTGGGGAAAATTACCTCGACAGCCATGGCCTTAAATCCTGCCCTTTACGAGCTTGCGCAGATTTTCGACGATACCATCGGTTTGTGGCACGGCGGCTTTTTCTAGGATGGGACTATAGGGTATGGGGGACTCCACACCACCCATGCGCATGATCGGCGCGTCGAGATAATCGAAGGCTTCACTCTCGGCCACCAGTGCAGAAATCTCAGCGCCGATGCCCAGGGTTTTCACGCCTTCATATACCACTGCCAGACGGGTGGTTTTCTTGACACTCTCGATAATTGTCGCTGTATCTATTGGACGGATAGAGCGCAGATCGATCACTTCAACATTGATACCCTCGGCTGCCAAAATCTCAGCGGCCTCCAACGCCTTATGTACCATGATGGCGGCGGCAACCACCGATACGTCAGTTCCTTCACGACGCACCACGGCCTTGCCGATTTCGGTGCGATACATTTCCACAGGCACGTGGCCTTTGATCTTGTAGAGCAGCTTGTGTTCGAAAATCAGCACGGGATCAGGATCATCAATCGCTGCCAGCAACATGCCCTTGGCGTCTTCGGGTGTTGAGGGTTCGAGCACCTTCAAACCTGGCACATGACCGAACATGGCTTCGAGGGATTGTGAATGCTGCGCTGCCGCCCCCGTGCCGGAACCGCAGGGCATGCGGAACACCACTGGCACTGACGCCTTGCCGCCCAGCATATAGCGCATCTTGGCGGCTTGGTTGATGATTTGCTCAGAGGCCAACAGGGAAAAGTCCGAGAACTGGAATTCATAGACGGGACGGGCCCCAGCAACAGCTGCACCCACGGCAACGCCAGCGCCACCCAATTCAGCAATCGGCGTATCGCGCACACGGTCTTCACCGAAACGATGTACGAGGTCACCCGTCACACCAAAGGCCCCGCCGTAAACGCCAATGTCTTCACCCATGATGAAAACGCGTTCATCGGCTTCCATGGCCTGCGCCAAACCTTCCTGAATGGCTTGGGCGAAGCTCAGTTCACGCACGGTCATGCCACTCCTCCAACAGTGTAAACATCGCGGAGCACAGTGTCGACCGTTGGGTCTGTGCCAGCTTGTGCAAAGGCAAAACCATCGGCCACGTCCTGTTCAACTTCGTCACGTACGGCCTGCAACTCGGTTTCATTGAAAATACCGAGGCCCTGCAATTCAGTTTCAAACATTGGAATGGGGTCGCGCAATTTCCATTCCTCGATTTCTTCCTTGGTGCGGTATTTGTTGCGGTCTGAACGTGAATGGCCACGGGTGCGATAGGTTTTGCATTCGATCAATGAAGGTCCATCGCCGTTTTTCGCCCGCTCCATCGCCACCATCATGGCTTCGTTGACATCGGCGATGTTGTTGCCGTCCACAATGACGCCCGGCATGTTGTAGCCCGCCGCCCGGATTGCGATGTCGACTACAGCGGTAGAGCGTTCCGTCGACACTGACATGCCGTATTGATTGTTCTCGCAGACATAAACCACGGGCAGGTTCCACACAGCGGCGATGTTCAACGACTCATGGAATGCGCCTTCATTGTTGGCACCGTCGCCAAAGAAGCAGACCGCTACATCTTTGCCCTTGCGCTGCTTGATGGCGAGGGCTGCACCTGTGGCGAGGGGAAGGCCGCCACCGACAATGCCGTTGGCGCCCAGATTTCCCGTTGCCACATCGGCGATGTGCATGGAGCCTCCGCGACCCCTGCAATAACCTTCTTCCTTGCCGAAGAATTCGGCGAACATGTATTTAACCTCGGCCCCCTTGCCGATGCAGTGGCCATGGCCGCGATGGGTGGAGGTGATGTAGTCTTTGTCGGTCAAATCCATACAAATGCCGACGGCGGACGCCTCCTGCCCGATGGAGAGATGCATGGTGCCGTGGGTCAGGCCGCGGATGTAAGAATCCTCAGCCATTTCTTCAAAGCGTCGGATCAACCACATACGCTTCAGCGCAAGTCGGAGCTGTTCCTTGGAATGTTTGGCATAAAACGGGCGCGCGTTGCTACCCTTCTTCGTGGATTTTGCAGTTTGGGCAGCGGACATGGATGAGCTCAACGGTTTGGATGTGTTGCAGAGCTTAATGAAACATTCCGCACTTAAAAGTCAATATGTATCATTATTCGATTGGTGCAACGGATGTAAGAAAATTGTCATTGCCGCACTTGTTGCGGCAATCCATCGTTCAGCCAGCGGAATTCAACAGGATAACTCTACTCCGGCCCGGCCATAGATTACCGGAACAAGTCCACTGCTGTCCGGTTAACGAAAATGAATGTACGATGCGATCACTGTTCTCACCAAAATGTCATTACCGGACTTGTTCCGGTAATCCATGGTTGAGTTGGAGAGGATCCATCCTGTTGGATTCCGTTGGTTGAACGATGGATTACCGCAACAAGTACGGTAATGACAATATTGTGTAAACAGAATTTCAAACCGCAAGAAATTGTACAGCGCTTCTGAATTTCGAGCCTCAAGCTTGATAAAAACCAAATGAAGCTTTGAATACAAAGTGATTTTGCATTTAGCAGTTTCATTAACCTGACAGCAGTGGAACAAGTCCGGTAATGACAGCGCCCCCTGCTCGCGCACCAAATACATTGCTGACAGTTTTTCGTCTGTATCGCATTTAGTGTCGAGGAAGTTTATAGAATGTCACTAACAGGAGTACAGCTTATGCTACATGGACAATGCCATTGCGGGCGTATTCAATATGACATGCAAGCCGAAGTTCTGCACCATGCACTTTGTCATTGTTCAGACTGCCGCAGGCACGCGGGCGCACCGATGGTGGGTTGGGCCATGTTGGCGGCTGACAAAGTAAAGATCACGGGGACGCCAAAGGTCTATCACTCGTCGGAATATGGTCGGCGGCTGTTTTGTGGTGATTGTGGTACTGGGCTTTTTTACACCAACGAGAAGATATTACCCGGCCTCATTGACGTTCAGTCAGCAACACTCGATGAGACTGATCTTCTGCCAGCTCAAAAGCATGTTCAAACCGCAGAGAGCATTGGGTGGATGGAGACTGCCCATGATCTGCTAAAACTGGCGCGGTACAGCTAGTAATCCATCAATAAAGGTCGCGCACGGCTTTCAAAGCGGAGCCCAGAGCCGGAATATCGCGTTGACGCAGGGCTTGCTGCATGTCCGGCAGTCTCGGAGCCAGCAAAGCTCCCGCAATGGCGAAAAACTCGTCTTCGTTGAGAGATTCTATGGGCTTACCCTCTTCTGCAATTAACAGCGCCACGCAAGCTGCGGCCATAACAGCCAGATTGGGGTCATCGCCCTTGAGGAACGCAAACTGTGGCTTGACCCTGCCGGAACGGGCGATGGTGTCGGCTTCCACGAGGTTCAGCAAGGCGCGGGCTAAAACCGTTGTTGGCTCCTCCCCTGGCGTTGACGGGTTTTCGGCCATCAGGCGGCGGGCCGCATCAATCCGGTGTTCCAATACAAGGAACGGACCTTCGGTGCCGTTCTGCAGAATATGTTTGGCAGCGCGGAAGAAGTAAGCAGTAAACAACGATGTCAGGACCAAGCGGTTCTGGCGGATCGCCTCAATCACTTCACCGCGCATTCCCGGAGCAAACGGCGAAGGCAAATCCCGCCACTTTGGCACGAATAATCGCACCGATATGTCAGCGGCGCGGGATAACAAGGCATCCATGCCTCTTGCTGCCTTGGCGACCAGGCGGGACAGAAACGTAGGTTGTTTTGCAAGTTCGTGTTCGCGCCCATCTGCGTTTGAAAGATCGCGCACATAGAATTGAGCGGTGCGGAGGCCGTCGCGCACTCCTGCAGCCATACATACGGCATGGGCAGTTACGGAATCAGCAGATCGAAGAGCGATTGTCATGGGTCAATTTGAACCTTGCGGGCGGCGTGCCGTCAAGCCATGTTAGCGTCACAGGTAAATCATGGCCACTGCACTTAAAACAGAAATGTCGGAAACTACTGGCCTCGCCCACGACGCGCGGCGGTTCCGCACAATTTTGCAGAGCTTTGAGCGGAATCTGGAGTTGCTGTTCAAGGACTCAGGGCTTTCACCCCATGTGGACCACGCGGCACTCGCCACTGCATTTGCCAAATGGCGCGAACGGTTCGATGCCACCAAACATCTGGCGGACGGCAATCGACACGATTTCGTGATCTACGCCGCTGGCCTCATGCTGAAAGAGCTGATCGACGCCAAGCCGTTGCAGGCTGTACCAAACCTCGATGCTCCCGAGAAACTGGGAGACCACGTCTTGTCGCGTTGGCCTGAGGGTTATGCCTATACCAGCTTCTGCCTTTCCGTCGCATCGGCCATATTGCGTGAAATGGGCGAGGATGACCTATCCGGCGAAGGTCTGGCCGAAGACCCGGCCTTCTGGGATTCCTTCAAAGAAAACTCCCTTGAAAGCCCGGCCACTGCCGTTGCCTTCTTCGATCTCGTGTGCGGACGCGAGCCAAACTGGGACGCCCCCGATGTGCCATGGATGCGCAATGCGCAGCGCCAGTTCAAGGCGTTGAAGGGCAAGGATAACGCAAAGCTTATGTGATGGCTGGAAAAGGCAGTTCAGGGCAAATCCCCGGCTCCAACTACGCCGTGTTGCCTGTCGCCACAAATTGCTTCACGAATGCGTGGAAATCCACAACTGTTTTCCAAGCCCCCAACTGGGCTGCTGGTTCAATTGTGTAACCGCCATCGATCAACAAACATGGCAACTGCGCTGCCGCAGCGGCCCTGACATCGGCGATGCTGTCGCCTACAAAAATTGTTTCGTCCGCGCTGACACCGAGTTCGCGCATCGCGAAATATAACATATCCGGCGCAGGCTTTTTTGGCAGCTTGTCTTGTGCACCCAGCACGAGATCGACGCGATCGGCAATGTTCAGCCTGTGCAAGAGATGTTCTGTGAGGTGATGGGCTTTGTTGGAGACGACGGCCGTTTTGATACCGCGCGCGCGTAACATGTCCAAGCCTGCAAGCACACCGGGGTAGGGGCGCGTCAGGTTCGCGATATTGGCCTCGTAAAGAGTCGCGAATGCTGCCGTTCGACTGTTCAAATCCGCAAGGCTCAACGTTCGCTGGTGCAGGGCATAGGCTTTTTCAACGAGGCGGTGAATGCCTTCACCGATGAGAGTGCGTACGGTAGCGACAGAATGTGGTGCAAGGCCATCCTGCTCCGCCATGATGCCATTCACTGCGAAGGCGATATCCGGCGCTGAATCTACCAGAGTGCCATCGAGGTCAAACAGCACGGCTCGCACTTGCTTTCCCGAGGCTGGGTGGGAAAATCGCATGTCATTCATCTTGCGCAATCGTCATGTCATGGATCATTCGACTGTGTTTCATTCAGTGAATACGCGGCTGGCGCGCACGTCAACTTCCCGGATCAACGACAGTTCGTCGACATCGATTGGACCCTGTGACAATTCAAAAATGCGATTGGCCTGACGAAGCCTCGTCCGGTCCAGTGCATTGCGAATGGAGCGGGCATTTGCAAAATGCGGCTGCGTGCGGCGCTTGCCAACATATTCCATCATCGCTTTTCGGGCGGGACCATCCAGCTTGTAGTTTTGCTGCTCAAGCATTTTTTCGGCGATCTCCAGAAGCTCACCGTCACCATAATCCGGGAAATCAATGTGATGTGCTATGCGCGAACGAAAGCCAGGGTTGGACGAGAAAAACCTGTCCATGCGGTCGGCGTAGCCTGCAAGAATAACAACCAGATCGTCGCGCTGGTTTTCCATGACTTGCAACAGAATTTCAATGGCTTCCTGGCCATAGTCGCGTTCATTGTCGGGCTTGTAGAGATAGTAGGCTTCATCAATGAACAGCACGCCGCCCATGGCCCGTTTCAAAACCTCTTTGGTCTTGGGTGCGGTGTGGCCGATGTATTGTCCGACAAGATCATCGCGCGTCACCGACACAAGATGGCCTTCCCGGACGTAGCCCATCTTGTGCAGGATTTGCGCCATGCGTAACGCCACGGTGGTTTTACCGGTGCCGGGATTTCCGGTAAAACTCATGTGAAGTGTTGGCGCACTCACCGAGAGGCCGAGTCTTTTCCGCTCCCGGTCAATCAACAGGAGTGCCGCAATCTCGCGGATGCGTTTCTTGACGGGCACAAGGCCAATCAATTCACGATCCAGCGTTTCCAGCACGTCGCTGATTCCGGTTGCGGCAAACTCCGCCTTCAAATCAATGGTGCGATTTTCTGATCCGCTCATTCAGTAGCGCTCGCCTTCCGGTTTGTCTGTGGCATAGCTGCTTACAGTGTAGCTTATGGTGCGGCCTGGTCCTTCCGTGCGATTGAGCCGGAATCCGGGTTCAGTCTTTGGACGGTTCACAATGTAGGACATGCGCGGTGCTTCCCAGCCATAGCTCGAGTCAAAGGCCGTGACGCGGATATAGTGGTTGGGGAAGGTTTTACGGCAGTTGTTGATTTCCATCAGGATGCCTGCAGGATCCTTCAGGTCAAACATGGGATTGCCAAACATTTCCCAGTAGGTGTTTCGCGGGTGCGGGTCGTCGGTGTACTCGACGCTGACGGCCCAGCCGTTTTTCAGCGCGTATTTGATTTGCGCCGTGATTTGCATGTCAGTGAGGTCAGGTAAAAAAGAGAACTGCCCTTGCGTGATGCGGCTACCTTGATTGGTCATCATG
Organism: Hyphomicrobiales bacterium; assembly: GCA_031430915.1. Taxonomy (GTDB): domain Bacteria; phylum Pseudomonadota; class Alphaproteobacteria; order Rhizobiales; family Aestuariivirgaceae; genus Aestuariivirga. The sequence goes on from JANPCL010000193.1 coordinate 11,045, forward strand.
ATGAATGTGTCCTTCTCTCGAAATCAGAATGAAACTGAGGGGGTCGGCACGAAGTCTGCCGTATCGGTTGATTCATAGTTGAAGCTGATCTCACCCCAGGTATCGATGGCGGCCTTGAGCGGGCTGCACCACTTTGCAGCTTCCTTCAAAATCTCAGGGCCTTCGCGGAAGTAGTCGCGGCCTTCGTTGCGCGCCATGATCATGGTTTCCAGGGCCACGCGGTTTGCAGTGGCACCGGCCTGAATGCCCATGGGGTGGCCAATGGTGCCGCCACCAAACTGCAACACGCAGTCTTCACCAAGATAATGCAGCAGTTGATGCATCTGTCCTGCATGAATGCCACCTGATGCTACCGGCATGACTTTGTTGAGCGAAGCCCATTCCTGATCATAGAACAAGCCTGTTTCCAAATTCATCGGTGTGTGGTTTTCGCGCAGCGTGTCGTAGAAGCCCTTGATCATCAGCGGATCGCCCTCAAGCTTGCCGACAACGGTGCCCGCATGGATATGGTCCACGCCGGCCATGCGCATCCATTTGCAAATGACGCGAAAATTCATGCCGTGGTTTTTCTGGCGCGAGTAGGTGGAGTTGCCTGCCCGATGCAAGTGCAGGATCATGTCGTTGCGCCTGGCCCATTTCGCCATGGACTGAATGGCCGTATAGCCGATGACAAGGTCGATCATGATGATGGAAGAGCCGAGGCTCTTGGCAAATTCGGAGCGCTCGTACATCTCCTCCATGGTGCCTGCGGTGACGTTGAGATAGTGGCCCTTGACCTCACCGGTTGCTGCTGCCGCGCGATTGACAGCCTCCATGCAGTAGAGAAAGCGGTCACGCCAATGCATGAAGGGCTGCGAGTTGATGTTCTCGTCGTCCTTCACGAAATCAAGGCCGCCTTTCAAGGCTTCGTAAACCACGCGGCCATAGTTGCGGCCTGACAATCCGAGTTTCGGTTTGGTCGTGGCACCCAGCAAGGGGCGACCGAACTTGTCGAGACGTTCACGCTCCACCACGATACCGGTAGCCGGACCCTGGAAGGTCTTGAGGTAGGCAACCGGAATGCGCATATCCTCCAGCCGCAATGCCTTCACGGCTTTGAAACCGAAGACATTGCCGATGATCGAGGCTGTAAGATTGGCAATTGATCCCGGCTCAAACAGGTCCAGGTCATAGGCGATATAGGCAAAATATTGGGCTTCGGTTTTGGTGCCCGGCCCGGTGTTGGGAACCAGTTCGCTGCGATAGGCCTTGGCGCGATATTTTTCGCAAGCCGTCAAGCGGTCCGTCCACACCACTGTCCATGTGGCCGTTGACGACTCGCCCGCCACAGCTGCCGCTGCTTCTTCGTGATCAACACCGGGCTGTGGTGTGATACGGAACATCGCGAGGATGTCGGTGTCCTTGACTTTATAATCGGGTTCCCAATAGCCCATTTTCTTGTAGGCCAAGACACCGGATTTATATCGGTCTTTGCTGCTCATTTCCTTGGCTTCTGTCGACATGGCTATCTCCTTTTTTCTGAATGGTCTGATTTGAAACTTTTCACAGCAGCCGCTTGCGTGCGTCGTAGAGGCGCATGATCAATGGTGTGAGGATCAACTGCATGGCAATATCAAGCTTGTTGCCGGGTATGACGATTGAGTTGGCGCGCGACATGAAGCTGCCATGGATCATCGACACCAGATAGGGAAAGTCGATGCCACGGGGATTGCGAAAGCGAATGACGACCATTGATTCATCAGCGGTTGGAATCCAGCGTGCGATGAACGGGTTTGAAGTATCAACCAAAGGTACGCGCTGGAAATTCACATCAGTGTGCGTGAATTGCGGACAGATGTGACGCACATAATCCGGCATGCGGCGCAGGATGGTATCCATCACGGCTTCCGTGGAATAGCCGCGTTCAGCCTTGTCCCGGTGGATTTTTTGCGTCCACTCCAGGTTGATGACGGGGACCACTCCGATGCGAAGATCAGAATGTTTTGGAAGGTCCAGGTCTCCGCCAACATAGGCGCCATGCAAGCCCTCATAGAGCAGGATGTCCGTGTTTTTCGGCACGTCCTGCCATGGTCCGAATGTGCCGGGCGGTGTTCCGTGTTCGGCGGCCTCTGCTTCGTTGTGGACGTAAATGCGACGCTTGCCTGACCCATCCTTGCCATATTGCGTGAACAGGTTTTGCAACTCGTCGAGCAAGTTGGCTTCCGGCGAAAAATGACTGAGGTGGTTGTTGCCTTGTTTTGTTGCGGCGGCGATGGCCGCTTTCATCGCGGCGCGGTCATGGCGGTGGTAGGAATCACCTTCGACAAAAACCGCCTTGATGCCTTCGCGTCTGAAAATCTGGTCGAAGGTGTGTTTGACTGTCGTGGTGCCTGCACCCGACGAACCTGTGACAGAGATAATGGGATGTTTGGCTGACATGTCTAGGCTCGCGTCCTGAAAAAACCACGGTCGGAAAACAGCGGTGATGTTTGTTCACTTGAGGCATCTTGGGCTGCGGCGAAGTTTGCAACCTGGTCCGGCGAGCCGAAGCAAAAGGGCACGCGTCCATGCAATGACCGGGGAAGCAAATCCAACATGCGGGTCTTGCCGTCAGTCGCCTTGCCACCCGCGTTTTCGATCAGAAATGATATGGGCGCGCATTCATAGCAATAGCGCAGCCTGCCGTTTTCATAACCCTTGCGACTGTCGGCGGGATAGATGAACAAGCCACCGCGGGTGAGAATGCGGTGGGTTTCACCCACAAGGGCGGCCAGCCAACGCATGTTGTAGTCGGCACCATAGGGCCCGTCTTTTCCGTCGAGACAATTGTTGACGAATGAGCGAATTTTACCCGACCAGTGCCGGTGGTTTGACGCATTGATCGCAAACTCATTCGCCGACGCAGGAATTTCGCAATCCCCCGCATAAACCCAGGTGCTGCGATCCCCGTCCAAGACAAAGCGCTTCGTACCAGCGCCCAGCGACAGGACCAGTTCGCTGCGCGGGCCATAGACAACATAGGCTGCTGCCAGCAACTCACGTCCTGGTCTCAGGAATTGAGCATCGATTCCGCCGAGTGCAACGGGGAAAAGTCCGAATATTGTACCTATCGGCGCATTGATCAGAATATTTGAAGAACCGTCCAACGGATCAATGGCAAGCGCCAGAACGCCGGTTGGATTCAGAGAGACGGCAGCCTCCTCCTCTTCCGAGAGCATGCAGCGCACATCCGCTTGTTGTGCTGCTTCGAGAAAAAGCTTGTGGGCGAGAACATCCAGATATTTTTGGGTTTCGCCCTGCACGTTGACGTCGCCCTCATCGCCAAATGAAGCATTTTGCGATCCATCGGCAATGGCTGCCGCCAGTTGCGCCGCCGCCGCCGCCAGAGCCTCCACCGTTCGCACAAGAGCAACGCGGTGTGCGGTTCTGGCATTCAGACCGGATAGGAACTGTTGCAATGTACTTTGCGGCATTCGTGGCAACCTGTGTGTTTGATAGTTTCAGGTTGAACTGTCGATTGAAACAGGCTTAAAGTAAAATTGTATTTTATCATCACCTCTTTGAGTTTTATTTAATGCACTTTCCAACCTTCAAGCAATTGCAAGCCATTGCCCGCATAGCCGAACACGGCACTGTTACGGCAGCGGCGGAACGATTGAATCTTTCACCGTCGGCGGTTTCCATTACCTTGAAACAGGTGGAAAGTGACTTTGGGCTCAAGCTTTTCGAACGCACCGAAAATGGTTTTCAGCCAACAGACGCCGGAAAGGAATTCATTCTGGCAGAAGCCCGTATTGCATCGGTTCTTGGAGAACTTGCCGAAACCACCAGCGCACTGAAAGGCGGGCGTATCGGGCACGTGAATTTCGCAGTCGTCAGTACCGCGAAATATTTTGCGCCTTTCCTGCTGAGCAGCTTTGAAAAGAGACATCCGCGCATTGATATGAGCCTCACTGTGGGAAATCGCGGCGAAGTGCTGGCCCGCCTCGCTAACTACAGCATTGATCTTGCGTTGATTGGCCGTCCACCCCAGGACATTGAAATGGTGATGCAGGAAATTGGCCCGCATCCCCATGTTGTCATTGCTGAGCCCAGCCATCCGCTGGCAGCCAAGCGACATATTCCCTCAGCCCGATTGTCGCGTGAAACCATGCTGGTGCGAGAAGTTGGTTCAGGCACCCGTCAACTGACGGAACGTCTGCTGGCAGATCTTGGGGCCACGCCAAAGATGGGCATGGAAATCAGCTCGAACGAAACCATCAAGCAAGCCGTCATGGCAGGTCTTGGCATTTCGCTGCTGTCCTATCACACGGTCGCCCACGAAGTTGAGGAAGGACGTCTTGCCATCCTGCGAGTTGAAGGCACGCCTGTCATTCGCAAGTGGTATGTGGTGCGCAACAAGAAAAAAAATCTGCTGCCATCTGGACAGGCACTTTGGAATTTCATCGAGGCAGAAGGTGCCACGTACTTGCCACTGCTGAAAAATCTCCGGCAGCGGATGCAATCCTGAGCCAGGACCAGCATAAATCAAAAATCTGGAGCGGGTGAAGGGAATCGAACCCTCGTATGCAGCTTGGGAAGCTGCCGTTCTGCCATTGAACTACACCCGCAATGCCAACCGTTTTGCGCGTGAAGCGGGGGTGTCGTCAAGCCTCACGGGAGCGTGATCGATTGTGACCGAAGTGTAATCATCCGCCGCGACGACAGGTCGCGTATAAATGGAATTGCTGGCACGGGGCTGGCGCTTATTCGGGAACCTCATCATGACTATTTCCAAATCCTTGCGTGCAATCATCGCAGCCACCGCCATTATGGCTCTTTCAGGAACAGCCTATGCTGCGAACCCACAAGTGGGCGGCGCTGACATGTTCGAGAACAAGAACATCATTGAAAATGCAGTCAATTCGAAAGACCACACCACGTTGGTTGCTGCCGTCAAGGCTGCCGGTCTGGTGGAAGCCTTGTCGGGGCCTGGGCCTTTCACGGTGTTTGCACCAACCAACGACGCCTTCGGCAAGTTGCCCGCAGGCACCGTTGAAACGCTCGTGAAGCCGGAAAATAAGGCGACACTGACAAAGATTCTGACGTCACATGTTGTCTCTGGCACCTACACGGCAGCTGACATCATCAAGCATACCAAAAACGGGAAAAAGCGCTTCAACCTCACTACTTTGTCTGGTGCGCCGTTGACATTTGAACTGCGGAAATCAGGTGTCTGGATTTACGACCAGTCCGGTGGTGCCGCCAATGTGACAGTTGCGGATGTCATACAGTCAAATGGCGTCATCCACGTGACCAGTGCAGTGTCGCTGCCGAAATAACTACTTCGACCCTACAACAAAGGGCTTGAAGTGTTTCGACAGCTTCAAGCCCTGCTTCTGGTAGTTTGATCCCACTTGACCGTACACCTTGTCTGGTATTTCTGTCAGTGGCTCATAAACCAGACGACCAATGATCTGGCCATCTTCAAGAATGAATGGCACTTCGTGTGAGCGCACTTCAAGCACACCGCGTGCGCCTTCGCCATTGCCGGATGAATGGCCGAAACCGGGGTCAAAAAAACCAGCATAGTGCACGCGGAATTCTCCAACGAGGGGATTGTAGGGCACCATCTCAGCCGCATGGGTTGGCGGCACGCGCACGGCCTCCTTGGAAGCCAAGATGTAGAACTGATCCGGATCGAGGATCAGCGATCCCTGACGCCAAATCGGCTCCCAATAATCCAGAACATCGAGTTCGCCCTTTTTATCGACATCGACCAAGGCCGAATGGCGCTTGGCACGAAAACCCACCGGGGCGTCTTTTTGCATCGCCATCAGGTCCACGCTAAGAGCGAGGCCGCCGTCGATGTTGACGTCGCCTGACGTGATCAGCGGTTCCTGGGCATGCAGGGCGTGGATCAGTGCGTCACTTGCCGTAGGAGCGCCCAGCCGAAAGCGGATTTGTGATAGGCGCGAACCTTGCCGGGCCAGGATCGGGAAGGTGCGCGGTGATATCTCGGCATACAGCGGCCCTTCATAGGCCTCCGCCACCTTGTCGAATTCCTGTGCAAAATCCGTGATGACGCGGGTGAAAATATCAAGCCGCCCGGTGGAGCTTTTCGGGTTGGCGGCGGCGGACATGCCCTGCGGAAGTTTCAGACTCTCCATCAACTGCACAATGTAAACGCAGCCGGTTTCGAGGACGGCTCCTTGCGTGAGGTCAAACTCATGCAGCGTGATGTCTTGCAGTTTCTCCGCCACACGCCTGCGCGGACCCGGCAGGAACGAGGCGCGGACACGGTAGGCCTTTGCCCCGAGGCGGAGGTCCAGGCTGGCGGGTTGGATCTGGTCGTCATCCGGCTTGCGCTCAAGGCGAATAACGCCCTTGTCACAGAGACGGCTGATGGCGCTGGCGGGCAAAATGCCCTGTGAAGAACTGGTCATGGCGCCCTTTTGATCTGCGACACAGTCACTTGCAAGCCCTGCAAAATCCCAGTGGAAAACTGCTGCGGATAGCCTAGATTGACGCCATGTACCAAGCCGTCACCGAACATATCCGCGTTACCGTCAAACCGGAATTCATCGAGCAGCAGTCGCAGCCTGAGAACGAGAAGTTCATCTGGGCCTATACCATCACGGTGGAAAACCGCAGTTATGAGACGGTCACGTTGCTGACCCGGCACTGGATCATCACCGATGGCCGAGGCCGCCGCCAGGATGTGCGCGGTGATGGGGTTGTTGGTGAACAGCCGACGCTGCAACCGGGCCAGCGCTTTGAATATACTTCCGGCTGCCCGCTTTCCACGCCGTCCGGCATGATGATGGGAAGCTATGGCATGGTCACCTCGTCAGGGCGGCCCTTCGACGTGACAATACCACCGTTTTCCCTCGACAGTCCGCATGACAGGCACAGTTTGAATTGAATATGAGCGAAGGGACCTCATCCGGCCTTCGGCCACCTTCTCCACGCAAGCGGGCGTGGAGAAGGGACTATGTTTGCACTTCTCTCAACGACGTTGATGGAGGTTTATATGCAGTCCCTTCTCCAACGCCCTTTTGCGTTGGAGAAGGTGCCCGAAGGGCGGATGAGGTCTCTTTCTCGACACAAGTGAAACACCATGACCTCTGAAGACATTCTCGCCGCACTCATCGCCTTCGACAGCACCAGCCGCAACAGCAATATTCCGCTGATTGCATGGGTTGAGGATTATCTTGACCAGTTCAACATCCCACACCTTCGCGTCGACTATGAAGATGGCCGCAAGACCAATCTTTTTGCCACCATCGGGCCTGATATGGCGGGGGGCATCGTTCTCTCAGGCCATACGGATGTGGTGCCTGTGGATGGGCAGGATTGGCACACGGACCCCTTCGCGCTCGTTGAGAAAGACGGTTTGCTCTATGGTCGCGGCAGTGCCGACATGAAAGGATTTATTGCTGTGGCGCTGGCGCTGGTGCCGGAGTTCATCAAGCTGGATTTGCGCGTGCCGCTCCACCTCGCCTTTTCCTGCGATGAGGAAGTGGGCTGCAAAGGTGTGCGGCCATTGGTGGATTATCTCCGCACACATCCGAGGAAGCCATCAGCCGCCATCATTGGTGAACCAACATCGATGCGGGTGGTGAACGGCCACAAAAGTGCCGTGCGTTTTACCACTGAGGTGACAGGGTATGAATCCCATTCGGCGCTTACCGACAAGGGGGTGAACGCCATCATGGTGGCAGCAGAGATCATTCACGAGATCAGTCAAATCCGCGAAGACTTCATTACACTGGGAGACCCGACGGATCGTTACGACCCACCCTATTCCACCATCCATGTCGGCGTGATTTCCGGTGGTACTGCCAACAACATTGTGCCGAAGACCTGCAGCTTCAATTGGGAGACACGGCTGTTGCCGACTGCGGACAATGATTATGTGCCCAATCGCATCAAGGCACTCACACAGAAGTTGGAGCCTGCCATGAAAGCGGTGTCACCCGACGCCGGGATATTTTTTGAACAGGCAAACGCGGTGCCGGGGCTTGCGGCCGAACTGGATTCACCTGCTGAAGTGCTGGCACTCAGGTGCAGCCATTCCAATTCCACCCATACCGTGAGCTATTGCACGGAGGCTGGATTGTTCCAGCAGGCAGGAATTCCCGCTGTGGTGTGCGGTCCGGGGTCGATTGAGCAGGCCCACAAGCCAGATGAGTTTATTGCGGTGAGCGAGATCAGGAAGTGTGAAGGGTTTTTGAGGCGGGTGGCGGAGAGCTGCTGCTAAGTTTCCCTCTCCGTCGCGTAGCGACGAGACGGAGAGGGGCAGCGCGTGCTTGATTTCGCCACAATCTCTCCCCACCTCCTTCCCATCAACGGAGGAACACCCCATGCCACTCATTCTTTTTGCCCTGAACGTTTTGTGGTTCATCACCGGCGGCGTCATTGCTGGTCTGGCCTGGTGTCTCGCAGGTGTCATCATGGCGATTACCATCATCGGCCTGCCATGGGCGCGGTCCTGCTTCATGCTGGCGCGGTTTTCGTTCTGGCCTTTTGGCTACGACATCGTGGCGCGTGACCAACTTTATGGTCGCGATGATATCGGCACAGGTGCGTTCGGTACGGTCGGCAATGTGATCTGGTTTGTGCTGGCGGGCTGGTGGCTTGCTCTCATGCATATCTCCGCCGCGATCGCCTACGCCATCACCATCATCGGCATTCCCTTTGCGTGGCAGCATGTGAAGCTGGCCGTGGCTTCGCTGTTTCCTGTGGGCAAAACGGTTGTCTCAACCGATCGCCTGTGGGGACAGTTGCCGCAGTTCAAGCAAATTCAGAAGGCTTGAAGACATAAGGTGTCGAGCAGAACTCGCATACAACTTTGATCGCGCCGTCTTCCACCATGTCGGCGCGGTCTTCGGCTGAAAAGCCCTTGATCATTGTGGACACTGTTTCGCGCGAACAGGTGCAATGGCGCGTGAGGTTGGCAGCAGGATACACCGTCACGCCATCCTCGTGATAGAGACGATAGAGCAGGTCTTCGGCAGAGAGTGTAGGGTCGAGCAGTTCGTGGCTCTCGACTGTATCGAGCAGAAGCCGGGCCTTCACCCAGTCATCATTTTCCTGCACGTCGTCCTCAACACCCTCAGGCGCATCGCCTGACGAGAAAGCTATGGGCGATATGCCGCCTTCCCGTGGCAAATGCTGAATGAGAATGGCACCGGCGCGCCAGTGGGTCTGCTTCTCGCCGCGCGTCATCACGGGTCCTGCAAACAAATGCAGGCGGGTGGGGATTTGTTCTGACTGCGCAAAATAAGTATGGGCTGCATCGGCCAGGGTGCCTTCACCAAGTGGCACAATGCCCTGGTAGCGCTCCATGTCCTGTCCTTGATCAACGGTCATGGCGAGATAGCCCTGCCCCATCAATTCGGTTTCCGTGGCGAGACGACCTGCGTCTTCGACGGCTTGCTTTATATAGCGCGCGGTGCCGCGAACGCCGTTCGGCGAGACAAAATCCGCCACCAGCATTGATACTGGACCATCGGTCTTGGTTTGCAGAACGAATTTGCCTTCGAACTTCAAAGTGGAACCGAGAAGGGCAGCAAGCCCGACGGACTGGGCCAGCAGGGCCGATACGGTTTCCGGGTAATCATGGCGCGAGAGAATATCATCAATCACCGGCCCCAACCGCACAACGCGGCCCCGGATGCCAAGTGGTTTGACTTCGAAGGGCAAAACAAGATCGTCGGTCACGATGTGGCACCCAGACAATGCAATAATATCGCCTTCTGCACGTGCAGGCGGTTTTCAGCTTCGTCGAGCACGACGGATTGCGGGCCATCAATGACACTATCTGTGACCTCTTCATTACGGTGTGCGGGCAGGCAGTGCATGAAGAGGGCGCCGGGGTTTGCCAGTTTCATCAGGCGGTCATTGACCTGAAACGGTTGCAGGATGTTGTGGCGGCGTTCGCCGTCAGTGTCATGCATGGAAACCCAGGCATCGGTGATTACGCAGTCGCTTGCCGCAACAGCAGCTTCAGCGGAATTCACTTCCACAACATCGGCGTTGTTGGCGCGGGCCCAGTCCATGACGGCGCGTTCCATCGGATATTCATCAGGGCAACCCAGGCGGAATTTGCCGCCGAGTTTACCCACGGCATGCACCCAGGACGCCGCAACATTGTTGCCATCACCCACCCAGGCGATGGTATGTCTGGAGACATCGCCCTTGCGCTCTTCCAGGGTCTGGATATCCGCCATGACCTGGCAGGGATGCGTGTGATCGGTGAGGCCGTTGATAACGGGCACCGTCGCGGCACTCGCCAATTCCGTCAAATGCGAATGCTTGGCCGCGCGCAGCATGATGCCATCGACATAGCGCGACAACACCCGCGCCGTATCAGCAATGGTTTCACCGCGCCCCAATTGCATGTCGCCGGAACTGAGCACCAGCACCTCGCCGCCCAATTGCTTTATCGCCATTTCGAAGGAAACGCGGGTGCGGGTAGAGGGGCGCTCGAAAATCAGCGCGATGGCTTTGTCTTTCAAGGGCTGATCGGCGTCCTTGGCACCTTTGCTCCAGCCTTGCCGGTTGGCTTTCATCGCGTGGGCCGAGGTCAGGATGCTGCGCAAGTCAACGGACGACATCTCATGCAGATCAAGAAAATGTTTTGGCATAGAGATCAAGCCGCTTTCGTTGTGAGGGCCTTGCAGGCACGCTCAAGTTTTGTCACGGCTTCCGTCACATCGGCTTCTGTCACAACCAAAGGGGGGAGCAGGCGCACCACATTATCTCCAGCGCCGATCACCAACATTTTTTCGGCAATCACCGCGGCAACAAAAGCAGTGTTCGCAACCTTGCACTTGATGCCCATCATCAGGCCTTGCCCACGAATGTCTTCGATGACTTCGGGATACATGTCTTTCAAGGCCGCCAATTTCTGCTTCAACAGCAACGCCTGCTTTTGCACATTGTCGAGAAAGCCATCTGCCGTCACCACATCAATGACAGCAGAGCCAACAGCGGTTGCCAGCGGATTGCCGCCATAGGTTGAACCATGGGTTCCCGCGGTCATGCCTTTCGCAGCATTCTCGGTAGCCAAACACGCGCCCAACGGAAAGCCGCCACCAATGCCTTTGGCAATGGCCATGATGTCAGGCGCAATGCCTGCCCATTCATGTGCAAAGAGTTTGCCCGTGCGGCCCACGCCACATTGCACTTCATCAAATATCAAGAGCAGGCCGTGTTGATCACAGAGATCACGCAGCCCTTTCAAACATTGTGTGGGGAGCGGGCGAATGCCGCCCTCGCCTTGCACAGGCTCTACCAAAATTGCGCCAACGTCCGGGGTGATAGCTTCCTTTAACGCGTCGTGATCGCCAAACGGCAATTGCCGGAAGCCATTCATGCGCGGCTCGAAGCCTTCGAGATATTTTTCCTGACCACCTGCCGCTATGGTGGCGAGGGTGCGGCCATGGAACGCGCCTTCAAACGTGATGATGGTGGAGCGTTCAGGCTGGCCGTTGGTGAAGTGATACCTTCGCGCCATCTTGATCGAACATTCCAGCGCCTCCGCACCGGAGTTGCAGAAGAACATGGTGTCGGCAAAAGTCTTCTCAATCAGCTGCTGGGCCAGCTTTTCCTGGCCGGGCATGCGGTAAAGATTGGAGGTATGCCAGATCTTCTGGGCCTGCTCTGTCAGTGTCTTCACCAGATGGGGATGGGCATGGCCACAGCTTGTCACCGCCACGCCAGCGCCGAAATCCAGATAGGCTTCGCCCTCTTCCGTATAAACGCGGCAACCTTCACCGCGCACAAATGCCATGGGCGCACGGTTATAGGTTGGCAACACGGAAGCAATCATGGACCCTATCCCTCTCCAAAAGTGAAAAGCGCCAGTCAGGTGAGACTGGCGCGCAACAGTCTCCATATAAAGTGAGGTTATGCACCGGTCAATGAGGGGCAAACCCCGCCTGAGTCAAAACAGCGCATGGACGGGAGTCACCGAACCCGCTTAACTTTTTGTTAACCACGTTGAAATGCAGGAAACTGGGGAAAACTCTTGTCTCAGGTGCTCAATTGGTTGCCGATGGCCCGCTACACGCTGTAGGGAATAGGCCATCAGCTACGAGATGTAGCGTTTCAGTGCAGCGTAAAGTTTTTAACGCAGGGAAGAGGCATTCCCTGTGCTCAAGGAAGGATTCACGACGTGAATGATGTATCGGCAGTAGGCACAGACAAGGCACCATGGACAGAAGACCGTGTTGAGACACTCAAGAAGCTGTGGGCTGATGGCCTCAGCGCCAGCCAGATCGCGGGCAAGCTCGGCATGGGCGTCACCCGCAACGCAGTGATCGGCAAAGTTCACCGTCTCAATCTCGCAGGTCGGGTGAACACACCCCGTTCGCAGACCCCCCGCACGGCGCGCAAACCCAATGGCGAGGCGCAACCTGCGGCCCCACGGGGACCATCGCGTCCCTCCATGCCGCCAACCGCTGGCAATGCAGCACTCAAGACCTATGCACAACCGCATCACAATCCGCGGCTTGCACCTTTGCCGGAGCCAAAGCCGCTGCGTCTGGTTGAATCCTCAAAGGACGGTCGGATTACCATTCTGCATCTCTCCGACAAGACCTGCAAATGGCCCATCGGCGATCCGCAGCATGATGAGTTCTGCTTCTGCGGCCACGGCCCACGCGATGGTTCACCCTATTGCGAGTATCACGCACGCATGGCCTATCAGCCGGCGCAGGATAGAAGCAGGCGGCGGGCATAGACATTCCACGTGGCCCCTCATCCGGCCTTCGGCCACCTTCTCCCGTTGGAAGAAACGGGAGAAGGCTACAGTTGCTAAAACCTTCTCCCGATCTTTCTATCGGGAGAAGGTGCACGAAGGGCGGATGAGGGACAGCTTTTGCAGGAGCCAAACCATCGATGCCCCCCCTCGACCCCGGTATGCTTGCCTTCACCAAAATACTCACCGCCCAAACCCCGCCGGGCTCCGAGCATTGGCCCCTCGACAAACAACGCGCCACCTGGAACGCCGTCTGCGCGGCCTTTCGTGCGCCACGCCCTCACAACATCGATGTCATTGACCTCATCGCCAACGGCGCGCCGTGCCGCATTTTCAAACCCAAATCCCCGCCGTTGAAGCCCGGCATTCTTTATAGCCACGGCGGTGGCTGGGTACTCGGTGGTCCTGACACGCATGACGACATTTGCGCGGAGATGGCCGAAGGTGCAGATTGTGTCGTCGTTCTCACCGACTATCGCCTCGCCCCCGAACACCGCCACCCCGCGCAACTTGAAGACACGCTGAAAGTCTGGCGCTGGATGCGTGAACAAGGTGCGAGCAACGGCATCAACCCCGGCCACATTATCGCTGCTGGAGACAGTGCGGGTGGGCAAATGTCTGTGGCGCTGGCCCTCACCCTGCGCGATCTCGGTCTGCCACAAGTGCAGGCCATGGCATTGTTGTATCCCGTGCTGGGCGCCAACATGGACACACCATCTTACATCCGCAATGCCGACGCGCCCTGTCTGACGAGGGATGGCATGCGCTACTATCTCGCGTCTTTCCTCGGTCCCGAGGACGGGGCGAACTGGCAAGACGAGAAAGCAGTCCCACTGATGGCCCAGTCGGTTGAAGGCCTGCCGCCCGCCTATATCACCGTCGCGGGACATGATCCCCTGCATGATGATGGCATGATGTTTCATGCGCGCTTGCTGGCGGCAGGTGTTGCGAGTGAATTGCGCGATGAACCTGCACTGGCGCACTCATACATGCGGGCGCGGCATCACAGTGCGGTTGCGATGGAAGGGTTTCAGGCGATTGTGGCGGCGTTGCGGGGGTTTGCAGAAGGGACCTCATCCGGCCTTCGGCCACCTTCTCCAGCAAGGGGGCTGGAGAAGGGACTGGATTCAGACCTCCCTAAATGTCTGAATTTAGGGGCGGTCCATATGCAGTCCC
>JANPCL010000194.1:0-18144 GCA_031430915.1 Hyphomicrobiales bacterium
CATGCCGTCAAGCTTCGACTTCGTCAAAAACTATTCTTCTGTGTTTGAGAACAGCAACATCGGCTGGTACATCCTGAACTCGTTCAAGGTCACAATCCCAACAGTCATCGGGGCAGTCGGCCTGTCCTGCCTCACGGGCTATGCACTGGCGGTTTACAAATTCAAAGCCAACCTGTTCGTCTTCTTCATCTTTATCGCAGGCAACTTCGTGCCGTTCCAGATTCTCGCTATTCCGGTGCGCGATCTCACGCTGAAAATGGGCATGTATAATACCACAGCGGGCCTCGTCATGTTTCATGTCGCTTTCCAGACCGGCTTCTGCACTTTGTTTATGCGCAATTTCATCAAGGGACTTCCGTTTGCCTTGATCGAGTCGGCCCGCGTTGAGGGAGTGAACGAATGGAAAATCTTCTGGCACATTGTCATCCCCCTGATGCGCCCCGCAATCGCCGCCCTGTCCGTGCTGATTTTCACCTTCATCTGGAATGATTATTTCTGGGCCACCATCATGGCACAATCCGCAGACGTGCGCCCCGTCACAGCCGGAATGAACGAACTCAAAGGCCAGTGGAAAGTCGCATGGGAATTAATCTCGGCAGCCTCCATCATCGCGGCCCTGCCACCCGTCGCCATGTTCTTCCTCATGCAAAAACACTTCATCGCTGGCCTCACACTCGGCGCAACAAAGGGCTAAAACAATGGCAACAGTCACACTCCGCAACGCCAGGAAATCCTTTGGCTCCGTCGAAATCATCAAGGGCGTCAACCTTGATATTGCCGACGGTGAATTCTGCGTCTTCGTCGGCCCCTCCGGCTGCGGCAAGTCCACCCTGCTCCGCATGATCGCGGGCCTCGAGGACATCACCTCAGGCTCCCTGCAAATCGGCGGCAAGGAAATGGCAACAGTCGAGCCCGCCGACCGTGGCGTGGCCATGGTCTTCCAATCCTACGCCCTCTATCCGCATATGACGGTGCGCGACAACGTCGGCTTCGGCCTCAAAATGACAGGCCATGACAAGGCCGACGTCGAAAAACGCGTGGGCCACGCCGCTGAAATGTTGCAACTCGGACCCTTGATGGACCGAAAACCGTCTCAACTCTCAGGCGGCCAACGCCAGCGCGTTGCCATCGGCCGCGCCATTGTCAGAAACCCGCAAGTCTTCCTCTTCGACGAACCCCTGTCGAACTTGGACGCTGCGCTGCGCGTGCAGATGCGCATCGAACTTGGCAAGCTGCACCAAGACCTGAAATCTACCATGATCTACGTGACACACGATCAGGTCGAAGCCATGACCATGGCCGACAAAATCGTGGTCCTCCACGCAGGGTTAGTCGAACAGGTGGGCAGCCCGCTCGAACTCTACCACCGCCCCAACAATCTCTTCGTGGCAGGCTTCATCGGCAGCCCCAAAATGAACTTCCTGAAAGCCAAAGCCAGCCAAACCGGAAAGACCATAAGCGTCACCCTGAGCGACGGAAGCAAAATCCAGCTCCCCGCCCAGACCGCCAAACTACAGGGCATCCAAGACGTAACCCTCGGCATACGCCCCGAACACATCCTGATTGCAGAAAAAGGCAAATCCGACACCAAAGCCACAGTGCGCCTCGCTGAATACCTGGGCAGCGAAACCATGTTCTATCTCAGCATGACCGATGGAGCCGACATCTCCGCCAAAGCCGACGGCCTGAGCAAAGCCAAACCCAACCAAACCCTGAACCTGAACCTACCCCCAGAAGCCTGCCACCTGTTTGACAGTGCGGGAAAGACGATCATTAACGGAACACTGGGCGACTAAATTTCTAGTTCCTCTTTTTCGCCCGTCATTCCCGCGAACGCGGGAATGACGTGGTGAGAGAGTATTAATTCACCGTCAAACACCGCGCCACCCAAAACCAAATCCACCCCAACCCCCCGTCATTCCAGCGAACACGGCAATGACGTGGTATATGTCTCCTCTTTGCACTACTCCCCATTTGCGCTAGATTTCATCAGGCGTATCGCCCAACCCATGTGGATCGGGTGATGCATTCGCCTTGAAATACACTGACGGGAAGTCTGTTCATGCCTTACACGCCTTCACATATGATTGACTACCAGCGCTACCCGATCAACCAGGATGGGACTGAGCGAGACACCCTGCTAAACAGGGTTCGTACCGACTTGGAACGTGACGGCTGCGCTGTCATCAAACAGTTTCTCACGCCCGAAGGCATTGCTGCACTCACAGCAGAAGCGGATCGCGTCGCAGACAAGGGCCACCGCAGTTTCAACCGTACCAATGTTTATTTCTCCAAGGACGACCCAACTCTCCCCTCTGACGACCCACGGCGACAGTTCTTTGATCGCTCGAATTCATTCGTGCCAGCAGACAACTTTCCCAAGGACGGCCCACTGCGTATCATTCACGATAGCCAAGGGTTTGACCGCTTCATACAAGACTGCCTTCAGGAGGATGAATTCTACCGCTATGCCGATCCCTTGGCTGATGTCATCGTCAACATGGCCGAGGAAGGCAACGGTTTTCCATGGCATTTCGACACCAATAACTTCACCGTGACACTTGCCATACAGAACGCCGAACAAGGCGGCGCATTCGAATATGCACCCCATATCCGTGAGGGAGACGAGAATTTCGCCGATGTATCCAGCGTTCTCAACAGTACCTCAAATAAGGTAAAAGTGCTCAACCTTGAGCCAGGCGACCTTCAAATTTTTCGCGGGCGATACTCGCTGCATCGGGTTGCCCCCCTCAGTGGACAGCGTCGGCGCTATGTCGCAATTTTTTCGTATGTTGGAGAACCGAACATGGTCGGGACACCAGAGCGCACACAGCAACTCTACGGCCGCACCCTGCCAATCCACCATGAACGTGCAGGGCAGAGGGCGGATAAATATCTTGATTGAAGGCTGATTGAACGAACAACGGGAATACCCTCATCCGCCCACGTTGCCATTCCCGCAATCTCCCCCTATCGTCACCGCAACATGACTCCCCAACTGAAGCCCACCTCCCGCCCCCCGTTCCCGTTTTCCGCCATCGCAGGCCAGGATGAATTGAAACTGGGCCTCCTCCTCACCGCCGTTGACCCCATGATCGGCGGGCTCCTCGCCATGGGGGATCGCGGCACGGGTAAATCCACCTCCGTCCGTGCGCTGACGACACTTCTCCCCCCCATCAAGGCGGTGAAGGATTGCCGCTACAATTGCGACCCCGCAGCACCTGAAAAATTCTGTTCAGACTGCCAGAAACGCGACACCCACCCCGCGATTTCAATTTCGATCCCCATGGTAGACTTGCCGCTGGGGGCCACCGAAGACCGTGTCGCTGGTGCCCTCGATCTCGAACGCGCCTTGTCCCGTGGCGAAAAAGCCTTCGAACCCGGCCTCCTCGCGAAGGCCAATCGCGGCTTTCTTTACATCGACGAGGTGAACCTGCTCGAAGATCATCTGGTGGACTTGTTGCTCGACGTCGCAGCCTCCGGCGAAAACCTTTTCGAGCGCGAAGGCCTCTCCGTGCGCCACCCCGCCCGCTTCGTGCTTGTGGGCAGCGGCAACCCGGAAGAGGGGGAACTCCGCCCACAATTGCTTGACCGTTTTGGCCTTTCCGTCGAAGTGCTCACCCCTGATAATGCCGATGTCTGGGTCAGTATTGTGAAGCGCCGGGACGCCTTTGAACGAAATCCCGGTGACTTCTGTGCGCAGTGGGCCGAAGAGGATCAGAAAACTGGAAAGCGCATCACGTCAGCCCGCAAGCGCTTGCCGGACATGACAGTCAGTGATGACATCCAGAAACAAGCCGCCACCCTCTGCATGGCGCTGAAAACCGACGGCCTGCGCGGCCAACTCACGCTCATCCGCGCATCAAGGGCCTATGCCGCATTCGAAGGTCGAAAAACCGTCAGCACCGCTGATCTCAAAAAAATGGCACTTCCCTCGCTGCGTCACCGCCTCAGGCGAAATCCTCTTGACGATGCAGGCTCCACCACCCGCATCACCCGCGCCATCGGAGAAATTCTGGGGGCATGAACGACGGCGCGCTCATTGCTGGGCTATTGGCCCTCGACGCAGGCCGCCTCGGTGGTGTGGTCATCAATGCCGATCACGCCCCGCACTGGCTCAATGGCTTTCGAGCACTGCTCGAACCTGATGATAACTTGCGCGATATCCCAGCATCCGTTTCCGATGAGAGATTGCTGGGAGCCGTCGACATAGCCTCCACCTTGGCCGCAGGCAAACCTGTCTATGAACCGGGACTGTTGCAGCAGCGCGGCACGTTCATTTTGCGCGGTGCCGAACGTATCAGCACCGAACGGGCCTCTGTCTTTTCTGCCGCGATTGACAATCAGCAATCCGGCATGATCGCCTGCGAAAGCACCATTGACGGTGAAGAACAGGTTCCCGCCAAACTCATGGAGCGCTTGGCTTTCCGCATCGAAGAAGCAGAAGATGCGCTTTTCACACGCGAAAATATTTCCACCGCGAGACAGCGTGTGAAAAACATTCAGTGTACGGACGACCAGATCACCGCCATCTGCCATACAGCACTTGCGCTCGGCATCACCTCACCAAGAGCGCCCCTCATGACCGTGGCCACGGCATGTGGTTTGGCGGCTCTGTCCTCGCAATCCACAGTGAGCGACGACGACACTGCCCTCGCCTGCCGCCTCGTCCTCGCCCATCGCGCCACACGTTTTCCGCAACAGGAAGAGGAACAACAGCCAGAGCCGGAGCAAGACTCAAAACCCGAAGCCGACCACACCGATGAGACGGCCCAACAAGACCCCACGCCGCAAGACATGCAGGATATCATTCTCGAAGCCATCAAATCCACATTGCCGCCAAACCTTTTGGCAAGCCTGCAATCCGCTGAGGGCCGCCTCTCCGCCGGGCGCAATGCACGCAGTGAACTGGGCCGCAAAACCGTGGCCAAACGCGGTCGCACCATCGGCTCGAAACGTGGGCACCCCACACGGGGACTGCGCCTCGATCTGATCGCCACACTGCGCGCCGCAGTCCTGTTGCAGCCCTTCCGTAAAAAATTCGCCGCAAGAGCTGGCCTGATCGTGACGCGCGACGATTTCCGCGTGAAGCGGATAAAACAGCGCAGCGAAACCACGGCGATCTTCGTCGTAGACGCTTCCGGCTCCGCCGCCCTCCAGCGCCTGGGCGAAGCCAAGGGCGCCGTCGAATTGATCCTGGCTGATTGCTACGTCCGCCGCGACAAGGCGTCGCTCATCGCATTCCGCGGAAAAACCGCCGAGCAACTTCTCCCCCCGACAAGATCACTTGAACGCGCCAAACGCGCCCTCGCAGGTTTGCCCGGTGGTGGCGGCACTCCCATCGCACTCGGTCTCGACCTGTCATTGAACACTGCCCTGCAGGTGCGCCGCGCTGGTGGCCGCCCAATCATTATTTTGCTGACAGATGGCCGCGCCAATGTCACCCGCACCGGCGAAGGCAGTCGTCCCCGCGCCACAGCGGAAGCGGTACAAGCCGCAAGCACTTTGGCGAGCCACAACATCCAGTCTCTGATGATCGACGTCTCTCCCGAACCGCGCCCCGCCGCCCGCGACCTCGCATATGCCATGAACGCAACCTATATCGCTTTGCCCCGCGCGGGCAGTGCAGCCATCGCAGCTCCCGTCGCCGCAGCCTTGAGGCAAGGCCGGTAATGCAATTGCCCCCCGATTGGCCCCATGCCAGACACAGCCGCTTCGTCGATGCCCACAGCATCATATGGCATGTGCAGACAATGGGAGAAGGCCCGGACATTTTGCTCGTCCACGGCACCGGAGCCTCCACCCATTCCTGGCGCGATGTCATGCCATTGCTGTCCGGTTCCCACAGGGTTCACGCAATTGATCTACCGGGTCACGCATTCACCTCGCAGGCAGACGCACAAGGCCGCAGCCTCGACGGCATGGTGAGTGGCATCGCAGAGTTGCTCCGTACACTGAACATAAAACCGGCAGTCGTCGTCGGCAATTCCGCAGGCTCTGCCATTCTCGCCCGCATGTGTGCCATGAGTCACATCGACCCTGAACGCTTCATCTCGTTCAACGGTGCGTTCTTTCCCATCGCTGGCATTGCGGGTGCAGTTTTTTCCCCCATCGCCAAAACCTTCGCAGCCATTCCCTTCATGCCCAATCTCTTCGCCCGCATGGCCGATGCAAACGCAGTCGCACGCTTGATGGCGGATACCGGATCAAAACTGTCGCCTGAAGGACTTGCCCTCTATCAGCGCCTGTTCCGCTCTCCCACCCACATCGAAGCCACCCTCGGCATGATGGCGGCGTGGGATTTATCCGGCATGACGCAAGACCTGTCGCGCCTGAAAACCCGCGTGATAATGGTGGCAGCACAGAACGACAAAACCATTCCGCCTGCAGTGGCACACAAGGCCGCAGCACTCACCCCCCATGCGCAAGTTGTCACAGTGGCGCATTATGGCCATTTGATGCATGAAGAAGATCCAAAGCAGGCCGCTGACATCATCAGGAATACCAGCCTATGAATACGATGCCCTATACTCTACCCGAAGATCATCCGCAGCGCCGGGCGCTTAATGACGAAGTCCACGCGCGGCCCCCTGAAAGCTTGATCGCACCGGTAAGGTTGTCTTACCTTGTCGTCGTTGGAACTGGCAGTCACGCCTCAGATCTGCAGGGCCTGATGGACCTCGTCGAAGGCACAGGCGCCCCCAAGCCCGCTGCCGACACCAACCATTATGTTGCCGACCTCGGCCCCTGCCGCGTGCGCTGGGAACGCCACACGGAATTTGTGCGCTACACTTTTATTGCTCAAGGGTCAGAGAAGGTCCCCTTCTCACAACCCGCTATGTCTCTGGTGCCCTTTGCCTGGGCCAGCAAACTGCAAGGCAAAACCCTCGCCGCCATTCACGCTTCTGTCGTTACAGGCAGCAAAGCTCCGGACCCGGCCAAAACAGCTGAAAATTATTTTTCCGGCAATACCATGATAGGTTCCACCATCGCTGGCGGGACGGGTCGCGCCTATACTGACTTTCGCATTCACGCCGACGGCTTTGGCCGCTTGCTGGTTTGCGATCACCGCATGAATGCCCGCCAGTCCGGCCGACTGGTGCAGCGCCTCTTTGAAATCGATACCTACCGCATGATGGCGCTGCTGGCTCTGCCCATGGCCAGGCAACTGTCCCCTTTTCTCAACAACTCTGAACAGGAGTTGCTGCAAATATTGACCGCCATGGAAACCGCCGGCGAAATCGAAGAACCACAATTGCTGGACCGCATCACAAAGCTCGAAGCGGCAGTAGCCCGCAAGCATACGGACTCACACTATCGTTTTTCCGCCGCCAACGCCTACTACGAACTGGTGCAACAACGCATCGACGAGTTGCGCGAAGAACGCATCGAAGGCCTGCAAACCTTCCGCGAATTCAACGACCGTCGTTTCCTGCCCGCCATTTCTACCTGCCGCGCCGTCGCCGCCCGCCTCGCTGCATTGTCAGAGCGTATTGCCCATGCCACAGTTTTGCTCTCCACACGAGTCAACGTCACCCGCGAACGCCAAAACCAGAATGTTTTGCAATCCATGGACCGCCGCGCCGACATGCAACTGCGCCTGCAGCAAACCGTTGAAGGACTTTCTGTCGCAGCGATTACCTATTACATTGTGGGACTGGTTTACTACGCCGCCAAGGGCGTACTGCCAATAGACGGCCGCTTGAAGCCGGAGCAAATCGCAGCAGCAGCCATCCCTGTTGCCCTGGGACTGGTATTTTTCGGACTGCGACGCTTCCGGAAGTCGTTGGACAAACACTGAGTGAAGCCAGAGTCGTCATCTCCTCCTTGCACCACCGCCGCTTCCAGTTCTATTGTCAGATCATGTTGACAGAATCCCATCGCCCCCATGCGGTCGTCATTGGCTCCGGCATTGGCGGTCTGGCCGCCGCGATCAGGCTGGGGGCCAAGGGCTATCGTGTCACGGTCCTCGAAAAGCTGGACCAACCCGGCGGGCGGGCCCTCGTACACAAACAGGACGGTTTCACATTTGATGCGGGCCCCACAATTATCACCGCACCATTTTTGTTTGACGAACTCTGGGGCATGGCCGGGCGAAAATTTTCCGACGATGTAGAATTGAAATCCCTCGACCCATTTTACACCATCCGCTTTGACGACGGCGATACATTCACCTGTTGCGCCGACCCCGCCCGCATGCGCGCCGAAGTCACCCGCATCTCTGCTTCCGATCTGCAAGGCTATGAAGCTTTCATGAAGGACAGCGAAGCCATCTACAACATCGGCTTTGTGCAATTGGGTCACATGCCTTTTTCAAAACTCTCTGACATGGCGGCGTTGGTGCCAGAGCTGATCAAACTCGGTGCCTGGCGCTCCGTACACGGTCATGTAGCCAAACATGTAAAACATCCGAAACTGCGCATGGCCCTGAGTTTCCATCCGCTCTTCGTCGGCGGCAATCCATTTCGCACCACCTGTATTTACAGTCTGATTGCCTATCTTGAGCGCAGCTTTGGCGTTCACTGCGCCATGGGCGGAACTGGTGCCATCATCACGGCAATGGTGAAGCTCATCGGGTCGCAAGGCGGTGAAGTAAAATTCAACGCCGAAGTGAAGCTCATTACCACGGTCAACCGCAAGGCCACAGGCGTGAAGCTCGCAAACGGCAAGACGATTGCGGCTGATATCGTCATCTCAAATGCTGACTCCGCGCAAACCTATCTGAAACTGGTGCCGGAACCAGACCGCAAACGCTGGACCAATCGGAAGCTCGAGAAAGCCCGCTATTCCATGTCACTGTTTGTCTGGTATTTCGGCACCAACCGTCAGTACACGGACGTTCCCCACCACACCATTCTTATGGGCCCACGCTACCACGACCTCATCGAAGATATTTTCGAGCGTAAAATTCTGGCCCGGGATTGCAGCCTCTACCTGCATCGCCCCACTGCCAGTGATCCTTCGCTGGCCCCTGCGGGCTGCGACAGTTTTTACGTTTTATCACCCGTGCCAAATCAGGACTCGGGCATCGACTGGACCACGCAAGCCGAGCCCTATCGCCAACTGGTAGCCAGACGTTTGCATGAAACCGTGATGCCGGAATTTGAGTCCAGCATCGTGACGCAGCGCGTGATGACGCCGCTGGACTTCCAGCACGGTCTCTCGTCCTACAAAGGGGCAGCTTTTGGCCTTGAACCCGTGCTCACGCAAAGCGCGTGGTTCCGCCCGCACAATCAAAGCGAGGACATTGAAAATCTTTTCCTCGTAGGTGCAGGCACCCACCCTGGCGCTGGTGTTCCCGGGGTGCTGTCTTCCGCTCGCGTACTCGACATTGTGGTGCCTGATGCAGCCGCTTTTATCAGAACCTAGCCTCGCATCACCTGCCGATCTGGCGCTGTGTCGGCACATGATCCGGCAAGGTTCACGCAGTTTTCACTTGGCTTCATTGCTGTTGCCGGAACGTTATCGCGAACCCGCCCGCGCACTTTATGGCTTCTGCCGCATGGCTGATGATGCGGTTGATAATTCCAGCGATCCGCAACAGGCCGTCAACATGTTGATGGCACGGTTGGACCGCATCTACGATCACAATCCCGATGACGCCGCAACCGACCGCGCCTTTGCCGACGTGGTGCGCCACTTTGCGATTCCCCGCGCGCTCCCTGACGCTCTGATCGAAGGCTTCGCCTGGGACGCGACAGGCAAGCGTTACGAAACCCTGTCTGACGTCACGGCCTACGCCGTCCGCGTCGCAGGCACAGTAGGCATAATGATGTCGCTGATCATGGGTTGCCGCTCCGCCAACGGCTTGGCACGATCCGTTGATCTTGGCATCGCCATGCAGTTCAGCAACATCGCCCGCGACGTGGAGGAGGATGCCGCCAACAATCGCCTCTACCTTCCCGCCGAATGGAAAACCAAAAGCACCACCTCAGCCGATCTCGCATCACGACTGGTGGACGAAGCAGAAGAAGTTTATGCCCGAGCCGAAACCGGAATCAGCCTCTTGCCCCGCAACTGCCGCGCGTCGATTCACGCTGCACGATTGCTCTATCGTGAAATTGGCCATGAAGCCAAACGCCGTGGTCACAAGGGCCGGGCCATCGTATCGGGCAAGCGCAAAACCATGCTGATGCTGCAGGCCTTCCCCGCTGCACTCTCACGCACCACAGCCTCCGAAGCACCAGCAGTTCCCGAAGCCCGCTTTCTGATTGATGCAGTGCTCTCCGGCCGTCCGCCGCACTATCAGCCCAAAACCATCACCGAACGTGCCCTCTGGGTCATGGAACTCTTCAAGGCCCTGGAAAGCCGAAACCAGCGGGGACCATCATGAGCAGCAGCAGCATCATCGGTTTGGAAATGGCGTTCATACTTATTGCGGTGGTAGGCTGGGGAGTGTGGGAATTGTATAAATTGAAAAAGGGCAAGTAAGAGTCTGTTTTCACCACCGCGGCATTCTGAATGGCAACATCATTTGCACCAGGCGCGTATCAAATTTCTCGAGCGACAATGTTTCCTGAAACGCATCATAGGCCTTGCCGTCGTAAGTGATCCGCACATGATTGCGCGCATAAAATGGCGCATCTTCAAGTTTTGCAACCAAGACAGGTGCGGTCTCAGACCGCACATCCTGCCGCATGCCCCATAGGCCACGCTTTAGCGAACGCGCAGACGGCAGATTGACCTCTTTCACGACTCCTTCCGCAAATCGCAAACCAAATGCCTTGCAACTCTCATCGAAACGACGCGCATCATAAAAAACCACCGCACCATTCTCGTCATGCACGCGTGACCAGGTCCAGTCTTTGAACGCCTTTTCAAGTGGCTCCGCCCCCCAGTTCATGTCGTGATAGGCATTGCCCCTCCAGCGCAACTCCGGTGCAGTGAACTCCACTTCTATGCGGGCATGCGGTGCCACAGCCCGCCACTGGTGCAATTCACCGTCATCCAGCGAGACGGGTGAATCATAGCAGCGCGACAAATGGATTTTGACGTGGCCTTTGAGAGCAAGTGGCCATGGCATGCAGCGTTCGTTGATGCTGATCGTGACAACATCACCCTCCACCCGCATCGAACTGGGGCCGCACACAAACTCTGATTCCGTCCGCGAAACATCAGCCTTGCCACGCTCGGTCATGGCCCAGCGTTTTGTGCCTCCGTAAAGTGCAACATTGATGGCGCAATGATTTTCGGCATGGCCCAAACCCTTGCGCCGCGCCCGCGCATAATAGGGCGAAAAAACACTACCCACAAAAGCGATGATCGACAGGCCGTGCTTTCCGTCATTACTCAGCGCATCAAAATACCACCAGCGATATCCACCATCTGGCACTATTTGGTCGAAGCGCGGTCCTGCAACAGGGCCTCTGCCGCCCGCATTCCCGAGAGTGCCGCCATCGGAACCCCCGGCCCCGGATGCACGCTGCCCCCCGCCAGATACAACCCCTGCACTTTGGTTCTGGCCTGCGGCCGCTTGAATGTGGTCTGCCATCCGTGAGACGCCCTTCCATAAAGTGCACCATTGCTTGCAGGATAAAGCTTTGCAAAGTCCTGCGGTGTCCGCAGCAGAACATTTTTCGCGGGCCACTCCAATTGTAATCCGCAAGCCTTTAACTTGGCCAACATAAGTTTTTCGAATGCGGGATCCAGCTCGTGATTTCGCGCTGGCGCGTTGATCAACAAAAGTTTCCGCTCCTCACCCTGATCACACACATAAACTGTCGGATCAATCGAAGGGCCGCTTTTCAACTCTTCGAATTCGCGATTGTAGTCATCGGAAAAAAACACCGTATGATGCTCAAGTTCAAAGCCGGAACTCTTTGTTTGTAGACACCATGTAATGGCCGAAAGAGAATTTTCGCAATTGGGTGTGGCGCTCGAACCCAAGGCCGCATCTGGGCCAAACAGTTTCGAAGCCACAGCATTGGCATCGGCATTGCAGATGACAGCGTTGCAACTGTGCATCACGCCGTGTTGATCAACGACCGCTGTCGCACGGCTGTTCTGTACCGTGATCTGTTCGACCCCGCAATCATAATGAAATTCAACACCCAGTCGTTTGGCCAAGCCTTCAAGCGCCACCGCCAAAGCCGCCATGCCTCCCGTCAACCTCCATACCCCCATGGCCTCAACATGCGCAATCAGCATCAATGTTGCCGGTGCCTCAAACGGCGACGAGCCGCAATAGGTCGCATAACGTCCAAACAACTGCCGCAAACGCGGATCGGTAAAATGTCGTTGCAAGGCTTTCCACAAACTCTCAAACGGACTGATCCGGGTCATGCCGGAAAACCCCATGCCCGCAGCCAAGCCCAACATCGACGGTCGTTGTGCGCGCAGAAACGGCCTTTCCAATGCGTCATAAACCAGCTTCGACTCAGCCATGAAGCCGCGAAATTGCAACGCCGCTTCAGCCCCGGCGAAATCGCCGACCGCATCCTGCGACCGCTTCTGATCCGCAAACAAATCCAGCGTCGCTCCGCCACTCCAGCCGTGCCGGGCCAAAGTTTCAAGAGGTTTGGCATCGACAGCATCGGCAAAATCCTGTCCTGCCAGACCAAACAGCTCCTCGAATACCCAGCGCATGGTGAACACTGTGGGGCCTGTATCGAACCACGCGCCATCAACGATCTGTTGCAGCATTTTGCCACCGGGACCATTTTGCTTCTCAAACACAACGACGCGTTCGCCTTTTGCCGCAAGCGCAATGGCAGCCGATAATCCGCCCACCCCCGCGCCGATAATCACAGTCTGCATCGAGAAACCATTGCCAAGTCCAATTCAATGTGTCACTTTATATTGACACATCAGAATGTCACATGGCGAGAGGGGAATCGAAGAATGGATGTCACAGCGAAACTCGAAGCCGTCCTGCAAGCTGCCTTGGCCCCATCTCAAACCGCTGTATGTCCGCCAATTCTGGCCGAAGCCTTGGGCTATTCGGTCTTCCCTGGTGGCGCACGCATCAGGCCAAAACTGGTTCTCTCCGTCGCCAAAGCCTGCGCTGCCAGTGATATGACCGCCGTCATGGCCGGAGCCTGCGCCATCGAATTTCTGCACTGCGCCTCCTTGGTCCACGATGACCTGCCCTGCTTTGACGGTGCGGCTTATCGCCGAGGCAAGCCCTCCGTCCATGTCACTTTCGGCGAACGCATCGCCGTACTGGCGGGTGACGCCCTCATCGTCAAAGCCTTCGAAACCGTGGCCGATTATCCTGTGCTGTCACGCATCGTCGCGCAATCCGCAGGCGCACCGCACGGTATTGCCGCAGGCCAGGCCTGGGAATGCGAACCGCGTATGGACCTCGCGCAATATCAACGCGCCAAAACTGGTGCCCTCTTCGCCGCCTGCACGCAAGCCGGTGCCGCCGCCGCCGCACATGAACACACAGCGTGGCATACCTTGGGCCTGAAAATCGGCGAAGCCTTCCAGGTCGCCGATGACCTTCGCGATGTGGCGGGCCTCTCCGCAGACATTGGCAAACCCACCGGCCAAGACGCCGCCAATAATTTGCCCAACATGGTTTCAACTCTGGGCTATGATGGTGCCATGCACTATTTCAACGACCTGCTCAGCAACATCGTCGAACATATACCCACATGCCCCGGTCGCGATTCGCTGGCGGCACAGATCGTCGGCGTGTCACAAGCCATGGTCGCCAGAGTTCCGGTTCGCGGTGCTGCCTGAGATTTGGCGGCGCTGGCGCAACCGCCTCACCGCTGATCCACGCTTCATCGCCTTTGCCCAAGCCTTTCCACTCACCCGCCCCATAGCCCGCAAGAGATCACGCCAACTCTTTGATTTGGTTGCAGGATTTTCTTACTCGCAAGTGCTCTACAGTTGTGTTCAAATGAACCTGTTTGAACGCGTCGGCCAATCCGGCCAAACCATTACCACGCTCTCAAAAACAATCGGATGGGACGACAGCAAAACCCTGCGCCTGATCAAAGCCGCAGCCGCACTCGACCTTCTCGAACTGCACGGCGACAAAGTCTCCCTCGGCATTCATGGCGCTGCCCTGCTTGGCCAACCCTGGATCATGCGCTTCATCGCGCATCATCATTTGTTCTACGAAGACCTGAACGACCCCATCGGATTGCTCTCAGGCGAAAAACAATCGCACCACCTGAAATCATACTGGGACTACAACGACGATCCCAAAACCAAAGCCGCCTACACCGCCTTGATGGCCGCATCACAGGCAGCCGTCGCCGCAGAAATTCTCAACGCCTATGATTTCAGTATGCACCAAACCGTACTGGATGTCGGAGGCGGAGATGGCAGCTTCCTCCGCGCACTCGGGTCAAAACACCCGAACATCAAACGCCAGCTTTTTGATTTACCAGGCGTCATCAACATTGCAAAAGCCCATTCCGACAACGCCAGCACCGAAACTTATCCCGGGCACTTTACCAACGACGCTCTACCTGTCGGCGCCGATGTGGTGACACTCATCAGAGTTGCCCACGACCACGACGATGCCGTGGTGCGACTCGCACTTCGCAACATCTACCAATGTCTGCGCAACGGCCCGGCGCGGCCCAGTGCCCTCATCCTCGCGGAACAAATGTCTGGCAATCGTGCCACCGCCCCCCTCACCGACGCCTATTTCAATCTTTACTTCGCCGCCATGGGTCAAGGCCGCACCCGTACCGCTGCTGAACTGATTGATATGGCCCGAGAAGCAGGTTTCTCTCGCCACCGCCAGGTGCCCACCCGCAATCCGCTTATCACCAGCGTTCTTATTTTTGAACTTTGAGCAGAAAATGTGCAAAGGCTAGTTGACATTTCAATGTGTCAAGTTAATCTGACACTCTAAGCCAGACCGTCCCGCATCAACGAGGGCATCAGCTTAGGGGTTGGAGACTGGGAAATGCACACCGTCGCGGTTGTCTTGGAAAAGCCAGAGTGCCTGTCACTCAAAGCTCTTCCGCTGATTCCGCAAGCTGCTGACGATGTCATCGTAAACGTTGCCTACTCCGCCATCAGCTCCGGCACCGAACGCCTGCTGTGGCAGGGCAAAATGCCAAGCTTCCCCGGAATGGGCTATCCGCTGGTCCCCGGCTATGAAACCGTAGGACGCGTTGCCCAGACCAGCACTGACTTTGCTGAGGGCGACATGGTGTTTGTACCGGGTGCCAATTGCTACGGCGAAGTGCGCGGACTGTTCGGTGGTGCCGCGAAGACAATCGCAACACCAGCAAGCCGCCTGATCAAGATCGACGACCATATCGCCGAAGAAGGCACACTCCTCGCACTCGCCGCCACCGCCCGTCACGCCATCATTGTTGGTGATGTCCCTGAACTGATCATCGGCCACGGCATCGTAGGCCGCCTCATCGCCCGCATTGCAGTCGCTCTCGGTGGAACGCCCACAGTTTGGGAAGCTCAGGAAACCCGCCGCGACCGACAAGCCGGATACTCCGTCATCAACCCCACAGCTGACGCTCACAAGTCCTACAGCAGAGTTTGTGACGCGTCAGGCGACCCCGCCATCATCAACCGCATCTTGCCGCATCTGGCCAAGCAAGGCGTCATCACGCTGGCGGGTTTCTATCACGACCCTGTCAATTTCAACTTCCCGCCCGCCTTCATGCGCGAAGCCCAGATTCGCATCGCAGCCGAATGGAAGCGCTCTGACATGGAAGCCGTTCTGCAACTTATCGCCACAGGCAAACTCAGCCTCTCCGGCCTCATCACCCATCGCGCCGATGCATCAACTGCAACTGACGCTTACGCAACTGCATTCACAAACCCATCTTGCCTGAAAATGGTGCTCGACTGGAGACAACTTCAATGAACAGCATCGACCACAATTTCGTGCGCAATGCGCAGCTTCGCGACGAAGCAGCAATAGAACCGGATCCCGTCCACACTGGCGAAATCAAAAAAGAAACCCAGATCATTGCCATTTATGGCAAAGGCGGCATTGGCAAAAGCTTCACCCTCGCTAACCTGTCCTACATGATGGCGCAAATGGGCAAACGTGTATTGCTCATCGGCTGCGATCCGAAAAGCGATACCACGTCATTGCTCTTCGGTGGCCGCGCCTGCCCCACCATCATTGAAACCTCCGCCAAGAAAAAGCTGGCTGGCGAAGAAGTGAAAATCGGTGACGTCTGCTTCAAGCGTGACGGCGTTTTTGCCATGGAACTGGGTGGACCCGAAGTCGGTCGCGGCTGCGGTGGTCGCGGCATTATCCATGGTTTTGAACTCATCGAAAAGCTCTGCTTCCATGAATGGGGCTTTGACTTCGTCTTGCTCGACTTCCTCGGCGACGTGGTCTGCGGTGGCTTCGGCCTGCCCATCGCGCGTGACATGTGCCAGAAGGTTATTGTCGTCGGCTCCAACGATTTGCAATCGCTCTACGTCGCCAACAACGTCTGCTCCGCCGTTGAATACTTCCGCAAAATGGGCGGCAATGTTGGCGTTGCAGGTATCGTCATCAACAAGGACGATGGCACGGGCGAAGCCGCAGCCTTTGCCGAAAAAGCCGGTATCCCGATTCTCGCCGCCATTCCTGCCAATGACGACATTCGCAAAAAGAGTGCGAACTATGAGATCATCGGCACAGACGCCAGCGAATGGGGTGCCCTGTTCAAGGCGCTTGCCATCAACGTCGGTGAAGCCCCGCCACAACGGCCAAAGCCTCTCACACAGGATGAATTGCTGAACCTTTTCGCAGCTGATGCCGTGGGCCGCGACGTAGTGCTGAACCCCGCCACGGCAGAAGACATGTGTGGTGGCTCACTTACGGTGAAGCCGTCGCTCGAAGTTGTGTACGATACGGTATGATGAAATGACTGTTTTGATTGACAGAACAAGCTCCCCCGCACCCGCCGTCCCCACACGGCAGGTCGAGGCTGCAACGGTGCCCCCCGCACCCGTTGTGGAAGGCGCTTGCAGCAACAAGACAGAACTTCATGCCGCTGCCGCCGCTGCTGGAAAATCCGAAATACTGGCCCAATACGCCAAGGATTATCCGCAGGGCCCCCACGACCAGCCGCAAAGCATGTGCCCCGCTTTCGGCTCACTCCGTGTCGGTTTGCGCATGCGGCGCACGGCGACTATTCTTTCAGGCTCTGCCTGCTGTGTTTATGGCCTGACTTTCACATCGCATTTCTACGGTGCCAAACGCAGCGTTGGCTATGTGCCCTTCAATTCGGAATCACTGGTCACCGGCAAACTCTTCGAAGACATTCGCGAAGCCGTCTTCGCCATGGCAAAACCTGAAGATTATGACGCCATCGTCATCACCAACCTTTGTGTGCCAACCGCGTCGGGCGTTCCCCTGCAATTGCTGCCGAAGGAAATCAACGGCGTCCGCATCATCGGCATCGATGTGCCAGGCTTCGGCGTTCCAACCCATGCTGAGGCGAAAGACGTGCTCGCTGGTGCCATGCTGAAATACGCTGCCGGCGAAATCCGTTCCGGCCCCGTGGCCCGCCCGAAATCAAAAGCAGACTTGCCCACCATTTCCATGATCGGCGAAATGTTCCCGGTTGATCCCGTCATGATCGGCCGCATGCTCGCCCCCATGGGCCTCGCCGCAGGACCTGTTGTGCCGACACGCGAATGGCGCGAACTCTTCGCCGCCTTTGACTGTGCAGCAGTGGCAGCCATCCACCCTTTCTACACCGCCAGCATCCGCGAATTTGAAGCTGCTGGCCGCAAGGTGATAGGCTCAGCCCCCGTCGGTTACGACGGCACAGCAAACTGGCTCCGCAACGTCGGTGAAGCCTGTGGCATCGCAGCCGATAAAATCAGCACGGCACAAAACGCCGTATTGCCCGCTATCAAAGCAGCCCTCGCTGCCAAGCCCATCAAGGGCCGCATCACCCTCTCAGGCTACGAAGGCTCGGAACTTCTGGTGGCCCGTCTGCTCATCGAAAGCGGCGCTGAAGTTCCCTATGTCGGCACCGCCTGCCCGCGCACCCAATGGTCCGATGAAGACCGCCAATGGCTGGAAACCAAAGGCGTCCACGTTCAATATCGCGCCTCGCTCGAGCAAGACATCACAGCCATGCTCGACATCAACCCAGACCTTGCTGTCGGCACCACACCCGTCGTGCAAAAAGCCAAGTCACTTTCCATCCCATCGCTGTATTTCACCAACCTGATTTCCGCCCGCCCCCTGATGGGCCC
>JANPCL010000195.1:0-13980 GCA_031430915.1 Hyphomicrobiales bacterium
ATTCCCTTCGACACCTACAATCTCTTCTACCGTGATGCAGCCGCACGCCAGCGCATGGAGCGGTCCAAGGCGAGGGCAGGGTAATGCCCATTCTCCTGATTATTCTTGGTGCACTGCTCGCGCTGTTTGGCGGCGCCTGCACACTTCTTATGGCTGGATTGAGTGGTGGGGACTCAATCGGCATGGGACTGCTGCCGCTTGGGGCGGGCCTTCTTCTGATCTGGGCCGGAAACGAGATGCGCCGTGCAAAACGCAAAAATGTAAAACCCGAGGAGTAAATCATGAGCATTGGCTTCGTTCTCCTCATCCTCGTCCCTGTCATTCTCCTTTGGTACGTTCTGGATTGGCGCGAGAAAAAACGCGAAGCGGCGGGCCTCCCGCGCCACTCCGTGCTTCGCCTGTTCTTTGCCACCGTCGCCATTCTCACAACCCTGTTTACTGGCGGTTGCGGAACCATCCTCATGATCGGCTGGATCATGGACGGTATGCGCTCCAGCAATTACATCGGCTGGGAAATCATCACCATCCTCTCGCTCCCGCCCACGCTGGTTGGAATTCTCATCTGGTGGCTTTCCATGCGGCGGGCGAAAGGCTAAGTCCTCCCCAAACTTTGGAGATTGATTTTGGCCTCAGGACTTCTTGCACTGCTTGACGACGTTGCGGCAATCGCGAAAGTCGCGGCATCCTCCCTCGACGATATCGCAGCCCAGTCCCTGAAGGCGGGAAGCAAGGCCGCAGGCATCGTCATTGACGATACCGCCGTCACACCACGTTACGTGGTTGGCTTCGCGTCGGACCGTGAACTCCCCATCATCTGGAAAATCGCGCTTGGTTCCCTCAAGAACAAGCTGCTCTTCCTGCTCCCCGGTGCGCTGCTTCTGTCGTGGGCGGCTCCTTGGGCCATGACACCGCTCCTGATGTTCGGCGGCCTGTTCCTGTGCTTTGAAGGCTACGAAAAAGTCCACAGCATGCTGGTCCCTCACAACAGCCATGACGAACACGTGGAAGAAGATCACAAGACCTTGACGCCGCAGGAACTTGAAGATGAAAAAGTCATGGGCGCCATTCGCACCGACTTTATTCTCTCTGCCGAAATCATGGCGCTGACGCTGGCAGGCGTCACAGATCAACCGCTCATCACGCGTGCCATCGTACTGGCTGCCGTCGGCATAGGCATCACCATTGCCGTTTATGGCGTGGTGGCCATGATCGTCAAAGCCGACGACGTGGGTGCCGCCATGGCGAGAACACGAACCGTGCTCATCGCTCCACTCGGTCGGCTGCTGGTGAAGGGCATGCCGGTCTTGCTGTCCGTTCTCAGTGTCGTCGGCACTGCCGCCATGCTCTGGGTGGGAGGCGACATCATCCTGCACGGCCTCGCGCAATTTGGCTATGATCAGCCGGAACATCTGATCAAAGACACAGCAAAACACATCGCCGAAAAACTTCCCATCTTGCAAGGCTTCGTCGGCTGGTTGCTTGGTGCATCGGCATCAGGCGTTATCGGCTGTGTTCTGGGTGCGCTGACTGTGCCTGTTGTGAACTATGTGATCACGCCACTGCTGCGGTCACTGCGCAAGAATAAATCAGTCTGACTGATAAATCTCCACATGAATTGAAACACTACCTCTGCATTTACCATGAACCGTTAGGCTTAACACACGGTGGAAGGTTCATCTGACGTCATCTGGCTTTATGCTTGCTTTCAACCTCGTATCGAGCATGAAAGGAAAATACCATGGCGACAATGATGGAACACACTGAAGTAAACTCCAAACCAGCTCCGCGCAAATACCGCGACACCAAACTGTCGGTCCTGAAGACAACAGTTACGGGGCCATCTGCAGCTTTGGGTGAAACGGCCACGCCGGATACGCGCGTGCGTCCCGTTATGCCAACAAATGTTGACCTTGTCCGCAGCACTGCGGATTCTGACGCCAACGCCGCCCTGATGAAATTGCGTGAACTTGTGGTGGGCCCAACCCAGCAACTGAACGAGGCCCGCCTCGAAGAACTCGTCAAGATTTTTGACGAACGCGAAGCTGAATTGCGCGGCGTCATGCGTGACATTCAAAAGCGCAATTCCGAGCTGGAAGTGGCCTTGAAACAAAGCAGTCTTGACCAATTGAATGCCTGCAAGGCCGAGTTTCAGGCGCTGACAGACAGCATGACCATTGAAAGCAAGAAACTGTTCTCGAACATTCGTGAAGAACTCGCGTTACTGCGCAAGGAAACCCTGTCGCTGGTTCAAGATGCCAAGGATGTCGCCGACCAGAAACTCGAAGCGCAGCAGCTCCGTACCAAAAGTCTGGTGGATGCTGAAACGTCAAAGCTCAGGCTGGACATTGAAACCGTGTCTGAAACACTTGAGACGGCCATGAGCACCGGCCAGCGCGAAGCCCAGTTCAATATCAGCCGCGTCCTGAAGGAAGCGTCAGAAAATCTGGCCCGCGTCGCACAAGCTTCATAAGCTGTAGCAAAACGAGACTGCAAATGTTCAAAATGTGACGATTTGCAGTGAGAGTCGTAAAAGATGTGGTGTTTTTCCACATCAAGGGTTGGTGCAGCACCCGGGGGGCTGCCGCACATCCGAGGCGCTTAAGCGTTTACACAGACGCGGCCAGACACTAGAAGCCCTGCAAACCACAGTTTTGCAGGAATACACCGTCACATGGCACGCCAGTTTATCTACTCAATGCAAGGCCTCTCGAAATCATATGCGGGCGGCAAGAAGGTGCTCGACAATGTGCACCTCAGTTTTTATCCCGACGCCAAGATCGGCGTGCTCGGCCCCAACGGCTCGGGTAAATCCACCCTGCTCAAGATCATGGCTGGCATTGACAAGGAATGGAACGGCGAAGCCTGGCTCGCTCAAGGCGCCACCTGCGGCTATCTCGAACAGGAACCACAGCTTGATCCCAGCAAGGACGTTCTTGGCAACGTCATGGAAGGTGTGGCCGCAAAGAAAGCCATTCTCGACGACTACAACGCCCTGATGGCGGATTACAACGACGAGAACGCCGAAAAAGCTGGCAAGCTGCAAGACATAATCGACGCGCAAAATCTGTGGGACCTGGAAGCCCAAGTCGAACAGGCCATGGATGCGCTGCGCTGCCCACCCGGTGATGCATCAGTCGAAAAACTCTCCGGCGGTGAAAAGCGCCGTATTGCCTTGACACGTCTTCTGCTGGCAAAGCCTGACCTCATCCTCCTCGACGAACCAACAAACCATCTCGACGCCGAGTCAGTAAACTGGCTCGAACATCACCTGCGCGATTATCCCGGTGCCATCCTCATCGTCACGCATGACCGTTATTTCCTCGACAATGTCACGGGCTGGATTCTGGAGCTCGACCGGGGCAGGGGCATACCCTATGAAGGCAACTACTCTGCTTACTTGGGCCAAAAAGCCAAACGCTTTGCACAAGAGGGCCGTGAAGACGCTGCCCGCGTCAAGGTGCTGGAACGCGAGACCGAATGGATTTCAAAATCCCCGACCGCCCGCCAAGCCAAGAGCAAGGCCCGTATCAAGGCCTATGACGAGTTGCTCAAGATCAACGACGCCCGCACGCAAAGCCACACCGCGCAAATCATCATTCCGCCCGGCGAACGTCTGGGCGACACGGTCATCACCGTCGAAGGGCTGTCGAAAGCCTATGGTGACCGACTGCTCATCGACAATCTGGAATTCCAGCTTCCCCCCGGCGGCATCGTCGGCATCATCGGGCCGAACGGTGCCGGTAAATCCACCCTGTTCCGCATGATCACCGGACAGGAAAAACCAGACGCAGGCAACATCGTCATCGGCCCTACCGTAACCCTGGGCTACGTCGATCAATCCCGTGACAGCCTCGACCCCAACGCCACAGTCTGGCACGAAATCTCAGGCGGCAGTGACATCGTCACGCTGGGCAAACGCGAAATGAACTCGCGCGCCTATGTCGGAGCCTTCAACTTCAAAGGCGGTGACCAGCAACAAAAAGTCGGAACCCTCTCAGGCGGCCAACGCAACCGCGTTCACTTGGCAAAAATGCTGAAGAGCGGCGCCAACGTCCTCCTCCTTGACGAACCCACCAACGACCTCGACACCGAAACCCTGGCCGCCCTCGAAGAAGCGCTGGAAGACTTCGCAGGCTGCGCCGTCGTCATCAGCCACGACCGCATGTTCCTCGACCGCCTCGCCACCCACATCCTGGCCTTCGAAGGCGACAGCCACGTCGAATGGTTCGAAGGCAACTTCCAGGAATATGAACGCGACAAGGCAAGAAGACTGGGCGAGGATTCGCTAATGCCGTCACGGATCAAGTACAAGAAGTTTGAGCGCTAACTCTTGCCTTCTCCCGCGCCTCTTCGCGGGAGAAGGTGCCCGAAGGGCGGATGAGGGGCAGTGGGCACCGTCCCCATTAACCAAACCCCTTACCCAAACCTTAACCCACCCGCTGTAACCTCCGATTGATCCACATCTCAATCCCGGAGGCCTCCATGCCAGTCTATGACGCGATCATCACAGGCACCACCAACGACGACACGCTGAACCGTGGTCTCCTGCCTGCCACCAACCGCCTCTGGTTCAAAGCCCTCGATGGCAACGATACCATCCTATCGGAAAACGCCTTGAACCGCATCGATGCAGGCAACGGCAATGATCACATCACCTCGACAGGTGGCACTGTCTACGCCGGAACAGGCAACGACGACATCAACGTCACAGGCTCCGGCACCGCGACAATCTATGACGGCGCAGGCAGCGACCATGTCTTCATCAGCATGGCCAAAGGCGCTCGCGCAACGGTCTACGCAGATACAACCGACAGTTCGGCAGACGACTGGTACATCGTAAACAATACAGGGACCAATGTGCGGCTGTCTTATGCGAATGCTGGAGTCTCGGGACCCTTGATGATCGATGCGAGAAAAGGTATCGCGACGGACCTCAGCATCGGAACAGATCATTTCTCCGGGTTCACTGAAATCGTTGGCGGAGTATACGACACCACCATTTACGCCAATGACGCTGGCATGACGATTTGGACGTCCGGCGGCTATACACGTGCTTATGGTGGTTCTGGCGACGACAGCTTTATCTACGGAAAAGGAAGCGGTCCAACATTTATTTCGGACAATACCGGAGGTGTGATCGATATTCGCCCAGTGGCACTCAGCCGGGGTGGCAATGGTTCACAAGTTGTCGCAATAGTATCCACAACAGCTGGTGGAAAAATTGATTTGCGAGGTTGTAGTGGTGGTTCGGCAAACATCACACTTGATGATTCAATCACCGGCGTCTCAACCAAGATTACGATTATCGCTGATGGCAGTTATTTCAATATGAAAGGCAACGATTCCTACGAAACTGTTTATGTGGGAAATGCAAGCAGCACGACAATAGAGATTGGAAAGAACGGCATCATCGTTTTTGGGATCGACTCTGAACGCCTAAATGCCGGTTTCGATGTTTTCAAATCCAGTGCTGTGAACAGCGTCAACGAAACAGTATCCTATGCCTCTACGACACAAGGAATAACCGTCTATGGTGGTCAGATCGGTTTCCAGTCCGTGAGCGGCAAAGAAGTGGGTATTGATTCTGCCATGGGCTTTGAACGTATCATCGGTGGCAGCGGCAACGACTTCTTCCTCAGCAATGGCGATGCTTACAACGCCTTCTTCGGTGGCGCTGGAGATGATCAGTTTGTATCGAATCTTGCGACTAATGTCGGTCGCATGGACGTCAAGGGCGGCTCTGGCAACGACATCTGCACAGGTGGCAGAGGCTTCGACGTCATCGAACTCGGCGACGGCTCCAACACCGCGACGGGCGGTGCAGGCCGCGACTTCTTCGACTTCCTCACCGATGTAAAAGCCATCGCAGGCCAGACCCACACCACCATCACCGACTTCGAAAATGGCATCGACAAAATCCGCTTGGGCGGCGATCTCACAAAAGAATACTTCCTCGACCACCTCACCCATGTCGGCACTACCACAACCTTCACCAACACCAGCGGCGACACCCTCATCCTCAACAACACCCAAATCGCGCAACTTGACGTCACCGATTTCATCCTGATGTAAAAACACCTTTCTCCCTCGGCGTCTTCGCCGGGGGAGTACCGCGACTGCGTCCGCCGAAAAACTTGCGAAGGCGGAAGCGGGAAGAGGGTGTTTCAGCACACTCCCAACTCCTCCTATCTTAACCACATCCCTTACCCCAGCCTTAACCCAACCACGATACCCTTACCCCAAATTGCAACCTGTGCGCTGCACACCGTTTGGGAGGTTTGAATGGCCGGTTTTGATGCAACGATTTTGGGAACCCTTGGCGATGACACCATGGACCTTGGCGCGCTTCCCGCCACCAGCCGCCTCTGGTTTCGCGCGCTGGACGGCAATGACACCATCACCTCCGTCAACGCCACAAACCGCATTGATGCTGGCAACGGCAATGATCACATCACCTCAACAGGCGGCACCATCTACGCAGGTGCGGGCAACGACGACATCAACGTCACAGGCTCCGGCACCGCGACAATCTACGACGGCGCAGGCAGTGACCATGTGTTCGTCAGCATGGCCAAAGGCGCTCGCGCAACGGTCTACGCAGATACAACCGACAGCACAGGCGATGACTGGTACATTAACAACAACACAGGTGCCAAGGCCGCCTTGTCCTACGCTGCCAACTCCATCGGTTCCCTCGTTGTCGACGCCAGAACAGGACTGGCGACAGGCGGCAGTATCGGCGCGGATCATTTCTCCGGCTTTTCAGAAATCTTCGGCGGAAAATCTGGCACAACCATTTACGCAAATGACTCCGGCATGAAAATTTGGACATCAGGTGATACCACAGCGTTCGGTGGTTCTGGAGATGACAGTTTCATCGTCGGCAAGGCAAGTAATCGAACCAATATCACGGATAACTCCGGGGGCGTGATCGACATCCGCGCGGTAGCCCCCTTCAATCCTAACAACTACACAACCTTTGACGCCAAAGTGTCCACGACATCAGGCGGCAAAATTGATTTGGGCGGTTATCACGGCACCACGCCCAAGGTTGTGCTGGATGACACAATAACCGGAGTGTCAAACAAGATCACGGTCATTGGCGGCGGCGGTTATTTCCAGATGACTGGTAACGACGCTTACGAGACCGTCTACGTAGCAAGCGAAGCGCATGCCGCCGTCAACATCGGAGCAAATGGTATAGTCGTTTTAAAAGCATATGATTTTCCCGCAAATGGAATTGTGCAAATATTTGCATCTAATGCCGCAAATAGTACCAATGAAACCATGTCCTATGCCGCCTCCACGAAAGGCATACGTGTCTTTGGTGTAACGTTGAATCCGGATGCTCCTCCTGGCCACTTCCTGATCAATGGTGATGAAGTTGGTGGCGACTCTGTGGGTGGTTTTGAACGTATCATCGGCGGCAGCGGCAATGACTTATTCGTTAGCGACGGTGGTGTGTACAATGCTTTCTTCGGTGGAGCAGGTAATGATGTGTTTAAGTCAAACGTCTCAAACCATTTCGGCCGCATGGACGTCAAAGGCGGCTCCGGCAATGACACCTGCACCGGCGGTAAAGGCTTCGACGT
The DNA here is from genome assembly GCA_031430915.1 of Hyphomicrobiales bacterium. Taxonomy (GTDB): domain Bacteria; phylum Pseudomonadota; class Alphaproteobacteria; order Rhizobiales; family Aestuariivirgaceae; genus Aestuariivirga. The sequence continues at coordinate 7,593 of JANPCL010000195.1, forward strand.
CATTGAACTCGGTGACGGCACCAACACCGTTACGGGCGGCGCAGGCAAGGACTTCTTCGATTTCAATACCGACATAAAAGCTGTCGCAGGCCAAACCCACACCACTATCATCGACTTTGAAAACGGCATCGACAAAATCCGCTTGGGTGGCGACCTCACAAAAGAATTCTTTTTGTCCCACCTCACGCAAGACAGCCTCAACACGACCTTCACAAGCGCCAGCGGCGACACGCTAACCTTCAACAACATTCAAGTCGCACAACTCGATGTCACCGATTTCATCCTGATGTAGTCATTCTTGTTCCGTCGTCACTGTCTCTCGGATCGGCTGCAAATTGTTAGGAAATAAAGTCACAATTTTGGCAGCTTCCAATCAATCGCCTGCAGCCCATTCTCCACCATAAACCCATTCGCCCGTGAAAACGGCCGCGATCCCAAGAACCCATTGTGCGCCGATAGCGGCGACGGGTGGGCTGACTTGATCACACAGTGCCGCCCCCCATCCACAAACGCCGCCTTCTTCTGCGCGTAGTTGCCCCACAGCATGAATACCACCGGGTGGGGCAGGGCGTTGACTTCGGCGATAACGGCGTCAGTAAATTGTTCCCACCCCTTTCCTGCATGCGAAGCGGCGCGATTGGCTTCCACCGTCAAAACTGAATTCAGCAGAAGAACACCTTGTTTCGCCCAAGCGTCGAGATGGCCATGCCGGGGCGGTTCAATCCCCAAATCCGCTTTCATCTCCTTGAAAATATTGACAAGCGACGGCGGTGGCCTCACTCCCTGATGCACCGAAAAGCACAATCCATGGGCCTGCCCCTCACCGTGGTATGGGTCCTGGCCCAGAATCACCACCCGCACCTGATCCAGCGGCGTGGCATCCAGCGCATGAAACCATTCCGAAGCGCGGGGATAGATCACCTTCCCGGCCTCACGTTCAGTTGCCAGAAACGCCTTGAGCGCGATCATATATGGCTTTTCAAACTCACCCCGGAGTTTGTCCAGCCAGCTGGCATGCAGCTTCACCATTGGCTGTTACCCGCGCAGATAATCCAGCAGGGCCTTGATATCGCCGTTGTTCTTGTTGAGTACGCCCACGAAGGTGGAGCGCATTTGCCCGGCCAGCCACACCGATGAAACGTTTACGTCCTGCACCCGGCCGCCGCCCACGCGGAAAATGATCTTGCGCCCGCCGCTGGCCGTTGCCGTCACAGTGTTGCCGCTGCACGTGGTGATCTTCATACCTGCCGTGTTGAACTTGCTGGAATACTGCGACATGAACTTGCCCATGAAACTCTGCGCCAGCCGCAGATATTCGCCTTCCTGCGATTTGTTCAGTTTTTTCCGGTGTGGCCCAAGCGCGGACATGGCAATGCTGCGCGTATCGGCATAGCGTGAAGCGGCACTAATAAAGGCCGACGCCGTGCCGGATTTGGACGCCGACGTGAAGGCGCGTCCCGCCCCCATGACAAGACTTTCTGCAGGACAGTCGGCTTGTGCCGCAACAGCTGTAAATAGGCTCGTGGTGATTGCAATTACTAGTGCCGTTGCGCGCATAGACCTCTCCCTAGACCCCGTCGCGATTTTGCACCGATTTGCCGGGCGAGGCAAGCGGCTCAGTCTTCGCTGCGGCCCGATTGCCTCCAGCCCTTGACGCGCCCCTGCCGCAAATGCAGGTCACGACTGTCACCTTGAACATCTTCTGGTTTTGCCAGACCAAACGTGCGCTTGCGCAATTCAAGGATCAGATCTTCCCGGTTGGACAGATGCGCCAGCTCCTCAAACGGAATGGGCTTGCCAATACGAACGCCAAGGTCCGTGCCAATGCGCCGCGCCGTTTCGCGAAACACCAGGGAAAGTCGCAAGGTCAAGCTCAGGTGGCTGGCAATCTGGAACAGCCGTGAATTCTGCCCGGTAAAAAACACAGGAACCACCGTGGCCCCGGAGGCGCGCACAAGCTTCCCCGTGAAAGGCGCCCAAGGCAAATCCACTGCCTGCGCTTCCAGTGGTTTTTCGGTTGTCGAAACACCACCGCCCGGAAAAATACCAATGGCATGGCCCTGTTTCAGCCACGCCTGTGCCGCCATACGTGATCGCACATTGGTTTCGCGCGCCTCTCGCGTTGGCGCAAAAGCCACCGGCAACAGATGCGCCGAAGCTTCCGGCGATTGGCACAACACGTCATTGGCGAGAACTTTGGTATCAGGCCGCGCCTTTAGGGCAAGCCATGTCAAAGTGATTCCATCGAGCACGCCATAAGGATGGTTAGAAATGAAAATCACCGGCCCGGTTTTCGGAATGGCGGCAAGTGCTGCATCGTCATAGCGCACCCGCACATTCAACAGCCGCATGGCCGAATCAAAGAAACCCTCGCCGCGCCGCAAATTGTCGACGTGTTGGGTATAAAGCCGCTTCAGCTTGCGCTGCCCGCCCACCACTTCAATGGCCTGAATCACCATGCGTTGCAGCCACGGCTGGTCCAGCGTCGAATAGGTAAAACGCATGCTGGCGGCGCGACTGAAAGACTGTGGCTGCGATGTTTGCAAGGTGTGGCATCCAGTGAAAGGTGGCGTGCATATAGAGGCTGGCCAAGTCGAGAAAAAGACCAATTAGACAGAACCCACTAACAACCCTCTGTTACAAACCAGTGACGCAACGGTTCACGCCGCCTTTTCTTCGTCTTGAAGCGGACTTCCCAAACCCAGAACCCGGCAAATCGGGTAGACCAGTTCACTGCGGTTCAAGGTATAGAAGTGGAAATCTTCCACACCTTCGCGCTGCAGGGCATGCACCTGTTCAGCCGCCACCATGGCTGCAACGAGATTGCGCGTTTCCGGTTCTTTTTCCAGACCGGCAAAACGCCGTTCCAGGTCCGGCGGAATGAAAGCCCCGCATTTTGCAGCAAATTCTTTCACCCGGGCAAAATTCGTGATCGGCAAAATGCCGGGAAGAAGGTTGATCTTGATTCCCCGTGCCGCAATCCGGTCGCGCAAGCGCAGGAAAAACGCATTGTGAAAAAAGAACTGCGAAATTGCCCGCGTCGCACCGTTCTCGGCCTTGTCTGCCATGAAGGCCAGATCTTCTTCGATGGACACTGACTCAGGGTGCCGCTCCGGATAGGCCGAAACCGAGATTTCAAAATCCCCGATCTCGCGAATGCCCCGCACCAGATCTGCGGCGTTCTTGTATCCTTCAGGGTGTGGCGTGAACTTGGTGCCCACACCGGCAGGCGGGTCGCCGCGCAGGGCGAGAATGTGATTGACGCCAGACGAACGAAAAGCCCTGACGACCTCATCGACTTCAGCCTGGCTTTTCCCCACACAGGTCAAATGACCGGCAGGTTTCAAAGTCGTTTCGCTCGCAAACTTCGCCAGCGTCGCAAGTGTGCGGTCCTGCGTGGTACCGCCAGCGCCATAGGTCACAGAAACAAAGTCTGGCTGAATCTGCTCGAGTTTTTTCACCGCCGACCAGAATGACGTTTCAGCATCGCCATCCTTCGGCGGAAAGAATTCAAACGAAACGCGAAGCGTACTCATGACAGGACCTTGGATTTTGTGGAATGAAACTGTGGGGCAGGGGCAGGCCGCGCCAGCCAGATCGAAACCGTGAGCCCTTTGCGGTCTTTCAGCCACGGCGGATCAAGCACCTCATGTTTCTCAAGGTCAAGATTGGCCTTGCCGCACCAGATCACCATCTGCTCGGCTGAAATGCCAAGGCGGCGATGGGCATGGTTCTCGCGCATTTCTTCAAGTTCATGCGGTGCAAAATCAACAATCAACAATCGGCCAGATGGTTTTAATATCCGCCGTGCTTCAAACAAAGCCTTTTGCGGTTCGTCCAGAAAATGCAAAACTTGGTGTACCGTGACCACATCGGCGGACGCATCGGCCAAGGGCAGGGCATAGACATCGGCCTGCCGCAGTTCTGCCTGTTTCGCGCCGTGCTTTTCAAGCGACGTGCGGGCAATCGCCAACATCTCCCGGCTCGAATCGATGCCATAAAGTTGCCGCGCCTGCCCAGCGAACAGTTCCAAGACCCGGCCCGTGCCGGTTCCAAGATCAACCACCGTATCGACCGGATCCTGCCCGATCAGTCGGGTCATCGCCTGCTCGACATTTTCCTCATCCACATGCAGCGAACGCAAATCCGACCACGACGCCGCGTTGGCACTGAAATAGGCCGCCGCTTTTTCGTCCCGCTGCCGTTTCACCGCTTCGAGTCGGGCCAGATCGCCCGACAACAGCGAATCCTTGGTGGACAGCATATCCACCAGCGCCCGCGCCAAAGCCCCGCCCAAACCTTCATTGCGCAAACGGAAGAGCACCCAGTTTCCTTCCTTGTGCCGCGACAACAATCCCGCTTCCGCCATCAGCTTGAGGTGGCGGCTGACGCGCGGCTGGCTTTGACCCAGCACATAAGTCAATTCCGACACGTTCAACTCTCCATGGGAAAGAATAAACATGATGCGGATACGTGTCGTCTCGGCTGCGGCCTTGAGGCTGGAAAGAAGTTCATCCATGGAAACTATATAAACATATCTTTATATGAAGTGCAAGAAGTTCGCCATAACTAAAAAAAGTGTCGCTTTTGATGAAAGACCGAAAAACGCTTGTCATGCGGTGGGTATAATGTCGTATAAGAAGTCGGAGGCAGGGGCAGTTCTAAAATCAAATAGGTGACTTGTGATCAATCGGCGCTCCTTTCTGTTTTCGGCCCTTGTGCCGATGCTTCCCGTTCAGGCAATCGCTGCTGGCGATGCCAAGGCCTATGTCCAGGACATCGGTGAGGATGTATTGTCCCTTGCAAATGGTGCCGTGCGCGGCAAACCGCTGCGCGCCAAATTTGTGAACCTGCTCAGCCGGCATGTAAATCTCCGCACCATAGCAGGTTCAGCACTTGGCACCTTCCGCAACAAGTTGCCTCCGTCTGACAAGGACAAGTTCAACACTCTCGTCACAACCTATTCAGCAGCCTTGTTTGTTTATTACATCGACAAGTTCAAGGGCGGCGAATTTGTTGTGGATACAGTGGTGCAACAGGGCAGCTTCACCGTCGTCAAAAGCAAGATCCAGAATTCCAAAGTCAGCAACCAGCAAATTGTCTGGTACCTCACGCCGAAGGGCAGCGGCTATCAGGTGGTCGATCTTAGCATTCTCGGCGTCCGCCTGTCGGTGGCCATGCGCGATGCCTTTTCCAAAGAGCTGAAACGGTCGAACGGAAATTTTGAAGGCCTCTACGCATTCCTGGCCGAGGCTGACAGCTGGTGAGTACAGTTGCGTTAAGCGTTCATTAACCCTATCGCGCCGAAAACCGAAAACGAGTTCGAATCATGATCACCCGCCGCACACTTCTAACAGGCCTCCTGGGGGCAGTCACAACGCCAGCCCTGGCCGCTGGTGAACATCCGTCTGTTGGCTACATGCGCCAAGTCGGTAAAGAATTGTTGGCGGCCCACCGCTCCGGCACGGTTCCGTCGTTCCTCCGTGTGGTGCAACGCTATGCCGATGTGCCAGCAATTGCGGAGGCTGCTCTCGGCAAATATTCCGACAAGATCAAAGCCGACCAGCGCAGCCGCTATCAACGCGGTGTGGCCGTCTACATGTCCCGCTATTTCGCTTTGCAATCGCGCGATTACACCGTTGCAAAATATGAAGTCGGCGAAGCCACCGTCGATAGCAACAAGGACGTCATCGTCAATACCAAGGTCTACCTAATAACCGGCCAATCCTATAACGTGGGCTGGCGTCTGGTGTGGAAGGGCGGCAAATACAAAATCCGCGACGCAAAAGTTCTCGGCTTCTGGCTCACCAGTTTCCAGCGCAGCGATTTCACCAACTACCTCGACAAACGCAACGGCGACATCAACAAGCTGATTGTTGCTTTGAGCGGTTGAGACAACGTCCTTTCCTGCCCCCCACTGCAACCCTTCCTTAACCCTCCCATCGCATGGTCAAAACTCCTGTGTGGGGAGTGTGTGTGTTGCGTAAAATAATCTTGGGCTGTGCCCTGTTCGCCCTTGCGGCCTGCTCCGATGACAACGCGAGCAAGCGTTTTGAAACCAAGGGCTTGGTCCCGCCATCTTCTTTCTGCGCTGCTGACCCTTCCCGTTTTGGCAATGCCACGCGCGTCTCCGATATTGATCAGGGCAATGGCTGCTTCGTCCACAATGCCTACCGCGTCAGCAGTCTCGTCGGCGTGCGCTTCAATCAATCCGTACCTTCAACTGCTCAGTCGCGAACACAACAGCAAGCTGGCTGGATTCTGTTGTGCAGCCTGCTGCCGAAGATGCCTTTGGTGAACGCGTGGTTGGCATCGATGTGCCCGCAGGTTATTCCTGCCGCCCCCGCAACAATGTCAGGGGGGCCAAACTCAGTGAACATGGCATGGG
>JANPCL010000196.1:0-7038 GCA_031430915.1 Hyphomicrobiales bacterium
ACCTGCAAACGGCGGTGGAACATGCAAGTGTGGAACATTCACTGGCCAACCTGCGCACATTTCCGTGGCTTCGCATGCGCGAGAACAAAGATGAATTGACCGTGCACGGGGCATGGTTTGATATCTCTCTGGGTGAACTCCATACCTATGACGAGATGGACAGGCGTTGGCAGGCGATTTCAGCGCTGTTGTAAGGGGTTGTGAGGTCTCTTCGTTTCTACACGCAAGCACCCCCAAACAAGTCTAGACAAGCCCCATAACCTCCCCTAAGAGGGCGGCGCGCTGGCGTTTTATCGGCCCGCGCAACAGTCTCAAAGATGGGCGATTAGCTCAGTTGGTAGAGCAGCTGACTCTTAATCAGCGGGTCGCAGGTTCGAATCCTGCATCGCCCACCATCTTTGATGATTCGAGCGCCAGCGCGCACGATTCCTGACCGTAACATTCACATCGCATTCAGGTTGGCACTGCCAAATTGAACCTGCAAGCTGCAGAAATCATTGCAGGCGCAGAGAACGATAATTCCAATTGACGTTCACCACTGTGCCGCGCCATGCTTTGTGCAGTGGGGCACCGGTTCACGCCGGAATCGAGACATTTCAAGCCGGGAGGATTCCGTGGCACATACTTTGTTGAAGACCCATCTGTTGGCATCAGTTGCAGCCCTGTTCTGCATGGCACACCCGGTTCTGGCCGACGAAACGGCAGCACCTGCGATGTACAAGCCTGCCAATGACGTTGAAGCCAAGGCGATGGGGGTGCTGGATAAGCATTGCTCGCGTTGCCATCAGGTCGGCAAGCTTGTGAAACGAGATAAAGCCGCCAAGGGTTTTGGCGACGTCATGCAGCTCAATACGTTGACGACCAATCCCAAGCGCATTTTGCCAGGCAACCCCGATGGTTCGCCGATGTTTCAGGTGCTGGCCAACAAGCAGATGCCGTATGATGTTTACCAAGAAGGCGATCTTGAAAAACCAACGCCCACGCCGGAAGAACTCACGGCTCTGCGTGACTGGATTGTAGCCAGCGGCCAAGCGGGTGACGTCCAGTGCAAGCCCTATGACATGCCTTACAAGGAACTGGTCAATGTCATGTACCAAGACCTTGGCAGCTTGCCGGAACATCGCCGGGCGCATACCCGTTATCTGTCGCTTGCCAATTTGAAAGCGTCCTGTGCTACCGAAGAAGAAATGGAGATCTACCGTCAAGGTGCGATCAAACTTTTGAATTCGCTGTCGACCAATTCAGACGTTCTGACGCTTGAGGACAGCGTTCTCGGCAAAGAGGGGACTGTTGTGCGGTTCAATCTGGATGATTTGAACTGGACGCCGGAATTGTGGGAAGAAATCATTTCTCACTATCCCTATGGCGTGCGGCCGTTTGACAGCCAGTATGATTCTTTGACCCACAGCACGCAGACGGAAATTCCTTATGTGCGTGCGGATTGGTTGGCCTTCTTCGGGGCGCGGCCTTTACTTTACAATACGATCCTCAATCTACCAGGCACTGCGCAAGAGCTTGAAAAAAACCTGGGTCTCGATGTCAATGACAACATCCGGAAGTACCTCGCCAAGCGTGCGGGCTTCAAAGTTTCCGGTGTGAGCGCCAACAATCGCATGATTGAACGGCATCCAATTTCCACTGGCTATTTCTGGACCTCTTATGATTTTGGCGGCACCGTGACGCGGCAAAATCTATATGAATTCCCGCTTGGGCCGGAAGGTGTTTTCGGCGGTTATAGCTATGGCGACGATTTTGCATTCAAGCACGATGGTGGCGAAAGCATTTTCAGTCTGCCCAATGGCTTCCAGGCCTATTACCTGAACAAGGCCGATGGCACGTCGCTGGAAAAAGGTCCGACCAATATTGTGCGTGACGAATCCCGCAAAGACCTTGCTGTAACCAACGGCATTTCCTGCATGGGTTGCCATGACCAGGGCATGAAAAATGCCGTGGATGAAATTCGCAACCACATTGTGGACAATCGGTTGTTGCCAGCTGAAGCACGTGAAGCGGTGAAGGCGCTTTATCCTCCGAAAGAGGAAATGAGCAAGATCCTCGATCTGGATCGCAAACGCTTCATTGATGCTGAAATTCGAGCCGGCATTGATCCGAAGCTGAAGCACAGCTCCGATGGTGAACCCATCAATGCACTGTCCAACCGTTACGAGCGGGATGTGGATTTGCGTACGGCAGCCAGCGAGTTTGGTGTCGATCCGGAAAAGATTGAAACCTACTTGCGCGGTGGCGGCCAAATCGGTGGTTCCTTCGCGGCGCAACTTGCACAGGGCACAGTGCAGCGTGACATCTTCGAGTCGGAATTCGCTGACCTTGTCGAGTTTGTGATTGACGGCAAATATATCTCGCCAGGCTCCATAAAGCCGGGTGCTGTCGCAGCAAGCTATAAAGAGGTGAAGCAGCATGAAGTTGTTGCAACGCCGATTTCCGAATTCAAGATATCCCTGCATTCGGACAGGGCAACAGCCAAGGTCGGCACACCCGCCTACCTCACAGTTTCCACCACAAAAGATTGCTATCTCACGCTGATCAACATCGACAGCAAGGATACAAGCAAGACGATTTTGCCCAACAAGTTCTCACAGGATAATTTCATCCGGGCAGGGCAGGAGTTTGTGTTCCCGTCTGCCAAGGATGGCTATGACTTTACCTTTGAGGACCGTGGCACGGAGACGGTGATTGCGCTGTGCGATATCAAGGGCACTTCATTGCCTGATATCCACCATGACTTTGCCAAGGAGGCTTTCACCGAACTTGGTCGCAGCATCTCGGTGAACAAGCGTATCGACAATGTGGCAGCTCCAGACAAGAGCAAGAACAAGCCAGGCAGTGGCGGCTTCTCAGCCGATGTTGTGCGCACGGCAATCAAGATCAAAGTGCAGTGAGAAAATGGGGAGAGGGACCGCGTGCGCGGTCCCTCTCCGTCACTCGCATCGCTCGCGCCACCTCGCCCGCTTCCGGGAGAGCTGGATCGCAGCGCAGCTGCGAGACGGAGAGAGAGACTTATTTCAACCCTGCCACGATCGCCAATAGTTTCGCTTCAAGGTCTTTGCCCGGACAAGCTGTCTGGGCTTTTGCTTTGTGGCCTGAAATCTGGTTGGGCTTGATCTGGTATTTTTCAGTGAGCCATTTGAGAAGCGACTTGAGTGCGATGCCTTGGGCTTCGGTAACCTGTTCTGTTTCGAAGTTTCCTTCCACCACAACCTGAATATAGCCTGCGGGATTATAACCCGTGTTGGTATCTCCAACTGCAGTGATGGCACGGCCTTCGGCTATCTTGCCATCGAAGCCAATGTAGTAATGATAGGGCACATCAGGCCACGCGGGTTTCATGCGTCCGTCGGCCAATTTTTCTTTTGCCTGTGAGAAGCGCTGCAAGCCTAGCATTTTAGTGGCGAGGCTGAGTTTCGGCTTCATGGCAGAGCCCGTGTGATGCACAAGTATGGCGTTGGGGACCTGCTCTGTCATTTTCAGGCTGGGTGGTTTGGCACCCCATTCTGCGCGCGGCAACAGGCTTGGCGCTTCGGCTGAAAACGCAGGTGCGGCGGTCATCAGGAAGGCCAAGGCCAGCGACCTACTGCAATTGTTTTGCATAGGCATCGCCGAAATAGGATTGCGCCTCTGTAGCGAGATTGAGGGCATCACCGCGCGTTGGTGCCCCGATCACCACTGCGTACAGACCGGGGGTGAGGCGACCATAGTCGTCGGTATTGATCAATTGTGCATCATAGCCTTGGGCGCGGGCGGCCTTGAGCTTGGCGCGGGCCTTGGAGGTTTCAAATTTTTGATAGGAACCCAGAAAGACACCCCAGCGCAGATTTCCTGTGGAGCGCGTGGTTTGCTTTTTTTGAACTGGTGGATCATCAGGTTGGAGTTCCAGTGAAGCCTGCTTGGCGCGGTTCTTCTCCAGGATTTTGGCGGCGTCGCGCAATTCCTGGGCACGGGCCGCGGCCAGATCGGCGTAGAGTGTGCCGGGATAACGTTTTGCAACGGCATCGAATGCCTTGGGGCTCGTCAGGTCCTTGACAGTTTCCCAGCCAAGGCGCGCCTCATCGGAATTATCGGCAGGAGGTTGCTCCGTTGATTTTGGAATTTGGACAAAAGTCTGAACCGGGGTCTCGACGTCCGTCTTGATGGCCCCGGGGGCCAGTGAAAAGTCTTCGGCCAGATCATCATAATAGGCAGGGCGCTGTTCGTGGCCGACGGACTTTCCCATCTGCTCCACATTATCGCGCACGGAGGCGGCGAGATCGCGCAGCTTGATGCCGGGTTGCGCCAAACGAGAAGCGAGAACGCGGGTGTAAACTGAAGTGGGCTCGCTGTCGTTGTCGCCCAGACGGTCAAGAGCGGTCTGGCCAACGCCTGCGGAGTACATGACAAATGTGCCTTTGGCCGTCGATACATTGGCGAGCCCGCGCGTTGCACCAATGGAACGTTGGCCGGACTTGGCAAAAGGGTTGTCGCGGCACGCATCAACGATGAGGATGGTGGCACCGGCACCCTTGCCGCTGATGGTATCAATCAGGGTAAGAAGGCTCAGGGATTCGGATTTCAGCAATTCGGCGTTTGCATCATTGGGTGCGGGCACGTCGGCGGGCAACAGGAAATTTTCGCCGCCCAGCTGAATGCCATGGCCTGAATAGTGCACCAGAACCGTGTCGCCGGGTTCAATGCTGGCATAAAGTTTTGACAGGGCGAGGTTAAGGCCACGACGGTCCATGTCGAGTGCGGTGGTGACCTGAAAGCCGATTTTCGACAAAGCGTCGCCCATGGCCTGCGCGTCGCCCACGGCCTTTTGCAACTTGGGCACTTCGCTATAATTGTTAATGCCGATGACAAGTGCCAGTTTGCGTGCAGCTTCAGCAGGCAGGCCAAAGGCTGCCAGCAGCAGTGTAGCAAAAAGCAAAAGACGCCGCATCAGGGCAGGTTGATGATTTCAACGCGGCGGTTGGCGGCGGCTTCACCATCATCCACATCTTTCAAGGTGGTTTCGCCAAAGCCAATAGCTTTCAAGCGACCCGGTGCCACGTCATGCTGGCTGACCAGATATTGCACTACGGCATTGGCCCTGCGTTGCGATAGTTCGAGGTTGTATTCGTCGGAACCCTTTGAGTCGGAGTGGCCGTTGACAAGGAAGCGATAGGTGGCGAGGTCATTGCTTTTCAGGGCGATGGCCAGATTGTCGAGCGTGCCATAGGAACCTTGGTCGATCTCGGCTGAGTCAAAGCCAAAAGTGATGGAGAAATCGAGTTTCGGCAGTTCTGCCTTCTCGGTAATTTCGACAATTTTCTTGCGTTCCACCACGCCGATGGAGCGGCTCAGAATGCCATCAAGTTCTTTTTTGCTGTCACTGTTGGCGGTGGGAACGAGGCTGCGGGTGAGCTTCTTGGGCTTCAGCTTCTGCTGGATTTCCTCAGCCGACATTTCGTCTTGGGCAGAGGCATTGTGAAGTGGAGCGAGGACCGCCAGAGACAGCACCAGCGACGCGGCCAGAAAGGTTGCAAGTTTCATCTCAAGTGTCTCCCTTTTTTGCATTATCGCGCCAGTGGCAGATGGTTCAGTCAGTACCGTATTTAGATCCCTTTGCAGTGGAAACTAGTCCAGTGACGCGGGAGTGTCGAGTGCCATTGCCCAGCGATATGAGATCAGTTTGCAATGGAATTCTACGGCACACAATCTATAGTCTCGATCCTGAACGGGAGTTGAACATGCGCATTGAACATATTTCCATTGGCCGGAACCCACCCAAGGAGGTGAATGTCATCGTCGAGGTGCCGGTGGGTGGCGAACCGATCAAATATGAAATGGACAAGAAAGCGGGAACGCTGGTGGTAGACCGCTTTCTCTATACGTCGATGCGCTATCCCGGCAATTACGGTTTTGTTCCTCACACGCTGTCAGACGATGGCGACCCTATCGATGTACTGATTGCCAACCAGCGCGGCATTGTTCCGGGCGCGGTGATTGCCGTGCGGCCGGTTGGCGTTCTTAAAATGCAGGACGAAGCGGGGGGCGATGAAAAGATTATTGCTGTACCGGTGACGCGCCTGACGCGGCGCTACGAAAATGTTCTGAACTACAAACAATTGCCTGAGATCACCCTACAGCAAATCGAACACTTCTTCGCCCACTACAAAGACCTTGAAGGTGGCAAGTGGGTGAAGGTTCTGGGCTGGGGCGATGTGGATGAAGCAGAAGCCATGATCCTCGCCTCGATTGAACGTGCGGTCAAACATCCTGTGGGATGAGCTTGCTGCGAGACATTGAGGTGAAGGAAGGTGTGAGGACGTGAAGGAAGGTGTGAGCTTGGAATGATGTTTCGAAGTCTCCGCCTCGCTGTCATTTTATCAGCCCTTTCAAACACCGGTGCTGCTGCCGTCTTGGAGGATGTCCAGTCGGCAGGGGCTCTGCATTGCGGCGTTGATGCGTCGGTACAGGGCTATTCGGCGCAAGCGGATGCGAGCGGCATGGCGGCTGATTTCTGCCGCGCAGTGGCAGCTGCCGTGATTGGGGACGCGGGCAAGGTCATCTTTACGGTTCTGACTGAGGCTGAGCAGATTGAGGCTTTGCAGTCCGGTGAAATTGATTTGCTGGTTGCGGCGATACCCATGTCCTCGCAGCGGGAAATGGTGGAGGGGCTGCTGTTTGCGGGGCCGCTTTATTTTGACGACAGCGAAACTGTTGGTGCTGCCTATGGTCCGTTGGTGCGTCAGTCGGACGACCAGTGGCTCCTCGCTGTAGCAGGTGTTCGCAATTTTCTGATCCGGGCTGAAAGCCAGTCGGGGAGTCATGCGCTATTTGTGACCAGTGCAGCCCAGGATGTGGGACCCAGGGTATTGGCGGCCACCGGGCACTATGGCGATATGTTTACCCGCAGCTTTGGACTTGCCAAAGTGCGCGGCAAAAATCAGCGGGTTGAGAGCGGCGGCTGGCTTTGGACGATTGCGATGAAGCCAATGGCTGCCGACACGCTCAGGTGAATGCCTGTGAACAACAGTGCAAAGATGCCGCCAATCACGGCAA
>JANPCL010000197.1:0-6705 GCA_031430915.1 Hyphomicrobiales bacterium
TTTTGCAGCTTTGGCATTTTCGGCCACAATGGCTTGATCGCCGACAATGGCTTTGCCGCCTTTGACTTCGCAAGGCAGAAAATTCATGCCGGGAGAGCCGATAAAGTGGCCGACGAAGGTGTGGCGTGGTTTATCGAACAACTCAATCGGCGTTCCGGTTTGCACGATTTCACCATTGTTCATGACGACAACCTGATCCGCGAAGGTCAAGGCTTCGGTCTGGTCGTGCGTGACATAGATCATGGTGCGCTTGATGCGCTGTTGCAGTTCCTTGAGTTTCGAACGCAGCTGCCATTTCAAATGCGGATCGATGACGGTCAAGGGTTCGTCGAACATGATGACGTTCACATCAGACCGCACAAGACCACGCCCCAGCGAGATTTTTTGTTTGCCATCGGCTGTGAGGCCGGAAGCGCGTTTGCTGTGAGTTGACGTGAGTTCCAACATGTCGGCAATGTTGTCGACGCGCTTTTTGATTTCGGTTTCATCCACACCGCGATTGCGCAAAGGGAAGGCCAGATTGTCATAGACCGTCATGGTGTCGTAGATCACCGGGAACTGGAACACCTGGGCAATGTTGCGTTTTTCCGGTGTATCGTGCGTGACATCGCGGCCATCAAACAGAATGCGGCCTTCGGAAGGGGGCAGCAGGCCTGATATCAAATTCAACAAGGTGGTTGTGCCGCAACCTGATGGTCCGAGAAGCGCATAGGCACCACCGTCAGCCCAATCGAGGTGCACGTGTTTCAGAGCGTAATGGTCTGGCTGCGTGGGATTTGAAATATAGGCGTGACGCAAATTTTCGATGGTGATTTTGGCCATCAGAGCACCCGCTTTCCGTCTGCGTTGAAAAATATGCCGCGTGCAAGATCGGCAGAGAAGCGCACTGTTTCACCCACCTTGATCGGTTGCACGCCAGCGGTTTGTGATACCCAGGTTTTGCCGCTGGACTGGAAGTGAATGACACTTTCAGAGCCAGAAATTTCGGTGACGAGAACGCTGCCACCAATCTCACAAGCCGCCTTGGCTTTGCCGATGGGTACGACATGGTGCGGGCGAATGCCGATGGTGTAAGCGCCGTCGGGTAGTTTTGCAGCGGCACCCGAGGCTTTCCAATCGGTGCCATCGGCGAAGGAGAGGGCCAAGCCGCTTTTCGTGACGCGTGCAACATTGATGGGTGGATCGGAAAAGACCTCGGCTGACAGCATTGAATTCGGCTCGCGATAGATTTCGGAGGTCACACCATATTGGGTGATGCGGCCTTCATGCAGGGTTGCAGTTTTGCCGCCGAAGAGAAGTGCTTCATGTGGTTCTGTGGTTGCGTAAAACACAATGGCTTTGCGGCCTGCGAACAATTTGGGCAATTCGTCGCGTAATTCCTCGCGCAGTTTATAGTCGAGGTTGGCCAGCGGTTCGTCCATGAAAATCAGGTCCGAGTCTTTGACGATGGCGCGGGCGATGGCGGTTCGTTGTTGCTGGCCGCCGGAGAGTTCGTTTGGTTTACGTTGCAGCATGGGGCCGAGACGCAGGAGTTCAGCGGCCTTGCCGACGCGGGATTTGATTTCAGCATCGGCCATGCCGACGACGCGGAGGGGAGAGGCAATGTTTTCGTAAACGTTCAACATCGGGTAATTGATGAACTGCTGATAGACCATCGATACATTGCGTTTTTGTACGGCGACTTTGGAGACATCTTTGCCATTGTGGAAAATCTGGCCGCCTGTGGGTTTTTGAATGCCCGCCATCAACTGCATCAATGTGGTCTTGCCAGCGCGTGTGGCACCCAGCAGGACGTTGAAAGAGCCATCGTCAAACACGATGTCTGTGGGTGGTATGTGAATGTCAGCGCCCACCCGTTTGGTGACGCCTTTGAGTTCAAGTGGCATGGTGGCCGCCGCCCGTTCGCTTTCGATGGATATAGCATGAAAAAGCCGGGATTGGGAAATCCGCAATCCCGGCTTCTGGGAGGATCTAGTTACTTACTTGGCAGCCCAAGCCTTGATGATGTCGTCATACGCCATCGTCACGCCTTGTTCTTTTTCGTTTTCCAGTTTGGCCTTGGGGCCATCTGCTTTACCCAGCCATTCAGCCGGATCTTTCTTTTCGGCCAGACGTGGGCCGCAACCGCCGTAGGTTTTGTTGGCTTCGTCAGCGGCCTGCATGCGGGACATGGTGATTTCCATTTCTTCCGCCAGACGGTCCATAGCTTGCTGCGGTGTAAACGCACCGGAGTTCACGTCACCAATCTGCTGCCACCACAATTGTGCCAGCTTCGGGTAGTCAGGAACGTTCACGCCTGTTGGCGACCAACGTGTACGGTCTGCCGAGCGATAGAACTCGACCAAACCACCAAGCTTTGCCGCACGATCGGTGAAGTGTTGCAGGTTGACAGTGGAATTGCGGATGAAGGTCAGTCCAACATCGCTCTTCTTGGCGTCAACTGTTTTCGACACTGCAAACTGCGAGTAAAGCCATGCGGCCTTGGCACGATCTGCCGGGGTGGACTTCAAGATTGTCCATGAACCCACGTCCTGATAGCCAACTTTCTGGCCGGCCTTGTAGTAAGGGCCATGAGGCGAAGGGGCCATGCGCCAGAGTGGTGCGCCATCAGCGTCAACTGTGTTGTTGCCGTCTGCCTTTGATGCAACCATCGAAGCGGTGAAGGCTGTGTACCAGAAAATCTGCTGGGCCACGTTGCCGGACGAAAGTGCTGGCAAGGACTGATAGAAGTCATAGTCAGCAGCACCTGGAGGTGCGTATTTGCGCAGCCATTCATCCCATTTCGCAATGGCATAAACTGCGGCTGGGCCGTTGGTTTCGCCGCCGCGCGCTGTTGAAGCGCCCGATGGGTTGCACGAACCTTTTTCCATGCGGATTCCCCATTCGTCGATGGGAATACCGTTTGGTTCACCAGCAGAACCAGCACCGGCCATAGACAGCCAGGCGTCAGTCATGCGCCAGCCCAAGTCAGGTGCGCGTTTGCCGTAGTCCATGTGGCCATAGATTTTGACGCCATCAATTTCCTTCACGTCTTCTGTGAAGAATTGCGCGATGTCTTCATAGGCCGACCAGTTCACTGGCACGCCCAGATCATAGCCGAATTTGGCCTTGAACTTTTCTTTCAGGTCAGCGCGGTCAAACCAGTCCTTGCGGAACCAGTACAGGTTGGCGAATTGTTGGTCAGGCAATTGATAGAGCTTGCCATCCGGACCGGTGGTGAACTGCTTGCCGATAAAATCGTCAAGGTCGAGGCCGGGGTTGGTGACATCTTTCCAGTCACCTGCCATCTGGTCGGTGAGGTTATAAGTCAACTGCAGACGGGCGTGTGTGCCGATCAAATCCGAATCGTTGACATAACCGTCGTAGAGATTGCGGTTGGTCTGCATCTGTGTTTGCACAGCCTGCACCACTTCGCCTTCACCGAGGATCTGGTGGTTTACCTTGATGCCAGTGATTTCTTCAAAGGCCTTGGTCAGCACTGTTGATTCATAGGTATGTGTCGGAATGCCTTCCGACAGCACGTTGATTTCCATGCCGGCAAAGGGCTTGGCGGCTTCGATGAACCACTTCATTTCCTTCATCTGGTCTTCTTTGGACAGCGCGGAGATGTTGAACTCCGTGTCGATCCATTTTTGTGCAGCAGCTTCATCTGCGTAGCTGGGCGTTGCAAAAAGCGCCAACGCCACTGCGGCCGGGGCCAACAGCTTCATCTTCATCTTGGTATCCTCCCTTAACAATCAACGCGCTGTTTTTTACGCGCTGGTGAAACTATCAAACGAAAACAAACGAACGTCAATAGGGAAAAATGCGAAAGTTTCAGAATCTTTTTGATGTTCGTATTGTCAAAAGCGAAAAAAAATGGAACATTGCAATTTCGCTCGAAGGTTATTTTTCTTTCGATTACGTAGTCCAAGCGCTTTGAATAACAGGTTTCGTCAATGCTCGCCCTTTCGCCCCGCCAACAGCAAATCCTCAGCATTGCCCGTAAAGCGGGAAATGTTGGCGTTGATGAGTTGTCGTCACATTTCGACGTGACGCCGCAAACGATTCGCAAAGACCTGAATGAACTGTGTGATGCGCGACATCTGACGCGCACGCATGGTGGTGCCATGTTGTCTTCAGGCGTCGAGAATGTGGCCTATGAAGCACGGCGGGTTATCGCGCTCACGGAAAAACAAATGATCGGCAGACTTGCTGCCTCCCTCATTCCCAACAACTGCTCCCTGTTCATCAATATCGGTACAACAACAGAAGAGGTCGCGCGCGCACTCGTGCACCATGAGGGACTATTGGTCATCACCAACAACATTCATGTGGCGACGATTTTGTCGCCGGTGCCCAAGATCGAAGTCATCATCGTGGGTGGCATGGTGCGAAAGTCCGATGGTGGCATTGTGGGTGAAACGGCTATTGACACAATCAAGCAGTTCAAGGTTGACCATGCTGTGATGGGCGTTTCGGCGATTGACGAAGAAGGTGCGCTGCTGGATTTCGACTACCGCGAAGTGCGGGCGGCGCAGGCCATCATTGGCAATTCGCGGAACGTTATTCTGGCTGCTGACAATATGAAATTTTCACGTTCAGCGCCTGTGCGCATTGGCCATATGTCTGACATTGATACTTTCGTGACAGACCGACCACCGCCCGAGGCAGTGATAGAGGTGTGTCGTCACAAGGCTGTGCGGCTTGAAGTTGTGGGTGTGGGGCCAGAGGCCGAAGATGCGGAACAGATGTAATGGTCTATGATCTTTTTGTAATCGGTGGCGGTGTCAACGGATGTGGCATTGCGCGGGATGCTGCGGGCCGCGGGCTCTCGGTGTTTTTGGCGGAACAGAATGACTTGGCGTCCGGCACATCGTCGGCCTCTACAAAGCTGATTCACGGTGGCCTGCGCTATCTTGAACACTATGAATTCCGCCTCGTGCGGGAGGCTCTGATTGAGCGTGAAGTGTTGTTGCAGGCGGCCCCACACATCATCTGGCCGTTGCGCTTCGTTCTTCCGCATCACAACGGTTTGCGCCCGCGCTGGATGATCCGGCTTGGCCTGTTCATGTATGACCACTTGGGTGGCCGGAAGATTTTGCCACCAACGCGCAGTGTAGACTTGACAACTGATGAAACGGGCAAGCCGTTGAAGGACGAATTTACGCGGGGCTATGAATATTCGGACTGCTGGGTGGAAGATGCGCGCCTTGTTGTGTTGAATGCGCGGGATGCCAAAGCGCGAGGCGCAGAAATCCGTACACGGACGAAAGTTGTTTCGGCCCGCCGGGATGGCAACGAGTGGACGGTTGATATTGAAAGCACTGGAAAGTCCGAGACAATTCGTGCCAAGGCGCTGATCAATTCGGCGGGTCCGTGGGTGAGCCAGGTGCTCGGGCAGGTCATTGGTCGCAATGATCCGGACAAAATCCGCATGGTCAAGGGCAGTCATCTTGTGGTGGACAAGCTTTATGATCATGATCGCTGCTATATTTTCCAGAATGCAGACGGGCGGATCTGCTTTGCCATTCCCTATGAAACCAATTTTACCTTGATCGGTACAACCGATGAAGACCACAAGGGTGACCCCGGCAAGCCGGAATGCAGCGATGCTGAAAAAGATTATATGTTGAATGCCGTAAGCGAATATTTCAAAAAGCCTGTGACGCGCGCGCAGGTGCGCTGGGCCTATTCGGGTATTCGTCCGTTGTATGATGACGGTGCGTCGAAGGCGCAAGAGGCCACGCGGGATTATGTGCTGAAGCTTGACAGGCCTGAGGGGCAGGCTCCAATGCTGTCTGTTTTCGGAGGCAAAATCACCACGGCTCGCAAGCTGGCTGAATCGGTCATGGACGAAATCAAGCCGTTTTTCCCGGCGATGAAGGGGGAGTGGACTGCAAGGTCAACTTTGCCCGGTGGTGCGATTGCGCATGATGCAGTTGAAGCGAAAATTGCGGAATTGCAAAGGAGGTATTCGTTCCTCAAGCCACAGAATGTTCGTCGGTTGTTCCGGGCTTATGGCACTGAAGTTGAAAATATTTTTGGGGCTGCGCAGTTTGCCGCTGATTTGGGGCAGACCTTTGGTCCGGTTACCGAGAAAGAAATTGCACATCTGCGCGACAACGAATGGGTTGTAACGGCGGATGATTTGCTGTGGCGGCGGTCGAAGCTGGGTCTGCACATGAAGCCGGATGAGCAGGAGGCGCTTCGGGATTATATGGAGGGTGCGGAGAAAGTAGTTGCGCCGAAAAGGAAGAAGAGGTGAAATTCCCCCGCGCCGTCATTCCCGCAAAGGCGGGAATCCAGACGTTCCACCTGCGAACGGGTTGAAAGTCTGGATCCCCGCGTTCGCGAGGATGACGAGCTCAGGTAGATTGAAAATTAGGTATCGACATGAAACCCACAAACATTCTTGCTATTGACCAAGGTACTACATCCACCCGTGCTATCGTGTTTGACCAAAACCTGTCGCCCAAAGGTTCCGGTCAGAAGGAATTCAGACAGTATTTTCCAAACTCGGGTTGGGTGGAGCATGATGGTGAGGAAATCTGGAAGTCCGTGCTTGCAACTTGCAAGGCTGCACTCGCCAAGGCGAAGGTAAAACCTGGGGCCATCGCCTCCATTGGCATCACCAATCAGCGTGAAACTGTTGTGGTGTGGGACCGGAAAACCGGAAAGACCATTCACAAGGCCATTGTCTGGCAAGACCGGCGCACCGCTGAT
>JANPCL010000198.1:0-17782 GCA_031430915.1 Hyphomicrobiales bacterium
GTGGGGGATTGGTCCGAGGATGGCATCGGGGTAACAGTTTTCCGAGAGGCCCACGGATTTGCCGGGCAGCCATTCAAGATTGCCATGTTTGCCATTGTGGATGATCGCATGTGCGCCGAAGACGTGACGCAGCCAGAGATAAGTTGCGATGTAACCATGGGGGGGCACGAGGGCGGGATCATGGTAGGTGGCCTTGGGGTCGATATTGTAACCGCGTGCGGGCTGAATGCCGACGACCGTGTTTCCGAACATCAAGAATGGCAAATTGAATTTGCCATTGTCGATGAATGGATCGTCTTCGGGCTGGCCCCAACGCGCAGAGACTTCGGATTGTATTTTTTCTGGCAAGCACTGGAATAGTTTTTTGTAGTCTTGAATTGAAAAGCGAGTTGTTGAGTTTTTGCGATTGGCTTGCAGTGACGATATCAAATCATTTCCACTCAATCCCAAAACATCGTCATTCCCGCCTTCGCGGGGATGACGAGTACTGTGGGATCTTACCACGTAACCCGCCGCTTCCAAGGCCTCCAGAATATTGATTGTGGACGCTGGCGTGTCGTAGCCCACGCCATTGGCGATGCGGCCGTCCTTGTTGGGGTAATTGGCGAGGATAATGGCGATGCGCTTCTGGGAGGGCGCTATGTTGCGGAGTTTACACCAGTTTGCAGCCAATTCGGCGACGCGGGTGATGCGGTCTGGCACTGACTTGTAAGTGACAATGCGGCATTGGGTTTTTTCGTGCCAGAGGTGATCGGCCTTGAACGAGATCACTCCTGCATAAATGCGGCCATCGAGTTCGGGCAGCACGACCGACATGGCGAGGTCTTTGGCGGGGAGGCCTGCTGTGCTGCTGAGCCATTGTTCTTCTGTGCTGCCGCCGAGGGTGACTTGCAAGACGGGGCAGACCTGTTGGGCTAGGACATCTTGTTCAGGATTGCCCACGGCGAAGGATGTGGCATTGATGATGACATCAGCAGGGTTTTCGGCGAAGTGTTCGCGCAGGAAGGTTTGGCAGGATTTGTCTTTCAGGCTTGAGACGTAAATGGCGTGGGTGGTGAGGCCAAGGTTTTCGAGTTGTTCGATAATTGCGTGGATGGGCGCGGTTTGCCCGCCTTCTACGACGGAGCGGTAGAAGACGATTGAAGCGCTTCCATTTGATCCGTCATTCCCGCGCACGCGGGAATCCAGGCTGTCCACAAGCGAGCCCGTAGAAAGTCTGGTTTCCCGCGTTCGCGGGAATGACGGAATATAGGGGGAGCAGGTATTGAAATGTGTCGCTGCTGCCGGTTTCTCGCCTGCACCCAACATCCATCCCGCATAGCGTAGCACTGAACGAATGTTATCTGGGCCGCCGCCTGCAAAATAATCCCGCAGCGCGTTCCAGTCTTCGACGCCCACTGTAGAGAGTTCTTTCAACTCCTCATCCTGATCTGTGCCGCCCGGTAGCAGAACGAGCTTCACGCCTGTCAATTCCAGCAAGCTTGCCACGCCGTATGGCCAGTAGGATTTTCCGCCAAGCAATCTGACGATGATGAGTTTGGCGTGGGAGAGAGTTTGCTCCGTGTACAGATCAACGGAATAGTTGTGTTGGAGCTGGAGCAGGTTTGCAAGCCGTAGACTGGGTTCAAAGTTATCAGATGCCTGGGCGAGTGCTGCGAGTTCGCTGTCAGCGGCGGAGAGTATGACGATGTCACCGGGAGATTGATTCAGATCAACGGCGGTGGCACCGCCGTTGACGATGCCTGTTGTGGTGGCGAGGAGGTGCATCAGCCCCTCAGCGACGCCTCTATTGCGGTTTGGTCCATATCCTTTTCACCAATCACCACAAGCCGTGTTGATTGTCTTTCGGTCGTGTTCCACGGACGGTCAAAATAGCTGTTCAATCGTGGCCCTACTGCTTGCACCAGCAGGCGCGACTCTGATCCGGCGACGTTTGCAAACCCCTTCAGGCGCAGGATGTCATGGGCTTCGACTGTTTTGGAAATTCGGTTGAGAAGGGTGGCTTTGTCCTGTTGACCGGGCAGTTCGACAATGAAGCTCACGAAATCATCATGGTCATGCTGTGTTTCGCCTTCCATTTCATGGTGGGACTGGCGGTTGTGCAGGTCATCTTCCGCTGAGGCGCTGTGACCCAGCAGGACGCTTATGTCCACGGCACTCTGGGTTGAGGCAACAAGCTTGGTGGATTTGCGGATTTGCGCTTTCAGTTGATCTGTGACTGATGTTCTCTCGTCTTCATTCAACAAGTCCTGCTTGTTGACGATCACCAGATCGGCGGCGTTCAACTGGTCTTCAAACAACTCCTCAATCGGGTTTTCATGTTCGAGGTTGTCGTCGGCGGCGCGTTGTGCGGCCAGTGCCTCTTCGTCATCGGCAAAACGGCCTTCGGAAAGTGCCTTCGCATCAACCACCGTAATCACGCCGTCGACGGTGACCTGTGCTTTGATCTCCGGCCAGTTGAAAGCCCGCACCAGCGGCTGGGGCAGGGCGAGGCCTGAGGTTTCGATGATGATGTGGTCTGGTCGGTCCTTGCGGGCCAACAGCTTTTGCATTGTCGGGATGAACTCATCAGCAACGGTGCAGCAGATGCAGCCGTTGGCGAGTTCGATGATGTCATCCTCGGTGCAGTTGTCGTTGCCGCAGGCTTTCAGAATATCGCCATCCACGCCCACATCGCCGAATTCATTGACGATGAGGGCGAGTTTACGTTTGCCCGCATTGGCCAAGATATGGCGAACCAGTGTGGTTTTGCCGGAACCGAGAAACCCGGTGATGACGGTGGTTGGGATCTTTGAGGTCATTGCGGTTGGTCCATATCATTTTGCGGCATGAAGTGGCCGAGCAGTGTTCCGATGATCAGCCACATCAATGCGTTCGCTCCCAAACTGAGGCTTGCAAACTGGGCGGACAGAACGGCTGGCACATCCGAGCTATGGTCGGCTGCTTGCGGCGCACCGACGAGATGCGGCACGAGGGCCAGAGCCAGTGCGAGAGGGATTGCCCATTTTTCACGGCGGAAGGCCAGAACCCACAGGGCGGTGGCGGTGGCGGCGATTGTACCCACCCACCAGACCTGTCGCGCCATAAGGTCAGCTGCGGGCATGCCCGGAAGTTCCGGGGCAAGGCCAACAGCGGGTGCCAGCGAAACAGCGATGAAGCCCGCAAGACCCCAGACCCAACCATTTTGACGGGTAATTTTTCCACCGAAGACCAATGCGACCCCGGCCAACATCCCGGCAAAGCCTGCGCCTGCCAGCATTGACGCGGCAAAAGTGTAAAGTGTGCGTTCCCAGCCATCGGCAGGTGCCCAGGCACTTCCGTCGTGGACATGAGCAGCGTCCCCGGCATGGCCCATCGCAGCATGGTCGTGCGCAGCTTGGCCTGGTGCCGGAGCAGCCGCGACCGGGACTGGTTCGACATGCTCAAAAGTCTCAGCTTCAAGAATAATGGGAGTGATGCGCACATGCTGCACCAAGCCCATGGCAAACCCAGCCGCAATGCCACACAGCAATACGGCGAGCAGAACCCGCGCCATCATGATTGTATGTTCAGCTCAGTGGCAGGGAAAGCCGATGGCGTGACGGGTGTCGTGGGCCGCATTGTGCAGCCGCGCATCCTGGGCGAGGCCAACGCCAAACACCAGAAATGATCCGACGAAGAACGAGGCAACGCCGATAATTATGCGTTGTTTTACCGAAACGCTGGCCGAAGAAACTGTACGTGTGGTCATGTCACCCTCCGTGGAGACCCGGTTGCAATGAAGCATTATTGCCTCACCTGTTTGTCCGGCAGGTCTCCTGACTTGCGGTTTCACGATTTGAACGCCTTCCCGGTTTCCCAGTGGCACGTTGCTCAAACCAAACCGCTCACAGTTGCGGGGGCAGTCACGGTTTTGGCCCCATTCGGGTGGTCCTCACCGTGTTCCCTATTATGCTTCCAGCCGACTGGCGTCGAAGCACCGAACAGCTGATACATGACAGGGCTGGCAGGCGTTCGTCAACACGAAACCGACATGTTGTTGGCCAATTGATTTCACCGAGCGATGGGACACGGGGCTTTTCGCCATGGAATCAACTTAGTTAACTGGAAATCAACGGTGGCAGCGCTTAAGATCGGGCTTCACATGGGGAAAATGGACGGCATATGACAAACACGACAGGCGATCAATCTCGCGCGCCCGGATTTTGGGAATTACTCGGCTTTGGCGGCGGCACATTTTTTTCACTCTTTGTTTTTTCCTGTGTCGTCAACATTCTCATGCTCACGGGGCCACTGTTCATGCTCCAGGTTTATGACCGTGTGCTGTCGTCCAGCAGTGTGCCAACTCTTTTGGCGCTGTCAGCCATCGTGCTCGCTCTCTACATCTATTATGGATTTCTGGAATATGTACGCTCACGCATCATGGTGCGGGTAGGGCGGCGGTTTGAAGAGAATTTGCGCAACCGCGTGTTCGACGTGATGGCGCATTTGACATTGCGGCGGGCTGCCAATGTAGGTGGCCAACCTGTATCTGACCTGAATACCATCCGGCAATATCTTTCAAGTTCAGGACCGCTGGCGTTTTTTGACATGCCTTGGGTACCATTTTACCTGTTCATCGTGTTCATGTTGCACTTCTGGCTGGGCATAGCCGGATTGGTGTCGGCTGTGGTGATTTTCATTCTGGCGGTGGCCACGGAAGCGACAACACGCACTCCGTTGAGCAAGGCTGCGGCAGCGCAGACCAAAGCAGTCATCATGACCGATGAAGCCCGCCGCAGTGCTGAGGCCATGCATGCGCTTGGTATGCGTGGCATGATGCGCAAGCGTTGGGCAACTACACAACAGGAAGCACTCGACTATCAGACAGATGCCTCGGATTCCGGCGGCAAACTGGCGTCTGCATCCCGCGTGGTGCGCCTCTTGGTACAGTCCGGCATGTTGGCGCTGGGCGCCTATCTCGCCATTCACCGGGAAATTTCACCGGGAGCAATTATTGCCTCTTCCATCATCATGGGGCGCGGGCTTGCTCCCATCGAACAGGCGGTGGGAAATTGGCAGCAGTTCCTCGGCGCGCGCAAGGCGATTGAACGGTTGCGAAAAATGTTGGGGCAAGTGCCTGCAGAACCAGATCGCATGCCGCTACCGCCGCCCAAGGGCAATCTTGAAGTAGACAATGTAGTGGTGATGGTTCCTGGTCAGGAAAAACCGCTTCTGGCTGGTCTGTCTTTCAAAGTGACGCCGGGCATGGGGCTTGGCGTGATCGGGCCCACCGGGGCTGGCAAGTCAACATTAGCCAGGGTTTTGACCGGGGTTGTGCCCGCCACGCGTGGTAGTGTCCGTTTAGATGGGGCGTCCATCGAGCAACGCAGCATTGATGAATATGGCCGCGTGATTGGATACTTGCCACAAGACGTTCAATTGTTTGACGGCACGGTGGCGCAGAATATTTCGCGCTTTCAGGAAGGTGCGAAGCCAGATGACATCGTCAAGGCGGCTGAAATGGCGAATGTGCATGACATGGTGATGCGCTTACCGCAGGGCTATGATACGCCGCTGGGCGAAAACGGGGCCAGGCTTTCTGCCGGACAACGGCAACGCGTGGCGCTAGCACGCGCCCTCTATGGTGACCCGGCTTTGATCATCATGGATGAGCCAAACTCCAATCTCGATTCGGAAGGTGAGCAGGCGCTGGACCGTGCCATTCGCATCGCCTTGAATCGGGGAGCAGCGGTTGTAGTCGTGGCGCATCGGCCCAGTGCGTTGCATGCGGTATCGCATATTCTGGTTCTCAGTGAAGGCAAGGCCGTTGCCTACGGCCCGAAGGAAGAAGTGATGAACAAGATCAGCAAGCCGCCGCAGCAACAACAGGCTGCAGCCAGACCTGCCTTGGCTGCCCCGCAACCCCTTGCTGTTGTGGGACACTGACGCCATGGCCATGAACACGCGAAAATCCATGCGCAACACCATGCTGGCGGGATATGCGTCGCTTTTGTTTTTAGTCGGTGGATTTGGGGCTTGGGCTGCCATGGCGAGCATCAATGGTGCCATCATTGCCGGCGCCACCATCATTGCAGAGAGTTATTCCAAGCGTGTGCAGCACCAGACGGGTGGTATCGTTTCCAAAATTCTTGTGAAGGATGGTGATCGCGTGACAGAGGGGCAGGCGCTGATCGCGCTTGATCCCACTGATGCCAAAGCTGAACTCGCAATCGTGCGCAATTCGCTGGACGAGTTGCAGGTGAAAAAGGCACGGCTTGAAGCACAGCGAGATGGTGTGTCGAACCTCGCAGTACCCCCGGGCATTCTGGCAAAGAAGGATGATCCGCGCATTGCGGAAATCATGAATGGCCAACTCAAGCTTCTGCAATCCACAGCAGAGTCCGTGCAAGGCAAGCTCAGCCAGTTGAAGCAACAGGTTGCCCAGATGAATGAGCAGATCGGTGGCATCGACTCGCAGATGACGTCGAAGAAAGAGCAGGCCAGCCTGATCAAGCAAGAACTCGCAGGTTTGAAAAAGCTGGAGGCGAAGGGGCTCATTCCCAAAAGCCGCATTCTTGCAATGGAGCGTGAGCAGTCTCGCCTCGACGGTGAAAATGGTGAATTGCGGGCGTCCAAAGCCTCGGCCCAGAGCCGTATTGGCGAAGTTGAACTGCGGTCATTGCAGTTGCAGGAAGACTTGCGCACGGAGGCCCTCACTGAACTTCGCGACACCGAAGCCAAAATTGGCGAATTGTCCCAGCGCGAGATTTCGCTCAGTTCCCGGGTGGTGCGCACTACCATCAATGCGCCGATCACGGGCTTGATCTACCAAATGTCCGTACACACAGAGGGTGGCGTCATATCGCCCGGCGAGACCTTGATGCTGATTGTGCCCGAGGGTGATGATCTTGTGCTGCAGGCGCAAGTATCGCCTAATGATATTGATCAGGTTCATGCTGGCCAGCAGGCGCGTGTGCGTTTCCCTTCGTTCAATTCGCGCACAACGCCGGAAATTTTCGGCGAAGTGCAGCAGATTGCGGCAGACGTTTCGCGGGTGGATGCGAATACTCCCCCGTTCTATGCCGTGCGCCTTGTGCTTTCTGCCAAGGAGCTTGAAAAGCTCGGGGCCAACAGGCTGAAGCCCGGCATGAATGCCGAAGCCTACATACAAACTTCTGCGCACTCTCCCATGACCTACCTGCTCAGGCCGCTGGTCGACCAGTTTCGACGGGCATTGCGCGAAGAGTGAAACGGCACAGGTGTTTAACGCCTTGTTGACGAAAAATCTTGTGGCCTGAAACAGAGTTTTAACCCTAACAATTCATGATGACGGACATGAAAGTTCGTCGCGTATCGTTTGCGTTTGTGAGTGCCGCGTTTATTGCCGCGTTTGCCATTAATAGTGGCACTGCCTACGCCAATCCGGTTGAAGCCAATGTCGCCCTTGTGCGCAAGGCCTATGCCACCCTGCAATCCGGTGATGCCCAGGCGGCGGTTGGAGAGTATTCCGACGCCATTGCCTCGGACGCCCTTGAGCCGGAAATGCTGGCCAATGCGCTACTCAAACGGGCGCTTGCGCAACAGCAACTGCGGGATTTTCCTGCGGCCCTTGCTGATTATGATGCAGCGATGAAGCTCAACGTAATGGCGCCTGCGCTGCGCTCCACAGCGCTCTACAATCGCGGACTGGTGCAGCAAAAACTTGGCAAAAGCACACGCTGCATAGAAGATTTTACAGCGTCGCTGTTGATCAATCCGGAATTTGCGCAAGCCTATTACGGTCGCGCCAATGCATTGCGTGACAGCGGACAGTTGTTGTTTGCGTTGTCGGACTATGATCGCGCACTGCGCTTTAACCATCCAGACAAGGCCAAAGTTCACTATGGCTCTGCGACCGCATATCTGGCTTTGAAACGTCCGCTGGATGCCAAGCGCGAATTTACAGCTGCACTCGAAATCAATCCTGAATATGGTCAGGCCCGCGCCCAATTGGTGATGTTGGGTGATGAAACAGCGCAAGCTGAAATGTTGGCTGATCCGATCCTTACAGGATCTGTCGGGGCTTACGCAGGTGGAACGAACGCAAGCAAGCCCGGTTTGCCGAAAGCCGTGGAGCCGCCAGCTTCGATGGCAATTGCAGCCAGCAGCAATGTCCAAAAAATTGATGATCGGTTGCCAGAAGAGCAAGTGGTTGCGGCAGTACAAGACGTAGCTCTGAATGAGGTGCCGGCCATTCCAGCCCCTGTGATCAAAGTGAAACCTGCCGCAAAGCCCGTTGCGGCTGTGGAAAGTGAAGTGATCACTGATGAAGCAGCGCCCGCGACAAGCGCCGCCATGTCAGGTTGGGTGGTACAGATCGCCTCTGCTGATACCGAAGCATCTGCCATGTCGACGTGGAAGAAAATGCAGAATCGTTACAAGATACTCAAGTCTGAATCGCCCTCTGTGGTGAAGGCCGACCTTGGTGCGAAAGGTGTGTTTTACCGCGTTCGAATTGGCGGATTTGACGAACAGGCTGCTGCGAAAAAAGCCTGTGCGCGGCTCAAGTCTGGTGGGGTTTCCTGCTACATCAGCAAAGTCGGCAGTTAGGCTGGAGCCATCCCCGTGGTACCAAAGCCCCGCCCAGCGCGGGGCTTTTTGTGTTTCTTTAACTCAGAAAAGTTGAATTGAATTTCACCACTCAACCTCACGCTCATTTAAAGTTGTGTATGGTAGTCACGCCGTGCAGCCGGGGGCGGTTGACGAGGTAACATGGCATGAGTGAAAGCTATGAAGAGTTGATGATGCCGCTGTTCTTGCGGTTGGGTGGCAGTGACGAGGAATTGCATATCGATAACACGTCACCAGCGACTGCCGGTGAACCTGCTGCCACACCAGATTTGTCACCTACATTACACTACGAAGCAACGACGGTCATGGCATCGGCCTATCGGGCAGCGAACCTTGCACTTGAACAACAGGTATTGGCTTTCGTTTATGCACAGACGCCGGCATTTTTTGAGCGGCTTATCATCGATCTGTTACTGGCCATGGGTTACGCCGGGCGCAGGCGGGATTTGGTGAAACATATGGGCCGTAGCCATGACGGAGGTGTCGATGGCATGATCTCGCAGGACCCGCTGGGACTGGATATCATTCTCGTGCAGGCCAAGCGCCTCAAACCCAACTCGACAATTTCATCTTCACAGATGCGCGATTTCATCGGCACGCTTGAAACCAAGCGGGCGACCAAGGGCATTTTTGTGACGACGGGAGATTTTTCAGCTTTTGCCAAATCGGCCCTGCTAAATGTGTCGCGACGCGTGCGGGTGATCAACGGCAAGGAATTGAGCGCCCTGATGGTCCGGCATAACATTGGCGTTTTGCCCAGCCAAAGTTTCGTATTCAAGACCCTGAACCGCCACTATTTTTCTGCGGGACAAGCGGTGGCTGCCCAAACAACATTACTGTACAGCCATCCCGCCACGTAAAATTCTGTTGCTGGTTTCTGGCGCCGTCCGTCCAGCAGAGCGCTTATGCACAGGAATTCTTCTTGGCCCAGCAACCGCATGCGGGAATTGCCCTTGTGGCGCCAGATGACGAGGTTCTGGGGTTGATCCAGACGATAGGGACGAGGTGGCGGTTCGCCGCAAATCAATGCAGACCACAGGCTTGCTGTATTGTGCTCGAATGTCAAAAGCGAAACTGAGGGATGCAGGGTATTGCAGGTTCCGGATTGGGTCTCAGCGGCTTCGAAAGCAATGCGCATGGCGCGTTCCAGTTGCGCCAGTTCAGCGATTTCCGGTGTGTGATGGGCAGAGCGTGACAGCAGATTTGGTAACTCATCCGCCACTC
Organism: Hyphomicrobiales bacterium; assembly: GCA_031430915.1. GTDB lineage: Bacteria > Pseudomonadota > Alphaproteobacteria > Rhizobiales > Aestuariivirgaceae > Aestuariivirga. The sequence goes on from JANPCL010000198.1 coordinate 9,796, forward strand.
TCCGCCATGAAGCAGGCTGTGTCATGCAGCACTGAAGACAGGCGGCAAAGCGCAACTCTCCGAGATAGCGCTGGAGCATGGCGTATTCGCTGGCAATGGCGCTGATGTCACTGTGGTGCATATGACAATATGTGGCAGCCGCCGCTCAATCTTGCCAATCACAGCCGCGTAGGTGGCATCAACAGGTCGTGAAGCACACGTCAGTCATTCAGCAGGAACGTTACCTTCATATTGACCCGCCATTCTGCGATTTTGCCATTCTTGACGATGCATTTGATGTCCTGCACCCAGGCTCCTTCAACGTTGTCGAGGGTGTCGTCAGCACGCCTGATACCGGTTTCTACAGCGTCTTCGATGGATTTGGTCGAGGAGGCGGTGAGTTCAATGATCTTGGCAACGGTGGTCATGGCGCAATATCCCTGTGGAAAAGTTGTTTTTGCTGATGGGCCGCAAGGCGGACTATAGGACAGGATCAAAAGCTATGGAAATGAAATGCCGTTACACCTGATCAAGCTCTGCGTTGGCGTCAGCGAAGTGGAGGAAATGCAAAGTTGGGTCAAACTCAGCCAGCAGGGCCATGACACTCTGGATCACGTAACGCGCATGTTCCCGCGGCGCAAAGACGAGGTTTTGGGTGGTGGATCACTATATTGGGTCATTCGTGGGTTGATCTTGTGCCGCCAACCGATTGCAGATCTCGAAACCGTTAGAGGTGGCGACGGGATTGACCGTTGTCGCATCGTTTTCAAGCCGCAGATCATTCGCGTGCGACCCACGCCGCGCCGGGCATTTCAGGGTTGGCGCTACCTCGAAGAAGCTGACGTGCCGCCAGACTTGAAGCAGGGTGAAATGGCGGTGGCGGATATGCCGGAAGCGATGCGGAAGGATTTGGCGGCGCTGGGGTTGTTATAGGGAGGATCCCTCTCTCTTACACCGCAATATTATCGATCAGCCTTGTTGTTCCCATCCAGACAGCAGCCAGCAGACGCAGAGGTTCATCTTTTGATTTTGGCAGTGCCAGTGTCATGGCATTGCGGGCGGCTACATAGTCCACCTTGAAGCCCAATGTGGTCAAAGAGCGCGACGCAGCTTTGGTGGCTGATTGGGGATCTATGCCCTTGCGGATTTTCTCTGCGGCCTGTTGCAGTGTCAGAATGATTGCTGTGGACTGGTGGCGTTCGTGCTTTGTGAGGTAGCGATTGCGAGAGGATTTCGCCATGCCGTCTTCGTCGCGCACAGTGGGGATGCCGATGACGGCGAGGGGGATGTCGAGATCACGGGCCATTTGTGTCACGACCATGAGTTGCTGGTAGTCCTTCTCGCCGAACATGGCGACGTCAGCTTGCGACTGAATGAAAAGTTTCGACACGACAGTTGCCACGCCATCAAAGAAATGCGGTCGGAATTTATCTTCGAGGCCAGCAAGGGCAGGGCCAGCCATGTGTATTGTGGTTGCGAAATTGGGTGCATACATGGACTCCGCAGCGGGGACATAGACCAGATCGGCATTCACGCTTGCCAGCATTTCTACATCCTGCTCTTGCGTGCGTGGATATTTGCCGAGGTCTTCGTTTGCTGCGAATTGTTTCGGGTTGACGAAAATGCTGACGATAACCTTGTCAGCGTGTTTAAGGCCCTCTTGCACCAACGTGAGGTGACCTTCATGCAGCGCGCCCATCGTGGGCACCACTGCTACTTTCATGCCTGTGGCATGCCAGCGAGAGACGTGGTGTCGGAGTTCGGAAACGGTGCGGACAATGTCGGGCATCAGCGGTTCTTGTCTTTCTGTTTTGGAATTGGCAACAACGTTGTTTCTTTTACTTCCTCCATGACGAAGTAGGAATGGGTGCCTTCCACCATGGGCAGTTCACCAATCACGCCGCCGTGGACCTGGCGATACTCCTGCATGTCTTTTACACGCAGTTTGAGAAGATAGTCGAAGCCGCCGCCGGTCATGTGGCATTCAAGGATTTGTTTGACCGGTTTCACGGCGGCGTTGAACGCGCGCAATGTCGCTTCATCTGTGCCGCGTAGTTTGACTGTGACAAATACCAGAAGTGAAATGCCCAGGGCTTGTGGTGAAACATGGGCGCTGTAGCCATGGATCACGCCTTGTTCTTCCAGTTTGCGCATGCGCAATGTGCAAGGGGTGGGGGAGAGGTTGACGCGCTTTGACAGGTCCGTGACGGAGATGCGACCGTCCTGCTGCAGGACATCCAAAAGTTTGTAGTCTATGAAATCCAGTTCAACCATGAAATTGTCCTGTGTTGGTGAAATTTGTTATGAGTTTAATCCATGATGCGAAATTACGCTACGTTTTAACAATAATTTGGTGAAACACAAATACCTGCATTCGCTAAGTTCGACATCATAGAATTTTAGATACCGCTCTATGACGGGGGCGAGGGCGATGATTGCCTTAGGATTCTCAGGAGAATGTCGATGACCCTTGACCGCACCACAATTGCTGAACACTTGTTTGCCGATGAAACAGCGTTGGTTTTACGGTTGGCTGCGGATGCTGAACTTGATGCTGCGGCCAAGCAACGTGTAGCGGTTTTGGCGCGGGGGTTGGTTTCGGCTGTCAGGGACAATCGCACGTCACAGGGTGGCATTGATGCGTTCATGCAACAATTTTCGCTGTCGTCGGAAGAGGGTGTGGTTTTGATGTGTCTGGCCGAAGCATTGCTGCGGATCCCCGATGCGGAAACGGCGGACCTGCTCATCTCCGACAAGTTGGGTGACCGGGACTGGGCCGATCATATTGGCAAATCGGACTCGATGTTCGTCAATGCTTCGGCCTGGGGCTTGATGTTGACGGGCAAGATTGTTGAACTGGGGCGCGGCACCAAATCTGATGCAAAGTCAGCATTGAAGCGGCTGATTACACGCTCCGGAGAACCGATTATCCGCACGGCAATGAAGCAGGCCATGCGCATCATGGGCAAGCAATTTGTGCTGGGTCGCACGATCAAGGAAGCGCTTGAGACTTCGGTGCCCTTGAAGGCTGACGGTTATCGCTTCTCCTATGACATGTTAGGTGAAAGTGCCATGACGCGGCCTGATGCGGCGCGCTATCTTGCATCTTACGAGAAAGCCGTCGATGCGATCGGGGCTACTGCAAAGCCGGGCTTGGTCTTCGATCAGCCGTCAATCTCGGTCAAGCTGTCGGCACTTCACCCACGCTACGAAGAAAAGAACCGGGCTGAGAGTGAAGAGCAGTTGTTCAAGGTCGTGTTGGCCTTGGCTGAACGCGCGAAGAGCTACAACGCGGGGTTTACCATCGATGCTGAGGAAGTGGCGCGGCTAGACCAGTCCTTGGCCATGTTTGAGCGGTTGGCAGCAGCCCCCAGCCTCGGAGGTTGGAACGGATTGGGGCTTGCTGTGCAGGCCTACGGTCGTCGTGCGAAGCCTGCCTTGCAGTTTCTTGCCTCGGTCGCCGAACGTACAGGCCGCGTGCTGCCAGTGCGACTTGTTAAGGGCGCTTATTGGGATACGGAAATCAAGCGGGCGCAGGAAGGTGGATTTGAGACTTACCCAGTTTTCACGCGCAAGGCTTCTACGGACGTGAGTTATCTTGCCTGTGCGAAATATTTGCTGTCGCGGCGCGATGTTTTCTTTCCGCAATTTGCCACCCACAATGCGCATACTGTTGCCGCCATTGCCGTGATGGCGGGATCAGACAAGCGTTTTGAATTTCAACGCCTACATGGCATGGGTGAAGCGCTCTATGCGCGGGTGGTGGGGCAGGGTGATATTCAGCAGCCGTGCAGGATTTATGCGCCTGTCGGCAGTCATGAGGATTTGCTGGCCTATCTGGTGCGGCGTTTGTTGGAAAATGGGGCGAATACCTCCTTCGTCAATCGGCTGGCTGATGATACCGCACCCATCGACGACATTATCGCGGACCCGGTGGATGAGGTGAGAGCGTTGGCTTCCATCCCGCACCCCCGCATTGCTTCGCCGCAAAGGCTGTTTGCGGATCGCCAGAATTCCAAGGGTTTTCCAACATGGCATGGTCCGCAGCGGGAGAGGGTGATGGCTGGAGTTTTTGCTGCCGCTTCGCAAGAACATGTTGCGACTGCGATTGTTGATGGCGTGGCGATGAGCTCCGGGCCCGTGCGAAAAATTTTGTCACCGCAGGATCACTCGGTTCTTTTTGGCACTGTGCATGAAGTGGCCGATCAGGATATTCAGCACGCCTTGAAAGTTGCCGTTGAAAGCCAACGCAGTTGGTGCCGTATGGGTGGCCGGGCGCGGGCTGCAATTTTGGAAAATGCAGCGGACCTCTATGAGTCAAATCGCGATGTGTTGTTGGCCTTGCTCATCCGTGAAGCGGGCAAAACCCTTGATAATGCGCAGGCGGATTTGCGCGAGGCGGTGGATTTTCTGCGCTATTATGCCGTCATGGCGCGGGCCGAATTTTCTGAAGCAAAAGCAATGCCCGGTCCCACGGGAGAGCGCAATGAATTGACCCTGCATGGGCGTGGGGTATTTGCCGCGATTGCGCCTTGGAATTTTCCGTTGGCGATTTTCACGGGACAGGTTGCTGCGGCCTTGGCATCCGGCAATGCGGTTTTGGCCAAGCCTGCAGAGCAAACGCCACTCGTTGCCCATGCGGCTGTGAAGTTGTTGCTGGAAGCTGGTGTGCCGCCGCGTGTGCTGCACTTCCTGCCCGGCGATGGCGCGCGAATTGGCAGCAAGATTTTGGGTGATGCGCGGTTGGCGGGCGTGGCTTTCACGGGTTCCAATGTCACGGCATCGATTATTGCGCGCTCGCTTGCCGCACGACCCGGACCCATGGCGACATTGATCGCTGAAACCGGGGGTATGAATGCCATGATCATGGATTCATCGGCGCTTGCCGAACAGGCGGTGCGTGATGTGGTGGCTTCGGCGTTTGACAGTGCGGGTCAGCGCTGTTCGGCGGCACGGATATTGTTTGTGCAGGACGATGTGGCCCCGCGTGTCATCGAGATGCTGAAAGGCACTATGGAAGACTTGCGCATCGGCGATCCCATGGATTACCGCACCGATGTGGGTCCGGTGATTGATGCGGAAGCCAAGGACAAGTTGGATGCGCACAAGGCGCGGATGAAACGCGAAGCCAAAATCATCTTGGACTTGCCATTGCCAGCGGCCTGTTCGAACGGCACGTTCGTTTCGCCAGCTGCCTATGAACTTAAAGACTTGAGGTCGTTGACGGAAGAAGTGTTCGGGCCTGTGCTGCATGTGGTGCGGTTTGAAGCTGGGCACTTGGCAAAGGTTGTTGAGGCCATCAATGCAACGGGTTACGGTTTGACGCTTGGCCTGCACACACGCATTGACAAGACTGTGGAGTTGGTGCGGTCACTGGCGCGGGTCGGCAATCTATATGTCAATCGCAATCAGATCGGAGCGGTTGTGGGCGTGCAGCCGTTTGGAGGCGAGGGCCTCTCTGGCACGGGACCGAAAGCTGGCGGCCCACATTATCTGCATCGCTTTGCAGTGGAACGGGTGATGTCGCAGGATACCACAGCATCTGGCGGCAATGCGGCTCTGATGAGCATGGAGGAGGGGTGAGGGAAGGCCCTCATCCGTCTCGCGCTTCGCGCGATCCACCTTCTCCCGCAAGCGGGAGAAGTGAAGAATCTTCACCTCGCCCGCTTGCGGGAGAGGTCGCTGCGAAGCAGCGGGTGAGGGCCTTTTACCCCAATTCTCACTCCTCCTTCTTCCTGAGCACCAAACCCTTCTCTACCGCATCTTTCCCGAATTTTTTGCGGATCGCGTCAATCGCCAACTCGGCTTTCGTCTGCGCAGTGTTTTTCATGTCGAGGGTTTGATAGTCCTCATGTGTAGCGGTTTGCAGGTTTGAGATGCCGACACCGATTAGGCGGAAGGCTGATCCAGTTGTTTCTTTCAAGAGCAAGGGATGGGCCACGTCGTAGATGCGGTGCGCAAGGTGTGTGGCATCTCCCAGGGTGGTGGATCTTGTGCGGCTTTTGAAGTCGGTGGTTTTTAATTTCAGGGTGACGGTGTGGCCTTCGACGTTTTCGGATTTGGCGCGGCGGGCGACTTTTTCACTGAGTTGCCAGAGGATGGCGGAGAGTTCGTCGGGGCTGGAGATATCCGTGTTGAAGGTTGTTTCTGCGGAAATGGATTTTGACTCGTCATCGGTGTCGACACTGCGCATGTCTTCGCCGCGTGAGAGGTAGTAAAGCCTGGATCCCATGCTGCCATAGCGGGCCATAAGGTCATTGCGTTCCATGGTCTGCAACTGGCCGATCAGATGGATACCGTTGCTGTTCAGTTTTTCCTCAAATGCCTTGCCCACGCCCCAGATCATGCCCACAGGTTTTGCTGCGAGAAAGGTTTTGGCCTCGGCCTTGCCGATTATCGAGAAGCCGCGCGGCTTTTGCAAATCCGAGGCTACCTTGGCCAGATATTTATTGGGAGCAAGCCCGACTGACGCTGTTATGCCGATGTAAGTGACGATGTCGTTGATAAGTTTGGCCAAGGTTTTGGCGGGGGATTGGCCGTGAAGTTTGCTGGTGCCGGTGAGATCAAGAAAGGCTTCGTCGATGGAGATAGGTTGCACAGCGGGTGTGACCGCCAACATCATCTCGCGCACTTGTTTACCGACGGCGGAATATTTCGCCATGTCAGGCCTGACTACCACGGCATCTGGCGCGAGTTTCAGGGCCTTGAACATGGGCATGGCGGAGCGCACACCGCGAATGCGGGCGATGTAGCAGCATGTGGACACCACGCCGCGCGTACCACCGCCGACGATGAGCGGCACGTCAGCAAGGGCCGGGTTGTCGCGCTTTTCGACGGCGGCATAAAATGCGTCGCAATCGATGTGGGCGATGCAGAGTTGGTTCAGTTCTGGATGGCGGATGAGGCGGGGGGAACGGCAGCTGTGGCAACGTTGTTCATCAGCCTGCGTGTCGGCAAGGCAATCGCGGCAGAAGCCTGATGGTGGGGTTGTGTTCACAGGATGTTCTTAGCATGAAGCGCGCGACTTTCCTACCCGATCACGCCTTCGATGTGCCGCCGCGCATCGTCCCATTCGCCTGTCGTGTGCGATACGAACTCAAGGGGTTGATGCAGTTTCTTGAAGCGCTCATCGTGCAAGAAGTGGACGATTTTTACATCTGGTGCAAATTCGAAGGAAGATTTCACGAAACTCGGGCTGTCGTCGACAAAGACCGACGGGCCGGTGGTGCGGCTGGCGAGGTCTTTGATGGCAGGCCCCTTGGGGCCTGAATTGGTGATCACCGGGTAGGGCAGGCCATGCTTTGACAAATTGCTGATGCGCTTGTCGCGGGCGTGGTGGGGCAGGTTGGTGAGCATGACGACGGTCGCACGGTTGCCCAGGTCCAGCAGGGAGGAGACTGCGCCTTCGATGGCTTCCATGTGTTCGGTCTGGTCGATGAAATAGTCATCGATCAATTTTGAAACTTGTTCTGACGGCATTTCGCTGCGGGTGTCTCGGTGAATGATACTGCCGTTCAAGGCGAAACTGCTGACCTCCAGTATGTAGCCGCTGCGGGCCAGAACTGCGTCAAAACCACGAAGAAAATGCACGACCACATCATCCACATCGCAAATGACAAGCGGGCGTTTGGCGTCAATTTTGAGTGCATCAAGTTGTTGGCGGGTGAATTCATGTATCATGGGAAAAACCTGGCAGTTTGGAACGAGCGAGCATTATGGATTCGGGTTTCAGACCCTGGTCTGCGACAAAGGCGAGAAGCTCCGATTCGTCTTGTAACAGCGTGTCGAGAAGGAAACCCTGAAAGGATGGGTCCATCAGCCGGGCTTTGAGTTCGTCTGCGCCAAGGCCCGAGATGTTGCAGAACTGCCCCAACTTCTCGTCGTTGGAAGCAAGATACGCCATGTATAACAACGCGATGTGGCTGGCTTCTTGGGTATTGCTTGATGTTTTGGGACGCACCCTATTCTCCACCAGTTAACCAGCCAGGACCGGGATTGCCTCAGGCTT
>JANPCL010000199.1:0-13945 GCA_031430915.1 Hyphomicrobiales bacterium
AGAAGGCGGCAGACTTCCTTGGTTTCCAAGGTGCCGGAGTCAACTTCGTTCGAAGCAACAAAGGCTTGGTTGTCTGGCATCGTGTCAACGTTGATCGGCTGACGGTTCACGTAAACCAATGGAATGTTGGCGGCAGCTGCTGCATCAGACATGGCTTGTGTGGCGGACGTATCAACCGGGTTCACGATAATGGCCTGAACGCCCGAGGCAGCGAAGTTCTTAATTTGGTCGAGTTGCTTGGCAACGTCGTTGCCAGCATCTTCGATTTGAACTTCAGCACCCATGTCCTTGCCTTGTGCATCAATGCCGTTCCGGAGAACGGTGAGGAAGTTGTCATCAAACACAGCCATCGACACACCAATCTTGGTGCCGGCCATGGCGGATGTGGACATCAGTGCTGCCATTGAGGCGGCGAGAAGAAACTTTTTCATTTTGGGCTCCTAGATGATGGCGTCCGGTGGCACCTGTTGTTGGCCGGATTTCCCCCCATGAGGAGGCATAGTCGTTGGCCGATGCGCTTTGAGCAGGCAAATGAACACCATCGAGGCACAGGGTTGCCCGGATCTTCTCCCTTTACCCGCACTTGCTTCTTGTGGCGCGCTGCGGTGACTCAGTCATGGAACATTTGTTCCATTTCCGAGTTTGTAAGACTAACTTATTCCAAGAGAGTACAGAGTCAATCACCTGATAGCTTTCCGCCATAAAACTATCATTTTATATCAAGGCGCCACGGTTATACATTTTCTGACATGAAAACCTCGGGCGGCAACATCAGTGGGCGCAAATGCGGCATATCCTGCGATATTGTGCCCTTCGCCATGGCTTCAACCAAAAGTCTCGCCAAGGCGGCAAACGGCGTTCCCAAGCTCAAATCTATCACCCCGTCATGCAAAGCCGCCCGCGTCGCTGGTGTGAGCTCATTACACACCGCCACCAATTGTTGCGGCGCGCAGAACTCGCGCAAAGCCCGGATCAATCCTTCCTGCCCGCCACCCGAAACGTAAATCCCGACAAGATCAGCGTTGGCCGCCACCATTTCGCTCACAGCCACATAGGCGATCTGTTCATCATCAAGATTGATGATAGGCTCCAGCAGCTGAAACTCCGGCGCATGTTCGCGCATGTAAGTGCGAAAGCTTATTTCCGACAATTCCTGATTGAGATAGCGGTGGCTGCCCACCAGAATCCCGATTTTACCAGACTTTTTTGCAAGCCGACTGATCGTCCAACCCGCAATTCGCCCACATTTCCGTGAGTCCGCACCAAAATGACCGGATACGGCGGGGCTGTTGAGATTGCTGAGCAATGTAAAGACAGGCTTCCCCTGCGCAATCACCGCTTCGACAGCCTCATTCACCACCGGATGATCCATGGCCACTACCGCCACAGCGTCGGATTTCCTGGCAATTTGCAACAGGCGCTCGGCAATGATCGCGGGCACCACGTCATCAACAAATTCAACGAAAGGCTTGCCCTCAACGATAGAACTTGCCCGGCTGGCCCCCACAAGTTCATGAGCCAATTGCCGGTAGAAAGCATCAGGCTTCTGTAACAGAAACCCGAACCGCCGCACCGGCATTTCGTGGATGCGCCGTTTTAACAGGCTGGTGGCGTGGTAGCCAATCTCCTCCGCTGCCTTGACCACCCTCTGGGCCGTATCATCGCTGACGGGCAGGCGGCGGTTGATGACGCGGTCCACCGTTGCAATGCTAACGCCTGCGGCCTGCGCCAGGTCATGCAGAGTTGGGCGTTTCACCATAAGCGTCGGATTTCCTGAAATGATAGAACATGATGCAAGATGATAAAATCCCTCATAATCCGGTTGCCGTATTGAAACAAGCATTCTATTTCAGCTTGAGTTCAAAGGGCTATTCCATGACCGCCACCTCACCCATAGCCAATTACGGCCATCGCGACTACGGCTTGCTCGGGCAAGACGCTGATTTGGCTGTGAAATCCGGCCTGAAATCCGCCGAATGGTACCACACAGACATTGCCCGCAAGGACATCAAGGACTTGATGAAACGCAGCGATGGCCCCGCCATACGTGATACCATCATCTGGCTGGGCTGCATGGCCACCTTCGCGGTATTGGCAATTTATCTCTGGCCAAGTTGGTGGGCAGTCCTGCCACTGCTGGCTTACGGTGTGCTGTATGGTTCTGCCACCGACTCGCGCTGGCATGAATGCGGCCATGGCACCGCCTTCAAAACCACGTGGATGAACGACACGGTTTATCACATCGCCTGCTTCATGATCATGCGCAACCCAACACGATGGCGCTGGAGCCACACGCGACATCATACGGACACCGTCATCGTCGGCCTCGACCCCGAAATCGCCGTCATGCGCCCACCCGCGGCCTTGCAAACACTGCTCGCCTATGTCGGTGTGCTTGACGCCTGGGGTGCCATGAAAATGATGGTCATCAATGCAACGGGTAAAATCACCGCCGACGAAAAAACCTTCATCCCCGAAATGGAATGGCACAAGGTCATCTTGGTGGCCCGAATCTGGACCGTGATCTATGCCGCAACTATAGCACTCGCACTTTACCTCGGATCGTGGCTACCCATTCTACTGATCGGCACACCTCGCCTCTATGGCGCGTGGCATCACGTTCTCACCGGCCTCATGCAGCACGGTGGCCTTGCCGACAACGTGCTCGACCACCGCATGAATTCCCGCACCGTCTACATCAACCCCATCTCGCGCTTCATCTATTGGAACATGAACTATCACATCGAGCATCACATGTTCCCCATGGTGCCTTATCACGCTTTGCCGCGCCTGCATGAGCTGATCAAAAATGATCTGCCTGCCCCTAGCACGTCGATCTGGGCCTGCTACAAGGAGATGATTCCGGCCTGGGTGCGGCAGTTCAAGGGCGAAGACTATTTTCTGCTCCGCGAACTCCCCCCCACGGCAAAACCCTATCGCCCCGAGCTGCACGGCCAAATGGCAGCTGAATAAAGAGGACACACAAATGGCAAACTGGATTGAAGCCTGCGCTTCTGACGACATCGACAACGAAGACGTTTCCCGCTTCGATCACGCGGGCAAAACCTATGCGCTCTATCGTTCACCCGACGACAAATACTATGCCACGGACGGCCTCTGCACTCATGAAAAGATTCACCTCTGCGACGGCCTGGTGATGGACCACATCATCGAATGCCCGAAACACAATGGCCGCTTTGACTATCGGACAGGTGCGGCCAAAGGTGCACCAGCGTGTGTGAACCTGAAAACCTATCCCACGAAAGTTGAAGGCGGCAAGCTTTTCATTGACGTGGGTTGAGTGGGGTGGGCGATTTGATTTGTTCACACACAAGCTCGTCATTCCCGCGAACGCGGGAATCCAGACTTTCCACAAGCGAGCTGGTTGACAGTCTGGATTCCCGCGTTCGCGGGAATGACGGGAGTAATTTGCGTTGACCGCCCCCATCGTCATCATCGGTGCTGGAATGGCCGGTGCCCGGGCCTGCATCAACCTTCGCGCCAATGACTATGAAGGCGACATTGTCCTCATTGGCGAAGAACAGCATCTGCCTTACGACCGCCCACCCCTGTCAAAATCGTCCATCCTGCAAGAGGGCGAACCAGAACCCGTTTGGCTCATGGACGAAACCATCGCCCGCGAATTAAACGTCACGGTGCGCAACGGCTTGCAAGCCACAAAAATCAATCGCGCTGCAAAAACAGTTTCCCTTAGTAGCGGCACAACACAATCCTATTCAAAGCTGCTGCTGGCCACTGGTGCCAAACCGCGCAAACTGACACTCCCCGGCGGCGAACATGCACTGACCTTGCGCAACCATGAAGACACGCTTGACCTGCGCAAACGCTTCCAGCCCGGCAAAAGCATCGTCATCATCGGCGGCGGTTTCATCGGTCTTGAACTCGCATCGTCCGCCGCAAAGCGCGGCTGCAACGTCACCGTAGTGGAGGCCCAACCCCGCATTCTCATGCGCGGCGTGCCTGAACCCATCGCCAAGATTATTCACGATGAGCACGTGAAACATGGTGTGACCATGTTGACGGGCACCGCCCTGTCACACCTTACAGCTGATGCCGTTCACCTTGCCGATGGCCGGGTGCTTCCTGCTGATTCCATCATCGCAGGCATAGGTGCTGCGCCCGATGTGACGCTTGCCGCCGATGCTGGCCTCACCATCGAAAACGGCATTGCCTGCAACGAACATATGCAAACCTCTGACCCTGATATTTATGCGGCAGGCGATTGCGCCTCCTACGTCAACACAAAACACAACAACCGCCGCATGCGTTTGGAAGCCTGGCGCTCTGCCCAGGATCAAGCCGCAACCGCTGCTGAAAACATGTTGGGCGGCGGCAAGACCCACAACGCCATTCCGTGGTTCTGGTCAGATCAATATGATCTCGGTCTGCAAATCGCAGGCATGGCCGACCTTGGGCCAAACACTGTAACGCGCAAAATCAACGACAACACTGTTGTGCTGTTTCATCTTGCAGACGATGGAACATTGATGGGCGCCAGTGGCATTGGCCCCGGCACATCGATAGGCCGCGATATCAAAATGTCCGAGATGATGATGGCCAAAAACATGAAACCACCCCCAGAAATTTTGGCTGACCCCGCGCAACCCCTCAAAGCGCTGCTCAAAGGATAAATCATGGCCAGCAAGAAACCGACCGTCGCCGACATCCGCGCCAACAAGGGCAAGTATCAATATACCATGATGCGCACCGAGACGTGGGACGAGTTGGCAGCGGCCCAGGCCGCAGGCATTGACATGGTTTCAGTGCCGCCTGAAATGCTGGTGCAAAAACATTTCCGCAACGTGGCCCCAACCTTGTTCGCAGTCCCTGGCATGCCGCTCTACGGCGCACCCGCTTCACAGGACGCCTACATGCAATGGGCCTTCGATATGATGCATGCCGGAGCCGACGCAGTCTATTGCGCCGCCTCCTTCGACACGGTGGAACGCATGGCGAAGGACTATATCCCCGTCATCGGCCACGTCGGTCTCGTGCCACATTACTGCACATGGACGGGTGGTTTCAAAGGTGTGGGCAAAACCGCAGCCTCCGCTATGGACGTTTGGGAACGCTGCAAGCGCTATGAAGAAGTAGGAGCTTTTGGTGTCGAAATCGAAGTTGTACCGCCGGAAGTGACTGCCGAAATCGCCAAGCACACCAAACTCTTCCTCGTCTCCATGGGCGGCGGCAAGGGTGGCGATTGTCAGTATCTTTTTGGCTGTGATGTGCTGGGGTACAACACAGGCAAGGTTCCAAGGCATTCCAAAAAATACGCAGACCTCGCCGTTGAATACGCCAGGATTCAGGACATTCGCGTGGGTGCCTTCAAAAGCTTCGTGGATGAAGTGCAATCCGGTGCTTGGCCGACGCAGGAATACATCGTTCACGCACCGCCGGAAGAAATGGCGGCATTCAAAAAGGCGATGTCACAATCAAAGTAATTCTATCGGCCCCTCATCCGGCCTTCGGCCACCTTCTCCCGCCCAAAGGGGCGGGAGAAGGCAAACCCGATCAGCCTTCTCCCGTTTCTTCTAACGGGAGAAGGTGCCCGAAGGGCGGATGAGGGAAATTGATTTCAACAGTTACAACGGAGAATTATCATGATCAGATTTGGCGTCATCGGCGCTGGCCGTATTGGCAAAGTGCATGCGGCCACCATTGCAAACAGCCCCAAAGCCAAGCTCGCCTATATTGCCGACGCAATGCCAGCCGCAGCAGAAAGCCTGGCCGCCCAGTACGGCGCTAAAGTTGCCACGGTTGACGAAATCATGAAGGCGAAAGACGTCGATGCAGTCTTGATCGGCTCACCCACCGGCTTCCACGCCGAACAAATTCAGGCTGCGTCCAATAACGGCAAAGCCATCATGTGCGAAAAGCCGGTGTCGCTGGACGTTGCCAATATTCATGAAACCCTGAAAGTGGTGGAGAAGAACAAATCCACCCTGATGATCGGCTTCAACCGCCGCTTCGACCCCAACTTCGCCGAACTCGAAAAGCGTCTGCGCGCCGGTGCCGTCGGTGCCATTGAAATCGTCACCGTCATTTCGCGCGATCCCAATCCACCGCCACCATCCTACGTCAAAGGCTCAGGCGGCCTGTTCCGTGACATGATGATCCACGATTTTGACATGGCCCGCTTTCTGATGGGCGAAGAATTCGTCGTGGTGCAGGCGCTGGGATCATCGCTGGTCGACAAGGGGATTGGTGAAGCAGGCGACGTTGATACGGCGGCCGTGCAAATGCAAACCGCATCAGGCCGCATTGCCGTCATCACCAATTCGCGCCGCGCCACATATGGCTATGATCAGCGCATGGAAGTGCACGGCTCAAAAGGCATGCTGTCAGCAGCCAATGTTCACAACACCACAGTGCAACTCCATAACGGAACAGGCACCCAAGCCGACCCCGTGCAGAACTTTTTCCTCGAGCGTTACTTCCAGGCTTACACCAACGAACTCAACACGTTTATACATGCAGTTGAGACAGGCGATCGCAATCCCAAGCCATCAGGCTTTGATGGCTTGCAGGCGGGGGTTCTGGCCGATGCAGCGACCTTGTCGTGGCAGACGGGCAAGCCTGTGAAAGTGTAAGCCAATGGACGACCTGCAATATGGAACGCGCAATAAGCGTGGCGATTGGAGCCCCAAGGCCAACCCTCAAATTGCCTTCTTCTGGAACACGCCGCTTGATTTCAAAAAATGGCTTGGCTTCCTGATTGGCTATGTCTGGCCGTGGAACATATTTCACATGGCAGTGACGCTGTTGTACTGGCGCTATATCCTGCCGGATTGGGACACCATGAAAAGCCTGAGCCTTGGCTGGGCCCTCTGGCTCTATTCCATCAACGCCATCGGCATTTTCATCATGTATGGGTCGATTGAGTTTTTGTACTATAGAAAACGCAAGCAGGGCACGCGCTTCAAGTACAATGCCAAATTCCCGGGAGATCAACCCTCAGACGTGTTCTTTTTCAAAAGCCAGAACATTGACAATTTCTTGCGCACCTATCTATCCGGCATCACGATGTGGACGGTGGTTGAAGTGTTGATGCTGTGGAGCTTTGCCAATGGCTATGTGTTTTGGCTGGACTGGTCAGAACACCCCTATTGGCTGACTTTCCTGCTGTGTATGGCGCCAGTGATACATGAGGTAAACTTCTTCTTCATCCACCGCGCCATTCACTGGCCGCCGCTCTATAAACATATTCATTCGGTGCATCACAACTCTGTAAACCCTTCGCCATGGTCTTCGTTGTCCATGCACCCCGTGGAAACATTTCTCTATCACGGCGTGTTGTGGTGGCATCTGGTGCTTCCATCAAATCCACTGATTGCATTGGTCCAGCTTCACATGGCAGGATATGGTGCCGTCAATGGGCACATCGGTTTCGACAAGCTGGAGTTGACCGACGAGAAGGGTCTCGATAGTCACGCCTATCTCCATTATCTGCACCACAAGCATTTCGAAGTGAACTATGGCGGCGACGGCTTGATCCCCCTCGATAAATGGTTCGGCACCTGGCATGACGGTTCAAAGGAATGCCAAGCCATGATGGATGCCCGCTATGAGAAAAAAGTGGCCCGCATCAACGCCAGAAAACCGATCTGAAACACTGCAAAGTTATGTGACAAGGAATGTGGTCTGGAAAGGGTTGTTTGCACGGCTGGAGATATCTGCTCATTTGATTTAAGCTGGTACCATGGGCACACAATTTTCTTCCGCTTGGAAATCCGGTCTTGAAGCTACAAACCTTGGTCAGCTTCTCAAATCCCGGTTTGAATCTTCCAACGCCGTATTCGCGACTTGCGACGATGGACGAAAAGTCACGCGTGCACAATTCTGGTCCATTGCCGGACGCATGGCGTCCACGCTCACATCCGCCGGCGCAAAACCCGGCGACCGCATCGCCATACAAGTCGAAAAATCCATCGAAGCCCTCGCCCTGTTTTGGGCCTGCGTGCGTGGCGGTTTTATTTTCCTGCCGCTCAACACCGCTTACACGCCGTCTGAAATTTCATATTTCCTGAACGACGCCGAAGCCTTCGCCTTCGTCGTTGATCCAAAGAAACAAATCGACACCACTGCGAAGATTTTCACGCTCGACGATGCGGGCCACGGCACCATTCTCGATGGTAGCGAAGACGTCACCAACGCCCCCGCCACATGGGACGATATCGCGGCCATTCTTTACACCTCCGGCACCACGGGTCGTTCGAAGGGTGCCATGCTCACCCACGCCAACCTCGCATCGAACGCGCTGGCACTGATCGACATCTGGAAATTCACCGCCGATGATGTGCTTCTGCATGCGCTGCCCGTCTATCACACGCACGGGCTTTTCGTCGGCATGAACACGGTATTGCTAAGCGGTGGGAAACTTTTGTTCCACCGCAAATTCAACCCAGAAGCCATCATCAGCGATCTGCATAAAGCAACTGCCTTCATGGGCGTGCCAACGTTCTACACCCGCTTGATGCCGCATGTAACGCGCGACAACACCAGAGACATGCGCCTCTTCGTATCTGGCTCTGCACCGCTGTTGGCCGAAACCCACACGGAGTTTGAAACTCGCACCGGCCACGCCATTCTCGAACGCTACGGCATGACCGAAACCAACATGATTGCATCAAATCCATACGACGGTGCCAGAAGGGCAGGCACCGTTGGTTTCCCGTTGCCCCACGTCGAAGTGCAAATCAACGACGGCATGATCGAAGTACGCGGTCCCAACGTCTTCCAGGGCTATTGGCGCAACCCCGAAAAAACCCGCGAGGACAAACGCGACAATGGCTTCTTCATCACGGGCGATCTCGGCCACATCGACGCGCACGGCTACCTCGTCATCTCCGGCCGCGCCAAGGACTTGATCATAACGGGCGGCTTCAATGTCTATCCCAAAGAGATCGAAGAGGTCATCGACGCCCTCCCCGGTGTCATCGAGTCGGCAGTGATCGGCTTGCCCCACAAGGATTTCGGCGAGGCAGTCACAGCAGTTGTGGCAACGCATGATGTGCTGGACGAACGTACTTTAATCGACGGACTGAAAATAAAACTGGCCGCATTCAAAGTTCCAAAACGTATCATCTTCGTCACTGAACTGCCCCGCAATGCCATGGGCAAAGTGCAGAAAGCCGAATTGAGGAAGGGTCATGCAGGGTTCTATGGGTGAGAGAAAGGGGCCACATCACCCCTTCAACCCATGCGCCAGAATCTTTCGCATCACTGTGGGCAGAGCTTCGCTTTGCGCATCAGCTTTCGGCACCCAGCGATAACTGTCATCTGGCAAAGCCTCAACTTCCACACGTGCCACCCACACCTCCACGTCAAGGTGAAAATGCGTGAAGCTATGCGCCACAACACCTGGCCGCTTTTTCCACTCGGCTGATAGTGGCGGCACCATCTCTGGCAACGCACTCTCCCAAGCTGACCCGGGAACCTCTGTCATTCCACCAAGCAATCCCTTGTCCGGTCTTCGTCGCAACAGAATTTCGCCCCGTGCATTTTCTACGACAAAGCCATGGCCATTCCGGGTCGGTAGCGCTTGTTTTGGCAATTTCCGTGGCAGGGTCGCGGCGATGCCTTGCTTCTGCCCGGCGCACTCTGCAAGCCACGGGCAGATCAGACAGTTGGGATTTTTCGGCGTGCAGATGGTGGCACCAAGATCCATCAGCGCCTGCACGAAATCCCCCGCACGCCGCTTTGGCATCAGGGATTGTGCGCGCATCTTGATCAAGGGTTTCGATTGCGGCAGTGGGGTCTCAATCGCGTCCAGCCGCGAAATCACCCGCTCCACATTACCGTCAACAGCGGCAAAAGACCTGTCAAAGGCGATCGCTGCAATCGCACCCGCAGTATAGGGTCCAATGCCCGGTAACGTCAAAAGCTTGTCAACATCGTCTGGGAATCGTCCGCCAAATTCAGCCAAGACCACTTGCGCGCAGGCATGCAGATTGCGGGCGCGGGCGTAGTAGCCAAGTCCAGCCCAGGCTTTTAAAACATCCTCGCGCGGAGCACCCGCCAAATCCTGCACCGTGGGCCACAGGGACACAAATTTCAGAAAATAGTCTTTGACTGCAGCCACGGTGGTCTGCTGCAACATGATTTCCGACAGCCAGACTTTATAGGGGTCCATCCGTGCTGGCGACACGGCCCGCCACGGCAGCACGCGGGCATGGACGTCATACCAAGCCAGCAGCTTCACGCTGAGTTTATGATCTGGCCCTTGTTCTGCCATGAATTTACTTGAGACTCCGCTTTGAAAAGACGACATTTCACAGATGCAAAGACTCGACAAGCATTTCCGTACTTTGACTGCGCCAGTGTTCAAAAAACATGGGTTCGCGCAAGGTGACGTGCTGGCCAATTGGCCGCAGATTGTGGGCGACCAGGTGGCCAACGTATCGCGGCCAGAGAAAATTCGCTGGCCCCGGGAAACCGAAGGCAAATCCGGCGGCACGCTGCATATAAAAGTGCAAGCCGGGCGCGGGCTGGAAGTGGAATATCTGGCCTCTGGCATCATTGAGCGGGTCAACGGCTTTCTGGGCTACGGCGCGGTTACCGGCTTGAAAGTGCTGCAGGCCCATGATTTCCGCAAAATCGTGAAAACCAAGTCTGCCCCGCCCGTTGCACCGCCTGACGTTCTGGCCCGGGTTGCGCCCGTCACGGACCCGGATCTCGCTGATGCCCTCACCCGTCTGGGGGCTGGCATTTCCAGCAAAACCCCACGTTCTCCACAGGCCAAATAACACCGTGGCCTTAACCCCTTAACTTCGAGTAGGAAAAGCTTATGAAACAGATGAATCGTCGCAGCCTGTTGGCTGGCGTTGCAGTGGCAGCCATCGCCAGCCCTGCCTTTGCGCAGGAAGAAAAAACCGTTGTTGTTGACAAGGTGGCCCTCAACACGCCGCCCGTAATGGGTGATATGGCCATAGGCAAGGATGACGCGAAGATCGTTGTCATTGAATATGCCTCGGCCTCCTGCCCCCATTGCGCAGCCTTCAACAATGAGCAGTTCACCAAGTTCAAAACTGACTTTATCGACTCAGGCAAAGTAAAGTTCATTTTCCGCGAGTACCCGCACAATGACGCGGCTCTGGGTGCCTTCATGATTGCCCGCTGTTCACCCAAGGAAAAATATTTCCCGCTGATTGACGTGTTCTTCAAGACGCAAAAAGACTGGGTGCCAAACCCGCTGGAAGGACTCAAGAAAATTGCCTTGCAGTCCGGCTTCACCGAAGAAAGTTTCAATGCCTGCCTGAATAACAAGGATGTGGCCAAGGCCATATTCGAAGTACGCGAAAAGGCGGATGGCTTTGGCGTGCAGGGCATTCCCACCTTCTTTATCAACGGCGATCACTACAAGGGCGAATATACGGTGGAAGGCCTGAAAGCCGCCATCGACCCGCTGCTGGGCTAACCCCCGGCAGCGTCTTTCCACGTTTGGGCAGGGGCACATGAGATTTAACAAACTGCGCTTGACGGGTTTCAAATCCTTCGTTGAGCCAACAGAACTCCATATCCAGCCCGGCCTCACAGGAATTGTGGGGCCGAATGGCTGTGGCAAATCCAATCTGCTGGAAGCCCTGCGCTGGGTCATGGGTGAAAACTCATACAAGTCCATGCGCGGCTCCGGCATGGAAGATGTAATCTTTGCTGGTACCAGCCAGCGCCCGTCCCGCAATATGGCGGAAGTCATGGTCTACATGGGCAATGACGACCGGACAGCTCCGCCCCAGTTCAACGACAATGAACACCTCGAAATCAGCCGCGCGATTGTGCGTGATGCGGGCTCGACCTACCGTGTCAATGGCAAGGAGGTGCGCGCCAAGGACGTGCAATTGCTGTTCGCCGATGCCTCCACAGGATCTCGCTCACCCTCACTGGTGAAGCAAGGACAAATTGCCGAGATCATCAATGCCAAGCCGCAAGCTCGCAGATTGATTCTGGAAGAAGCCGCCGGAATCACCGGCTTGCACACTCGCCGCCATGATGCGGAATTGAAACTGAAAGCAGCGGAAGCCAATCTCGGCCGTATCGATGATGTGGCAGCCCAACTGGAAAGCCAGTTGAACAGTTTGAAGCGCCAAGCACGGCAAGCCCAGAAATACAAGATTGTTTCAGCTGAAATTCGCAAGCTCGAAGCAGCGGGCTTGTTTGTGGCATGGCGAGACGCAACTGCCGATGCTACGCGTGATTCTGCGGCGCTTGGCGACGCAACCCGGTTGCTAGCCGAACACACAAGATCCGCCTCCGAAAAGCTGCGTGGTCGTGACGAACTGGGCGACACACTTCCAACCTTGCGTGAGCAGGAAACCGTGCGCGCTGCCGTGCTGCAGCGTCTCACACTGGAGCGCGTCTCGCTTGATGAAGAAGAAAAACGCATCGAAGGTCGCATTTCGGAACTGAAGCAACGCCGCCAGCAAGCCAATGCTGACGTGGCCCGCGAAGAAGGCTTGCTTGCTGATACCGATGGCGTGATCGCACGTCTCGCCACGGAAAAAGAAACACTGCAAGCCTCGGCCCAGAATGGTCAGGACATACGGACAGAAGCGGCTGCCGCAGTTCAGGAAGCAGCTGAAGCTTTGGCCAGCGCCCAGGAAGCCGCCGACGAAGCCGCCAATCGCCTGTCGCAACTTGCAGCCCAGCGCGGCGCTATTGAACGCACCATCAACGAACATAAATCCAGAATCCAGAAACTGGATACGGAACAAAAATCCCTTGCTGGCCGCCACCAACAGCTCATGGCGTTGCTGGGTGATGCGGGCGATGGCGTAACGCTCGCCGCCGCAGTAGAAGCCGCCGTGAAAGCGGCACAAGTCGCCGAACATGACGCGGGTCATTCGGAAGCTGCCCTTCGCGTGGCTCGGCAGATGGAAGCAGATCGTCGTCAAGCCTACGACGAAGCCCGCCGTGCCTCTGAACGCCTGCAAACAGAAGTCCGTACACTGACCAATTTCTTGCGCACTGATGGTGGAGACCTTTGGCCCGCCCTGGTTGATGCGCTGATGGTGGAACCCGGCTTCGAAACAGCCCTCGCCGCCGCCCTGGGTGACGACATTGAAGCGTCGTCCGATGAAGGTGCACCCATCCATTGGCGGGGCCTTCCGCCACTAGACGAAACGATGTCCCTACCCGCCGATGCAACGCCTCTGTCGAAACATGTGGACGGTCCAGCAGCCCTGTCGCGTATATTGGCCCATGTCGGCGTCATATCGAAAGCCGTGGGCGCCGCTTTGCAGCCGCAACTGCGCCCCGGTCAAAAGCTGGTGTCCCGTGAAGGCGACGTCTGGCGCTGGGATGGTTTCGTCTCTGCCGCCGATGCGCCATCCGCCGCCGCCAAGCGATTGGCCGAACGCAACCGCCTGACCCAACTGGAAGCCCAGCTTCAGGACGCGCAAACCAAAACCGAGACTGCCAAAACAGAATTCGAACACTCTCGCACCACGGTCGAACAGGGTGCCCGCGCCGAGCGCGACAAGCGCGAGGCGTCGCGTGCCGCAGGTGCTGCCCTTGAAGTCGCACGTCGCTCACTACAAACGTTTGAGCGGAAGCAAGCCGAACAAACCGCACAAACCTCTGCCCTCGATGAAGCCCAGCGCCGCACCGACGCGCAGTTGCAGGACGTGAACCAACTCTGCGCGTCCTCCGAACTTGAATTCGCCGCCTTGCCCGCGCTCGACGGTTTAAACATCGAAGTGACAGGCCTTCGCGATGGCCTCAACCGCAGCCGCTCGGTCTATGGCGAAGCCCGCGCCCGTCACGACAGTCTGGAACGCGAAGCCAGAATGCGCGCTGACCGCCTGTCAGCCATCGAAACCGAGACACAACAATGGATCGCCCGCGCCGCCAAGGCGCGCGAGCAAATGGACGCTCTCACAGCCCGCGCCGCCGAAGCCGAATTGACATTGGCCGATCTCACGTCGAT
>JANPCL010000200.1:0-7272 GCA_031430915.1 Hyphomicrobiales bacterium
CCAGCCCGAAGAACCAGCGGCACCGACATCGGCATGAACGCCCCGTATGCCAGGCGGTGAAACCTGTGTGGAGTTGATTTGCTTGATGTAGTCGAGAATGGACTTGAGAACCGACAGCGTGGCCTCGGCACCTGCCAGCGCCACCATGGGGGTTGCTGTGACAGTTGAGAGGTTGTCGAGATTGGTTTTGACTTCGGCGATTTTGCTGTTGGCATTTGTACTTTCGACCTTGATCCCCGCCTGATCCCCCAATATTTTAAGTGGCTCTACATAGCGATTCCCGCCCTTGCCTGTTCCAACAGGTGGACGGGTATCGTCTGGCTTTGGTGGGTTGATAATATCCAGCACATTTCTACCAAGTTTTCGAAGCCATTCGTTGGTAGCCTGGCCTGCAGCGGCAGCCGTTCCAGTTCCTATCATCTGAAAACCCTCGGGCTTTTTAAATCCAGTGCCAGCCTTTCCCTCTGGCCGCAGGTTCAGGTCGATCCATTTCTGCATTGCAGGCTCATATTTCTGCAATTCCGAAAGGGCGAGGCCGATTGCCACGATCCCGCCGGCAATTGATACAAGACCTGCCGCTGTTCCACCCGCTGCCAAGGTAGCAAGTGTTGTCAACGATGTAAGTTGCAGCGCCGCGAAACCCGCCATTGTGAGACGAAGCCCCAGCGCGGCGGTGTTCAACAAGAGTAGACCACCGGCTGCCAGAACGGCACCGCTTGCCATTTCAGGATTGAGTGCCACGATTTTTTCCAGTGCATCGACGGCTTGTGTGGCGACTTCAAGCAATCCACCTATTGCAGGCCCGAGCGCGGTACCGAAGGTGATGGCCAAATTCTGCAGTGACGCGTTGAAGCCGTCCAACTTTGCCTGCAATGTTCCAATGCGGGTTTCGAAGTCAGTGTCGACAACACCGCTGGCACCCAACGCCTTTTCCCGGATTTTGTGGAACTCCTCAAAGTTTTGAATGAGTGCGCGCAAGCCCTTCTGCACCTGCGCGTCGGCGAAGAGGTCGCCTAGTTTTGACAAATCGCCTTTCAATGCTTTCATCGTCTGTTCGACGAGAGTGTCGATCGGTGACTTACCTTCCTCAAGACCTTTTTTAAGTTCTTTGCGAATGTCGATCCCAAACTTCTTGAAGTTGGCCGTTGTCTCGGGAGACTGGATTTTCTGGAATACGTTTTCGAGATTGGTGGCTGCCGTGGCTGAATCTCCGGTTGTCTTTCGCACGATCTCCAAAGCGGCAGCGATGTCGGCGAGGGCCCCTGTCCCACTTTGTCCAAGAGCCTGAAAAGCAGCGGCCAATGAAGGGATATATTGCGCCATATCTTTCAGTTCGAATGCGCCATCTTTTCCGGCCTGAGCCATGATGTCGAGGGCTTTGGCAAACTGTGACGGATCAATTTTCAAATTCTGGATTGCTGCAACACCAGCCCTGGCAAGATCTTCGATGTCAGCGCGGTAGGCGGTTGCTGCCCTTCCGATGGGGCCAATGAGTTTTGTTGCTGCATCGGGATCCAAGCCCATGCCGACCATCGCATCAACACCCGTTGCAAGGCTTTGTGCGGTTTGCCGAACTGCCTTGGCCAGCTCTTTGAGTGTTTCTCCAAGGGCGCTGGTTTTTTCCTGTGCAAGGCCAGATTTTTGAGCGATATCCGTAAGCACCGTTTCGAACTGCATTGCGGCTTCGATTGGTGCTTTCATGGCCAATACGAAACCAGCTGTTGCTGCAGCGCTCACCACAAACTTGCCCTGCAACTTTCGTAGCGTTGCCATATGTGCGGTTGTGGCTTTTTGCAGGTGGCCTGCAGCGGCTTCGATACCTCGCCCTGAGGTGTTGACGCCGTCCGCCGTGCCTTTCAAGGCTCGCAATGCAGCTGCAGCGCGGCCCGCTGGCCCTGTCACCTGATCGAGCAGTTTGACGGCAAGCGTTGCGGTCAAAGTATTCATGTTGGTGAAACTCCTGAAATGCGAAGGGCTTCAGCGTGCCAGGCGGTGACGTCTTGCCAATCCATATCAAGCACCTCGTTCAATGGCGTCGAAAGGGTGTGCGCAACGTCGGCCACGATCACGCGCCACTCTTCGGCGAAATGGGTGGCTGATCCGGAAAAAAACCGTTCATTGCTTCCGCGATAACAGTCACGTCCTCAATGTCGATTTCGTCCACTGTGTTTATGTCGAGGTCTGTCATAGACGCGATCATTGAAAGCGTGGCGATGGTGATTTCTTCGTTCATGCCCTGCCCTTCGCCACTGGCGACCGCACTGAGTGCTTTGCCATGCCTTGCGATAACCCGCATGTCCTTTGCCTTGGCCCGGCGAAGGGTCACCGACGAAATGGTGTTGTCACCGATTTGGAACGGGAATTTGAGATCGATTTTCATGGATTATCCTTTCAGAAGTTCACGGTAAATTTCATGGCCGACGCGTTCGGCCAATGATTGCGGGATTCGTTCGAACGCGATTTTTGCCTCACCCTTCACGATTTCACGGGCAAGGTTCGGACCGTAAAGCGGCTTGATCGGGAACCGCTTCGGGCCAGTTCGCTTGAACACTTTGTCGGCATACTTTCCGATTGTGAATGAACCCGGATAGATGCGCCGGACATTCCATGGTGAAGCGCTCACGCCAGATTTGGTTTGTCGTGCATTGAAGAGGTTCAGATTGGTTTCCTCGCCTCTTTGGATCAATTTGTATTCCAGCGAAGACGATGAAGCGCGGATCGTTTTCAATCCCTTCATCACCAGCCCGTATTTGATTCCGGTTTGCGTTACGAGTGCACGACTGATCTGAGTGCGGCCTTTATCGCCTTCATGGTTCAATGCGCGGGCCATGACCTGCTTCACCTGCACGTCGCTCAACCGAGCGAGCGAGTTCCCATATTTTTCAAGAATGGATTGTCCGGTGAGGGTGAGTTTCATTGCAGTGTTTCCACCTCAAGCGGGATGCCTTGGGATTTCAGAAAGCGAGCGGCTGCATTCCTCCCCTTGGTGGCAAACATCAAATCGGCCTCGCCGCGGATGGTAACGTCCAGTCGTGTTATCTGATCAGCGACTTGATCATTGACGCCAAACTCCGTCACCATTCGTTGAAAGCTGCATCGAGGTCTTTTTGGTTTTGAGATTTCAGCTTTTGGGATTGCATCTTCCATGGCGGCGTTCGACTTGCGAACGTCGTGATGAGTAGGGAATGTAGATTGAGTAATGTATTGAGTAATGTCATACGAACTGGGGTTCGGGTTAAATGTCTCCATTGTTCGTGTTGGAGTGTCTATTTGTTCGGGTTGAACTGCACCATTGTTCGTGTTGGAAACTAAAATCGGCGGTTTTGTCCCGAACTGTGGTTCGTGTTGGATTGGGTTTAACCCGAACGCTGCTTCGGGTTGTCGAACCTGAGTTTTCGACTTCAAGGCTTCCAAATCTGGTGCGGATGATGCCTTTAAACGACGCCTTGGCATGTATGAAGAGTTGCGGTTGGCTTCTGTTTGCAGCCTGACAGCTTTGTTTCCCTCAAGCTTCGCAATCTCATTGTACTTGCCGAGCAACTCGAAATTAAAGCGGTAGTACGATCCACCACGACGTCCGATTGGTGTCTCCCAATCTAGTACCCCTGTAGTTTTCAATTCGGCTTTGGCTTTTTGTATTGCTCGAGAAGAGCATCTGAGTTCAGCCGCAAGCCGAACCTCACTTGGATAGCATTCGCGAGTTTTTGCGTTCATCACGGCGATCAGCTTGGCACCCAGGCGCGAGGCCAGCGGCGACACGTCCAAGGCCAGAAAGGCCTCAACGGCCTTCCATCGCCATTCCGCCACCTCTTTGATTTCTTCGTTGTTAAGTTCCGTTGCTGGTGAAAATTCGGTCATTGCAGCGCCTCCCAAATGAGGGCCATTCCACCGGCAGACGTGCGCTTGATCAGGCCTTCGCTGGCGAGCGCGTGTAAGCCAGCGACGGTCTTTCCGGTGCTGAGCCCAGCCTCTTGCGCGATTTGCTCGCCACTGGTTTCGCCTGAGCGTACAGCGCGGGCCAGAATGACCAGCGCCATTCCCACCCTTCGGGCTTCCCGCGTCAGCTTTGGGGTGCTATTGAAAAACCGGACGGCGTGCCAAGCTTGCCGTTCGTTTATTGTTGCGGGTGCAGTTTTTAACTGGTATGTAGACTTCGTTGCATTTTCACATACCAATTCCGAACCCGCTGCGGCTGCCACCGTCGCGGGTTTTTCTTTTTCTGGTGGTGGTTTTCCAGTCGGGAAAACGGTTGTAAGGCATTGATTTAACATGGTGAGATTTCCTCTTGGTTGGAGGAAAAACTGTGCATCTTCAAATTGATTGGAGGGACTCTGACTCCGCTAGTCTAGGTTCGAATCCTAGTCCCCCAGCCAAACTTTTGAAAATCCACATGAACAAAAAACACAAAGCCCACGGGTATTGCTTTGCTTTTTTAAGTAGCGTCGTTTTGTGGCCCTGTGAAACCAATATCGATCCGCGTACCCAACTGACCGTCAGGGTTTACGCCCAGTCCAGGAAGTTGTATCTTGATTGTAGTTTCTGTAAACCTCATTTTGCTATCGAACATATGTTGATAGATGGCCTTCCCGTAAACTATCCAGACTGAACGTCCAGCACGTACATCTTCAGCTTGCGCGGCTGTAAAATACTGCTCATTGCTAATCATCCAATTTCCTGGACCTATTACACCCTGGGTGCCAGAAAGAGATATTTCGGCGTCGAAGCGCGGAAGTAATCCTTGCACGCGGTTCAAATTCTCGACAGGAAAAACAAACGATTGAACGCTGGCCATACATTTCAATGCTGGGCTACGGCCATTGTTTGACCACTTTAGCCAAACGCCAAAATAGTCAACTGGGGCACCCAAATAACTTCCTTCATGTATTTCTCTGACATGGCATTCTGAAAAAGTCATCCATGCGCGATCTGTTGCCAAACCTTCATGGGCGACACGAACTGCTTCTACAGCAGCGTCTGCTGATTGCTGCGACAGAGTTCTTTGTTTCCTCATTTCCAGTAGGTTGGCGGCCAAGAAGTAGAGACCTGCAAAACTAATGGCAGTAGACCCAAGCGAAGTGACTAACATCCAAAAGGTCCATCTTGCTGTCGCATTTTGAGCAATAAGATCAAGCTCAGCACGCTGATTTTCTGCATCATTAAGAATACGCCGAAAAACACACTCTTTCATGATAGGCAACGACGCAACATCGCATCCTTCTTGAATATCTCTACTTACATCAGCTGAGTGCTTAAGGTTCCTTAACTCGGCTGTTACGGCTTCTTTTGTGTTGAGTGACGAGACATTCCATACAGCATGCAGCAAACTTCCTAGCAAGAACACGACAACTGCAATTGCCACCACACGCTCTTCCACAGTCCAACTATTTTTTGTCATTCAACGTGAGACTCCCCAAAATCAAACCTGAGAGTTTACGGCCAAAATGCTGCTTGTCACCGAAATACAACGTGGAGGCGTTTGATTTTTTTATTTATCGACAGATACTCTATCGGCCACAAGTAGAAATCAGTGGCAATCACCAAAAACAAATTTCACCATTGGCCTCTCACCTACTTCCCGCCTATAAGGTCCGCCAACTGAGGAATCCCGGATTCCCTTTTGCCAGCGACACAGAAGGTTCATTATGCCAGCAGCGAAGAAAACCAAGGCCCCTACAGCAAAGCCAGTCACCCGTTCACCGGAACTGGCGCTGATTGATAATCTGGCGGAAATCCTCAATTCCACGGGCCTGACGGAAATCGAGCTTGAGCAAAAGGGCCTGCGGGTTCGCGTCTCGAAATCAATGACCGCGCATTATCAGGCAGCCCCTGCCCCGGTAGCTGCAGCGGCACCCGTGGCAGCTGCAGCAACTGTTGCAGCCCCGGTCGGTGATCAGGCGGGCGCTGTAAAGTCCCCCATGGTTGGCACGGTTTACATGGCAGCCTCCCCCGAAACGCCACCCTTCATCACGGTGGGTGCCACGGTTAAACAGGGCCAGACCTTGCTCATCATCGAAGCCATGAAAACCATGAACCAGATTCCCGCACCCAAATCCGGCAAGGTGACGCAGATCATGGTCGACAATGGAACGCCCGTTGAATTCGGCGAAGTCATGCTGGTGATTGAATAACAATGTTTGAAAAAATCCTCATCGCCAATCGGGGCGAAATAGCGCTCCGCGTATTGCGTGCCTGCCGTGAACTGGGCATCCAGACTGTTGCTGTCCACTCCACCGCCGACGCCGACGCCATGCACGTGAAACTAGCCGATGAAAGTGTCTGCATCGGCCCGCCTGCCGCCAAGGACTCGTATCTCAATGTCGCTTCTATTGTGGCCGCTTGCGAAATCACCGGCGCTGAAGCCGTCCACCCCGGCTATGGCTTTCTTTCTGAAAACGCGCGCTTCGCCGAAATCCTGAAAGAGCACGATATAAAGTTCATCGGGCCATCGCCTGAAAACATCCGCACCATGGGCGACAAGATCGAAGCCAAGCGCACGGCAAAAGCCTTGGGCATTCCGGTCGTGCCCGGTTCAGAAGGTGGCGTGTCCAACTTCACCGACGCCAGCAAAATCGCCAAGGATATCGGCTACCCCGTCATTATCAAGGCAACAGCAGGTGGTGGCGGTCGCGGCATGAAAGTCGCCCGAAACGAAGGTGAACTTGAAGTCGCCATCGGCACGGCACAAACCGAAGCCAAAGCCGCTTTCGGCAATGGCGATGTTTATCTTGAAAAATATCTCGAAAAACCACGCCACATCGAAATCCAGGTCTTGGGAGACGGGCAAGGCAACGCCGTACATTTGGGTGACCGCGACTGCTCCCTGCAACGCCGCCACCAGAAAATCTGGGAAGAGGCAACCTCCCCTGCCCTCAATGCTCACCAGCGCGACGAGATCGGCACCCGTGTAGCCGATGCAATGAAAAAAATGTCCTATGAGGGCGTAGGTACCATTGAGTTTCTCTACGAAAACAATGAATTCTATTTTATCGAAATGAACACCCGCTTGCAGGTTGAACACCCTGTAACAGAAATGATCACCGGGCTTGATCTGGTGCAGGAGCAAATCCGCGTCGCCTCCGGTGCGAAACTCGCTTTTGAACAAAAAGACATCCAGTTCTCCGGCCACGCCATCGAATGCCGCATCAACGCCGAAAACCCGGTAACCTTCGCACCCTCGCCGGGTCGCGTGGACGCCGTGCACTTTCCCGGTGGCCTTGGTGTGCGCATCGACAGCGCGCTCTATTCCGGCTATAAAATCCCACCATATTACGA
>JANPCL010000201.1:0-4421 GCA_031430915.1 Hyphomicrobiales bacterium
TCACGGACATAAGTGAATCAGAAATCAGGACAACCTGCAAATGCGAGATGTGTGAATGCGGTAGCCCTTGTGGGGAGGGCCGGGGTGGGGGTCGCTCAGTCGGCTGAATTGATATAAGAATTCTTTGCAATGACAACAGTCAGAGCGACCCCCACCCTAACCCTCCCCACAAGGGGGAGGGGATTTCTGGGGTGTGGTCTTAGAATGGCTGCTACTTGGCAAGACCGCCGAACTATGGTTTGCACCGTCTAATCGGCAATAGAGCTGGCACGTTGAATAGCATATTAAAGCAGGCCGGTTTGAAGGATTAAAAAATGCGCTACGCCATTGTGATCGAAAAAACCAACACGGGTTATTCCGCCTACGTTCCTGACCTGCCGGGCTGCATCGCGACGGGGGATAGCAAGGCGGAAATCGAACGAGAAATGCAGGGCGCAATTCGTTTTCACATCGACGGCATTAAGGAAAACGGACTGCCCGTACCGATGCCGACGAGCAGTGTTGAGTATGTTGCGGCGTGAGTTGAGTGGGGTGGCACCGTAATCTCGTAGAGTATGCAAAGTGCGTGTGCGGGATTCGGACGGCCCTCTTTTGGGGGGCAATGTTTTGAAAAAATGAAAACGTCGAAAGCACTATTTTCTTCGTCCCATCCACTAGGGGGTAATTGGGGTGTCGTCGTCTTGCAGCTAGAGCCAGTTCAAATGAGTGTAACAGATTTGGCATTTGTTTGAGCTGCTGCCTTAACTTTAGCGTTTCTCAGTTCTAATGAAGGATACAGCCCGTATTTAGAGAACCATATACAGAATGATATTTCTGACTTAGATTTGCTAATGAGGGAATTTATACGATGACTAAAGCAGAACAAATACCTACCGACCTGACGCTTGCCCTTAGTGGTGAGCTTGCTCCTGATGATTTTGTTTCGGCGGTTCGTAATTTTTTTGGTTTTGTGAATGAAATTACCCAATCTCAACAAGGTGATGGTTCCGATGTAAGTTGGATTGTAAAGGTAAAAGAGGGCAGCAGCTTAATTGGACTTGAGCCTGTTCCCCCGGCACCCAGCTCTCGGTTAGCAATGATTTATGAGAAAGCACGACATGCCGCCCATTCTGTCAATCGGGGAGATATCTTAGGTGCCGGCCTGACGGAAAAGGGCATCGGTTATCTAAAAGGGTTGTCTGATTTGGCTGCACGAGCTGGGCCGAATCAAACAGTAAACATTTGGGTTAAAAGCGAACCTGTAAATATCGGGATAGGAGTTGCAAAGCTAATTCAAGCAGAAGGAAACAGTGCTTACTATGATTTGGGGACAATAGAAGGACGACTTGAAACCATTTCCGACGCGAACGGCGGAATCAAAATACGGATCAAGGACTTTTTATACCAAAAAGCTGTAAACTGTATCATTCCAGAAACTCTTTTAAATCAAGTGCTTGCGAATTTTCGTAGGCGTGTCGAAGTCGAAGGTAAAATTCACTATCGTGCAGATGGAACTCCGATCAGTATTGAGGCTACTCACATAGATGTTTTGCCGGAAGATAGTGAGCTGCCGTCCGCCTCAGAAGTGAGAGGAATAATGGCCGTCGCATGACTATTGAAAAAATCTATTGGGACTCTGATTGTTTCTTGGGCCACTTTCAGGCGGAAATTGGAAAAGCAGATAAATGCGACGGGGTATTGGAGCGAGCCGAACGCGGTGACGTATTAATAGTCACATCTGCTTTGACAATTGCTGAAGTGCTTTGGATGCGCAACGCGCCCAAGCTAACGAGTGATAAAGCCACAACCGTCCAAAAGTTCTTTCGGCGATCGTATATTAGAGTCGTGAACGTCACCCGCAAAATTGCGGAGTCTGCACAAATTTTAGTTTGGGAGAATGATATTCGTCCCAAAGACGCAATTCACGTAGCTACTGCAATTTCTTACGGCTCATTTGCCCTCGAAACTTTTGATAATGGCCTTATCGCCAAAAGTGGAAAAATTGGAAATCCACTACTTTTAATTCGGGAACCCCAGGCGGCGGCACAAGCTAGGATGCCGTTAATTGCTCCCAAACTTGAATAGTAAAATCGGATAGTGTTACTCGCGGCAAATCGCCATCAGAATCCCTGTTGCCTCCCCCTTTCGCCTGTGATACCTCCCGCCTCGCGGCAGGGGAGGCTCTGATCCGTGGCATGTGGTATGGGCAAAATCCTGCTTCACGTGCTTTCCTCTACAACAAACGAAAGATCCAACGTGGCAACGGCAGATCATGCAGTTTCAGGGGTGGCGGGGCGTTATGCGAATGCTCTGTTTGACCTCGCAACAGAAGACAAGTCCGTGGCAAAGACCGGCGAAGCGCTGGCGTCTTTTTTGGGCTTGGTCAATGAATCGGATGACCTCAGGCGATTGATGTCGTCGCCCGTGTTCAAAACCGAAGACCAGATGGCCGCCATTGATGCGTTGGCCGCCAAAGCCAAGATTTCCGGTGTGGCGCTGAATTTCCTCAAGCTGATGGGCAAGAATCGCCGTCTTGGCGCCGTGTCCGGTGCGATTGCCGGGTTTCAGGCGCTGGTGGCCAAGTCCAAGGGTGAAGTGACCGCAGAAGTTACATCGGCTGAACCGCTTTCCGCGAAACAGCTCACCGAACTGAAAGCCGCCCTCAAGGCCTCGATTGGCAGTGACGTGGCACTTTCAACCAAAATTGATGCCTCCATTCTGGGTGGGCTGATCGTCAAGGTCGGTTCGCGCATGCTGGACGATTCACTCCAAACCAAATTGCAAAATCTCAAAGTTGTTATGAAGGGAAGCCAGTAATGGATATCCGTGCGGCCGAAATTTCGTCCATCCTGAAAAAGCAAATCAAGGACTTCGGCAAGGACGCACAGCTGTCCGAAATCGGTCAGGTTCTCTCGGTCGGCGACGGTATTGCCCGCGTTTATGGCCTCGACAATGTGCAAGCGGGTGAACTCGTCGAATTCCCCGGCGGCATCAAGGGCATGGCGCTTAACCTCGAAGCCGACAACGTCGGTTGCGTGTTGTTCGGCAATGACCGTGATATTAAAGAAGGCGACACTGTGCGCCGCACCGGTGCCATCGTTGAAATTCCCGTCGGCAAGGAACTGCTGGGCCGCGTGGTTGATCCGCTCGGCAATCCATTGGATGGCAAGGGCCCGATCAAGTCGAAGCAGATGTCCCGTGTGGACGTCAAAGCCCCTGGCATTATTCCGCG
Organism: Hyphomicrobiales bacterium; assembly: GCA_031430915.1. Taxonomy (GTDB): domain Bacteria; phylum Pseudomonadota; class Alphaproteobacteria; order Rhizobiales; family Aestuariivirgaceae; genus Aestuariivirga. Next base: position 3,212 of record JANPCL010000201.1, read on the forward strand.
TAAATCCGTGAATGAGCCAATGGCGACGGGCCTCAAGGCCATTGATGCATTGATCCCCGTTGGTCGTGGCCAGCGCGAATTGGTGATTGGGGATCGTCAGACCGGCAAGACCGCCATCATTCTCGACACCATTTTGAACCAGAAGCCTATTCATATTGCGGGTCCTGAGAAGGACAAGCTCTATTGCGTTTACGTGGCCTGCGGACAAAAGCGTTCGACTGTGGCCCAGTTCGTGAAAGTGCTCGAAGACAATGGTGCCATGGAATATTCCGTGGTGGTCGCTGCAACAGCCTCTGACCCGGCCCCGCTGCAATATCTCGCACCCTTCGCCGGTTGCGCCATTGGTGAATATTTCCGCGACAATGGTATGCATGCCCTGATCGCCTATGATGATTTGTCGAAGCAGGCCGTGGCCTATCGTCAAATGTCATTGCTGCTGCGCCGCCCACCGGGCCGCGAAGCCTATCCCGGCGACGTGTTCTATTTGCATTCGCGTTTGCTGGAACGTGCGGCCAAGATGAACGATTCGCTCGGCGGCGGTTCGCTGACAGCCTTGCCTGTTATCGAAACCCAAGCCAACGACGTGTCGGCTTACATTCCTACAAACGTGATTTCGATTACCGACGGCCAGATCTTCCTTGAAACCGATTTGTTCTATCAGGGCATCCGTCCTGCGGTGAACGTCGGTCTTTCCGTGTCGCGCGTGGGTTCTGCGGCGCAGACCAAGGCGATGAAACAGGTTGCCGGCAAGATCAAAGGCGAGCTTGCCCAGTATCGTGAAATGGCGGCCTTCGCCCAGTTCGGTTCCGACCTCGATGCGGCAACGCAGAAGCTGTTGAACCGTGGTGCGCGTTTGACGGAATTGCTGAAGCAGGGCCAGTTCTCTCCGCTCAAGATGGAGGAGCAGGTCGTTTCGATTTATTCGGGCGTCAACGGTTATCTCGATGCGATTCCCGTGGCCAAGATCAAGTCCTTCGAAGAAGGCCTGCTGCGCACCATGAAGGAAAAGCATGCGCACGTCAAGGAGGCGATCCGCTCGGAAAAATCAATTTCCGACAAGACCATGCCGATGCTGAAGGCAGCGGTTGATGCCTATGCCAAAGCGTTTGCGTAACGGATAAGGGGCCACGATGGCTAGTCTCAAAGACCTGCGCAATCGCATCGCCTCGGTGAAGGCGACACGCAAGATCACCAAGGCCATGCAAATGGT
>JANPCL010000202.1:0-52057 GCA_031430915.1 Hyphomicrobiales bacterium
GTGATGTTTGATTTTGGCCCCGCCTTGAAAGGCCATGCCAACGGCATGGTATTCCGGTTGGAAGATGCAGGTGGCACATGGCTAGCGTCTGAAACCTATTTCTCGATCGGGGGTGGCTTTGTACAGACAGCCGCAGAGCGAGAGGCTCCGCGCGACGATAGACAGGACGCAGCCCTACTGCCTGTACCTTTTCCGTTTCGCAACGCCGTCGAAATGTTGGCGATGGGGCGATCCTCCGGCTTGAGCGTCACAGCCATGAAACGCGCCAATGAAGCCGTCGTCCATGGTGACAAACTTGATGCAAAACTCGATCACGTCTGGTCAGTGATGGATGCTTGCATGCAACGCGGATTGATCACCACGGGGATTTTACCCGGAGGCCTGAAAGTCAAACGCCGCGCCGCTGACGTATTTGCCAAACTTTATCAGGAAGCAGGCAGCAACACTTTGCAGCCGCACCGCGTCATGGACTATCTCTCGGTCTATGCCATGGCGGTAAATGAAGAGAATGCCGCTGGCGGCAAAGTCGTGACCGCCCCCACCAATGGTGCCGCAGGCGTGGTACCGGCGGTCATGCGCTACTATCTCGACCATTGCGTCAATGCCAACCAAGAGGGTGTGCGAACCTTCCTTCTCGCCTCTGCTGCCATCGGCGGCATCATCAAACACAACGCCTCGATTTCAGGGGCCGAAGTCGGTTGCCAGGGTGAAGTCGGTTCCGCCTCCGCCATGGCCGCAGCCGGACTTTGCGCCGCACTCGGCGGCAGCAATGAGCAAATCGAGAACGCCGCCGAAATCGCCCTCGAACATCACCTTGGAATGACCTGCGATCCTGTCGGTGGCCTTGTGCAGGTGCCATGTATCGAACGGAACGCCTTTGGTGCGGTCAAAGCCGTAACAGCAGCATCGTTGGCACTCAGAGGAGATGGCACCCATCTCGTACCTCTCGACACCTGCATCGAGACCATGCGCCAGACCGGGGTCGATATGAGCGACCGTTACAAAGAAACCTCGACGGGTGGTTTGGCAGTCAATGTTGTCGAGTGTTGACATCAATAAAAAGGGGAACTTTGACTGTACTTCGGCGTTTTGGGTTCGGGAACTGATCCAAAGCCAGGAGACTACCATGTTCAAATCGACTATTATTGCAGCAGGTGCATTCGCCATGCTGCTCACAACGCAGGTTGCCCCATCGCAGGCCGCAAGCCGCGCCTATTGTGAAGACTATGCCACACAAGTCGCCTACCGCCGCGGTGGCAATTCCGGCGACGTTCTTGCTGGGACCGCAGGTGGTGCGATTGCGGGTGGGGCAGCCGGGGCCATTTTTGGCAAGGGCAAAGGCAAAAATATCGGCAAAGGCGCTTTGATTGGCGGCGTGGCTGGCACCATTCTCGGAGCCGCAAACCAGCGTGATGGCTATATCGATCAGCGCGCCTACAACCGCGCCTATCGCGACTGCCGCAACGAGGGCACCCGCGTGCAATATCGTTCGAACCGCAACCGCGATGATGTAGAATATTGTGCCGACAAGTATCGGTCCTACAATCCAAGCACAGGCCAATATCTGACCAATTCCGGACGCTACCGCGACTGTCCATAAATGCTGTGAGGGACGGCCCTCGGCTCGGGTGCCGTCCCTTTCACAAGGTCAAATGACGCAGCAAACCCGCCGTAGATGAATCCAGACCTTCAGGGGTTTGCTTTCCTTCTACGACGGGCTGCAGACTGGTAGCCAATTCCTTGCCCAATTCCACTCCCCATTGATCAAAGGCATTGATGCCCCATATTGCGGCCTCCACAAACACGCGGTGTTCGTAAAGTGCTACCAATCTGCCTAATGTGAATGGATCAAGTTTATTGTAGGCAAGTGTGAGTGTTGGCCGATTTCCTGCGAAAACCTTGTGCGGGGCCAAGCGCTTCGCTTCTTCTTTTGATTTGCCAGAAGCGAGCAGTTGCGCCGTGGCTTCCTTCAAGGTCCGACCCTTCATCAACGCCTGCGACTGCGCCAGACAATTCGCCACCAGCAAATCATGGTGCACGCGCATATTTTTTTCATGTGGTTGGGCGGCGATCAAAAATTCAACCGGGATGACGGTTGTGCCCTGATGCAACAACTGGAAAAATGCGTGCTGGCCATTGGTGCCTGGCTCACCCCAAACAACCGGCCCCGTGTCATCTTTCACCACGTCGCCTTTGGCCGTTACGCGTTTGCCGTTCGATTCCATATCGAGCTGTTGCAAATATGCAGGCAGTCGCAACAGGCGTTGATCGTAGGGAATAACCGCGCGCGATGGCAGCCCGCAGGCATTGCGGTGCCAAACGCCAAGCAGTCCCATCAACATCGGCAGATTGTGCAAAGGCTTGGCGGTGGCGAAGTGCTGGTCCATGGCGTGGGCGCCTTTCAGCATGTCGTAGAAATGATGCGGACCAATCGCAATCATCACGGAAAGTCCAATCGCCGACCACAACGAATAACGCCCGCCTACCCAATCCCAAAATCCGAATATTCGATTTTCAGCAATGCCGAAAGCTTTCACCTTGTCGATGGCGGTGGAGATGGCAGCGAAATGTTCACCTACTTTATCCTCACCCAGAGCCGCCGCAACCCAGGCCCGCGCTGTTTTCGCATTGGTCATGGTTTCGATTGTCGTGAAGGTTTTGGAGGCTACAAGAAACAGTGTTGTTTCGGGGTTCAACGTCTTCAGCGTGTCAGCAATGTGCGCGCCGTCAACGTTCGATACAAAATGCATGCGCGGACCGTCATGATAGGGTGCCAGTGCCAATGTCGACATGGCAGGACCGAGGTCTGAACCGCCAATGCCGATATTCACCACATCAGTGATCTTGCTCTTGCGTACATCCGTTGCAAATCGCGCCATGGCTTCCAAAACGTCGTGCACGTCATGCACAACGTTGTGGCCATTGACCATCACGATTTCAGATTTTGGACGACGCAACGCCGTGTGCAAAACCGCGCGACCTTCGGTGGGGTTGATGACGTCACCCCGCATCATGGCGTGACATTTACCTTCAACGTCAGCGGCCTTGGCCAAGGCATTTAATAGCTGCATCGTTTTCCTGGTGACGAGACACTTGGAATAATCCAGCAGCAGATCATCCGATGTCGCGGTGAACTCTGCAAAGCGGTCCCCCTTCGCAAAGGCCTTGCGCATGTCGGGCAGTCCCGCCTTGGCGTGGGACTTCAACTCTTTGAGAATGGTGCGTGTGGCTGGATTCATGATCTCACTCTTCAATCTCTCGCGTTGCGCTTATGCTCTCAATACACCACCCGTGGCCTTGTTGACCATGGCCACGACTTTGGCTGAAACAGCGTCAATCTCTTCTTCCGTCAGCGTCTTGTCCTTCGGTTGCAAGGTCACCGACACCGCAAGCGACAACTTCCCGTCTGGCAATTTGAACACATCAAACACCTGAGCATCAGCGATCAGCGCTTTGTCGGCACCCTTTGCGGCTTTCAACAGCTCAGCCGACTGGACAGTCGACTCAACCACGAAAGCGAAGTCGCGCGATAGCGGCAGCAAGTCTGACAGCACAAGCGCGGGCTTAGCCGTGCCTTTTTGTTTTGGAGCTGGAATGGTGTTCAGCACGATCTCAAAGCCGACAACCGGGCCTTTCACATCCATTTCCGCCAACAGTCCGGGATGCAGCTCACCGAACCAGGCGATCTGGTTTTTTGGCCCCATTTGAATGGTGCCGGAGCGTCCGGGGTGGAACCATGCGGGCGCACCCTGCACCACTTGCAACGTTGACGCTGCCATGCCGCAGGCTTCAAGCACGGCAAGCACATCAGCTTTCACATCGAAGGCATCAACGGCGCGTGCGCCACCCAGCCATTGCTTGGGGGCTGATGCGCCTTGGCGAATGCCGGCGGCGCGCAGGGTCTCGTCCTCAGGCATGTCTCCCGCATAGGCGTGACCGATTTCGGAGATGGCGAAATCCGCGAAGCCACGGGCAATGTTGCGGCCTGCTGCTGATACCAGATTTGCCAATAGCGATGGACGCATGTCCGTGAGTTCAGATGAAATCGCGTTGGCGAGTTGCAGGGATTTTTGCCCGCCGCCGAAACGCACGGCATTGTCGTGGTCGAGGAAGGCGTAGGTCACGGCTTCGTTGAAACCGCGGCTTGCCAAGGTGCGGCGCGAGGCCAGCATTCGTTTCTGCAATGACGTCAGCACGGGCCGTGCCACGGCGTTTGGACGCGACATTTCGGCGTAGGGAATGTTCTCCAGGCCCACGATGCGGCAAATGTCTTCGACGAGATCAGCTTCGCCGTTCACATCAGGCCGCCATGATGGCACGAGGCAGGACGCACCGGTTTCGTTTTCCGTTACTGTAAAACCCAGATTGCGGAGAATCTTCAATTGATCAGTCCACGGACGATCCAGACCGCCCAGTTGCTTGACGCGGGTCTTGCGCAAGGTGATGGTACGTGTGGTGTCTGGCACTTTACCAGCGATAACCAGATGCGAGGCTTCCCCGCCACAGAGATCAAGAATCATCTGTGTTGCAATTTCAGCACCCACGGGTGTGAAGGCCGGGTCAATGCCGCGCTCGAAACGATAGCGCGCATCGGAATTGATGCCGAGCTTACGGCCCGTCGTGGCGGTGCGCACGGGATCGAAATAGGCAGCTTCAAGGAACACGTCTGTTGTTTCGTCGGTACAGGACGAGGGAGTGCCACCAATGATGCCGGCAATGCCTTCCACGCCAGCGTCGTCGGCAATCACCGTCATGTTGGATGAGAGGGTGTAGGTTTTGTTGTCGAGGGCTTCGAGTGTTTCACCTTCGCGGGCCAATCGTGCCGTGATATTTCCGTGTACTTTTTTCGCGTCAAACACATGCAGGGGCCGCGCATAGGCGAAGGTGATGTAATTGGTGATGTCCACAAGTGTTGAAATGGGCCGCAGGCCAATCGATTTCAAACGCTGTTGTAACCAAGCAGGCGAAGGGCCATTCTTCACGCCACGAATATAGCGCCCCACAAACAGTGGGCAGGCCTTTGCATCTGTTGTCGGGAAGTCGAGTTTCACTGTGATGGGCGAGTCGAATGTGCCTAGAACCGTTGGCGCATTCAGCGGCTTCAATATACCCAAACCCTTGGCCGCCAAATCCCGCGCAATGCCATAGATGCCCAGCGCATCAGGCCGGTTCGCTGTCACCTTGACATAGAACATCGGGTCATCAAGCCCCAAGGCCACAGCCGCAGGCGTACCCACCGGCCAATCGCCCTGCACTTCAATAATACCATCATGCTCTTCCGACAACATAAGCTCACGCTCGGAACACATCATGGCCTGTGATTCAGAACCGCGGATTGTTGCTGGCGCAAACACTTGGCCCGTCACAGGAATGGTCACACCGGGCAAAGCGATGATTGCTTTGATCCCCGTCCGCGCATTGGGCGCACCGCAGACCACCTGCTTCATGCCGTCGATGGTTTCGACGTTGCAGAGTTTAAGCTTATCGGCATTGGGGTGCTTGTCGGCGTGCTGCACGTAAGCCACCGTGAAAGCGGCAAGTGCCTTGGTCTTGTCTGTGATGTCTTCAACTTCCAAACCAATGCCAAGCAGGCCTGCTGCAATCTCATCGACGGAGGCTGAAGTATCGAGATAGTCTTTGAGCCAGGAGAGGGTGAATTTCATCGATTTGTCCTGTTCATAGCTTGATTAGGATAGTGGATTCGTGACGCATCAAATCGTCCGCCAAATTTAGCCATGGCAGTTGCGCACCGGCGAAAGTATGGGCATTCGGCGGGAAAGACGCAGGATCGTCCATAAAACCAGTATTGATGAATATCCGCTCGCTTGCACTTTCGTGTTCTTGTCCAATGGGCGAACCGCATTGGCTACAAAAGAGCCGAGTAGCTGTTCCGGCGACAAAGCGCGCCAGACTATCGGTGAAATCCCATTTGGTGTCTTTTTTCCAAAAACCAATTGATGCTAGCACTGGAGCTCCGGTAGAGCGTCTGCAATCATCGCAGTGGCAGTAGACTGAGAAATCAGGATCGACCTTGGCGTACATGACGACCGAACCGCATCTACAGTGTCCGCGGTGGCGAAAATCGTTACTCACGCGCTTAACCCCCCCGCCAATGTCGGCACTTGCAGCGACTTAAACCCGTAGTGCCGCAACCAGCGCAGATCACTCTCAAAGAACGCGCGTAAATCTGGTATCCCGTATTTCAGCATGGCGATGCGGTCGATGCCCATACCCAGCGCGAAGCCTTGGTAGATGTCAGGATCAAGGCCACAGGATTTGATGACGTGGGGGTGCACCATGCCGGACCCTAGAATTTCCAGCCATGACTCGCCTTCGCCAATTTTCACCTGACCATCTTTCCATGAACATTGAATGTCCACTTCCATCGACGGCTCAGTGAAGGGGAAGTGCGAGGCGCGGAAACGCATTTTCACGTCATCGACTTCAAAGAAGGCTTTACAGAATTCATGCAGCACCCATTTGAGATTTCCCATATGGGTGGTTTCATCAATGACCAATGCTTCCACCTGGTTGAACATGGGTGTGTGCGTCATGTCTGAGTCAGAGCGAAACGTGCGGCCCGGTGCGATGATGCGGATGGGTGGTTTCTGGGAGAGCATGGTGCGGATTTGCACAGGGCTCGTGTGCGTGCGCAACACCATGCGTGAGCCGTCTTCGCGCTCGTTGAAATAGAAGGTGTCATGCTCCTGCCGCGCCGGGTGTTCCGGCGGCATGTTCAGCGCATCGAAATTGTGGAAGTCGTCTTCGATATGCGGGCCTTCAGCGACAGAGAACCCAAGGTCACCGAAAATCTGCACCACCTCTTCCCAGACCTGTGAGACGGGATGCACGGTGCCCCGCAGTTCGGCGCGGGCAGGCAAGGTTATATCAACGCGTTCCGATGCCAGTCGCGAATCCAGCGCCGCACGGCCCAGCAACACCTTCCGTGTACTGATGGCTTCCGTCACCTTGTCTTTCAGCAGGTTCAGTGCTGCACCAAAACTCTTGCGCTCATCCGGCGACATCGCCCCCAGCGTTTTCATGCGCTCGGAGATCACACCCTTTTTACCCAGCGCATTGACGCGCACGGTTTCGAGTGCGCCCTCATCGGCAGCGGCGTTCACTTGCGCCAAAGTATCTTGTTCCAGTGCCTCTAAAGACATTGCATCACCACCAAAAATAAAGGCCCTGAGTAGAGGAGCTTGTCGCTCCACTCAAGGCCCGGAATAAATGATCGACTAAAGTTTAAGCGGCGAGTGCAGCTTTTGCCTTTTCGACGATGGCACCGAAGGCCACCGGATCATGAATCGCGAGATCGGAGAGCACCTTGCGGTCCACTTCGATGCCGGCCTTGTTGAGGCCGTCGATAAATCGGCCATAGGTCAGGCCGAGTTCGCGCGTACCGGCGTTGATGCGCTGAATCCACAAAGCGCGGAAATTGCGCTTCTTGGCGCGGCGATCGCGGTATTGATATTGTTCCGCCTTTTCCACGGCCTGTACGGCGACGCGGAAAATGTTTTTGCGGCGTGAGAAATAACCCTTGGCGCGGGCCAGGATTTTCTTGTGTGAGCGGCGAGCGACGACGCCGCCTTTTGAACGTGGCATGTGTCAAGCTCCTCTTAGTATTTGCCAGCATAGGGCATGTGAATCTTGACCAGGCCTTCGTCGCCCGGAGCCAAAATCATCGTGCCGCGCTGGTTGCGGATTTGCTTGTTGCTGCGCTTTATCATGCCGTGGCGCTTGCCTGCGGCACCCGCCTTCACCAGGCCAGAGGCCGTGAAGCGGAACCGCTTTTTAGCGGCCGACTTTGTCTTCATCTTGGGCATTTTGCTGTATCCTTTCAGGATGTTAGTTGGCACCGCCATGGCAGCCCTTATTCAGCCAGGCGATTGAAAACCTCAAACTTGCGTCAGAGATGGACGGGATAAAGCAGAATTGCCGGAGAAAGGCAAGCCGTGTAAGGGGATGCCATATGTCACAAATCACCAAAGTCATCGGCAAACTCGGTCGTATCGAATTCATTACACTGGTCGCCGGCCTCATCGCCATCAATGCCTTCGCCATCGACATCATGTTGCCGGGCTTGCAGCGCATCGGTGAAAGTCTGGGTGAAGCTGACGCCAATCGGCGACAACTGGTCATTCCCGCTTACATGCTGGGCTTTGGCGTGTTGCAACTGGTGTTCGGTCCCTTGTCGGACAGGTTTGGCCGTCGTGGCCCCTTGCTGTGTGGCGTGGCGATTTATTGTCTGGCAGCACTCTGCGCTTTTTTCGTCACGGACTTTAACAGCCTGCTCGTCCTGCGCTTCCTGCAGGGAGCGGGAGCAGCCGCATCAGCTGTGATTGCCATGGCCTTGGTGCGGGATTTGTTCGTCGGCGACGAGATGGCGAAAACCCTGTCACTTGTATTCATGGTCATGATGGTGTCACCCATCATAGCGCCGGGGCTCGGTCAGTTTCTGTTGACCATCATGGATTGGCGCGGATTGTTCGGTTTCATGGCGGGGCTTGGCGGGCTCATTCTCATCTGGATTTTCTTCCGTTTGCCCGAAACTTTGAAACCCGAGAATCAGCGGCCATTTAACTTGCGATCAATCATCGAAGGCTTTGGCATCGTGTTTCGCAACCGTGTGTCGCTCAGTTATATTCTGGCAACGGCACTGTTGTTCGGTGCCTTGATGGGATTTCTAACGTCGTCACAACAAATCTATGTGTCGCTTTACGGCATGGGCCAATGGTTCCCCGCTTTCTTCGCGTTGGGCGGTATTGCAGCGGCTATTTCAGGGTTTGCCAACTCGCAACTGGTGGTGCGCTTTGGCATGGAGAAACTCTCACATCGCGCACTCATGCTATTCGGACTGAATTCGATTGTGATGCTTGCACTCGGCTATTTTGACATGCTGCCGGTCTGGGCGTTTTTTGCACTCACCTGCGGCTGGTTTGTGACATTCAATTTCATCTTCTCGAATTTTGGTGCGCTGGCACTGATGCCCTTGGGTGAAGTGGCGGGTACAGCCGCCTCGACGCAGGGCTTTCTGCAAATGGTCATCGGCGCATCCATCGGCGCCTTCATCGGCCAGATGTTCAATGGCACCACAAACCCACTGGCATTGGGCTTTGTCGTTTTGACTATCATGGCAGGATTGATCGTGAAGCTGGGAACTGCCTCGCGCTGATCAGCGTGCCACATGCTCCACACAAATCAGCTTCGTCTCTTCTACCGTGACAGCGGCGTTGACCTTCATGCAGTGTGCAGCCAGGCCTGACGAAGCTTCACGGTAGTAGCGGCAGCCGAGGCACGTGCCAAAGCGCGGCTCACCATGACGCAATCGCGCCTGTTCAAGTAGCGCATCCAGCGCCCGATCAAACCGCCGCCTTGTCTTGTCTGACAATTCCGCAATGTCAGCTTTCACCACATTCAGGTCGTCATCTGCCAGCAAGGCTTTGCCAGCATCCGTAAGATAAAGAGCAACTCCACGCGAATCCTTGGAGTCCACGCGTTTCGACAAGAAGCCTTTTTTCTGCAGCGCCATGATGGTCTGTGAAACAGTTCCCTTGGTCGATCCCAGATACTTCGCCATGGCACCGGGCGAATGCGACAGCACATTGCAGCGCGCGAGATAGCGCAGCGCCTCCCACTGCACCGGGTTCAGCCCCTTGGCATGGCCGGATTGGCGCAGTAGCCGCGCCAGCCGCTCCAGCTTGGCCAGACTTTCGGCGGGTGAGGCCGGGTCATCATCATCGTCCTTACGCGCCATGAAGCGTGTTTATCTCCCCAAATCAGCAGACAGCATAGAATTTCGAGCCGACACAATAAAGCCCGCTTGCAGCCCCGTTGACAATGGGTTATCCCCCGCCCGTTCCAAAGGGTTACGCGCAGGCGCGCTTTACTCCAAAAATGCGGAAGGGTGGCCGAGTGGTTGAAGGCGCACGCCTGGAACGCGTGTTTACGTGAAAGCGTAACGTGGGTTCGAATCCCACTCCTTCCGCCAGTTTGCTATTCTATTGCCACCTGAAGCCTTTCATGCAACTTTAGCGACATGGCAACTTTCACTGGAACGGCAGGCGCGGACAACTTTATCGGAACTGCTGGAATTGGGGATAATTTTTACTTTGATATCTCTAACTTGGGTTTAACAGATCTGATCAAAGGCGCGGGCAGTTTGCCGAGTGATGCTATTGACAGTTTATATTTGAGCGGGACCGGCATAGCCAACTTTGCGCTCCTCACTTTAGACTACGGGGGCAACCCTCCTGTCGCGACTAACCACGTTCAAGGGTTAGAACGTCTATATTTATCTGCCTCTGACTCGACAGTTTATATTGGACGTCTTCTGACCATCGAATCATCAACTGGGATATTTGAGATCATTGGGCAGGGAACTGCCAATGATACCATTGCATTTTACACGGAGGATTGGCTCTTTCCGAAGCCGAAGGTAGTTGTCCATACTGGCCACGGAAATGACATCGTCAATGGGTGGAATAGTGGACCGACTGATGAATTTTATGGCGATGAAGGAGACGATCACCTCTCTCAAGGTCATTTCATGGATGGTGGCGCTGGGAATGATTTTATCGAAGTTTATGCTGACGGGATTGCTAAAGGGGGACTGGGCAGCGACACCATTGTCGTAAAGGGAGATAACGCGGTAGTCGACGGCGGCGACGGCATAGACTATATAAGCTTCGAACAATTTTACAGCAATGTAAGCATATTCGGCATTGAAGGCTTAAAGATAAGCGGTTTGTCTTGCACCTTGGCGCAACTTTCGCAGTATAGTCGAATTGCCTCATTAGACCCCAGCAGCGGTGCTACTTTCGGCCTCACAGGAGGCGGCAGTTTCGATTTTACGACTTTGATTGAATCTCCAGATTTTGTTTCAATATGGGTGCAGGATGCGACGGCGAAAAATTATACAATTGTTGGCTCGTCTGGTCACAACTATTTCAGGGGAGGCCTCGGCAACAATGACTTTACTGGGGGTAATGGTGAAGACACGTTCATTGCCACAGGAGGGACTAATACCTATCACGGCGGTGGTGGGAACGATACGTTGTATGGCGCTGGGCTTGGCAATCTGTATGGAGGAGCGGGTCAAGATAAAATTTATATTGGTCTAGGCAACGCCTATGGCGAAGATGGAAACGACTTCTTTTACAACGATTCCTTTTATCACATTTCTGCTGACAACGCAGTTATCGATGGCGGCACAGGCTATGATCGGTTTTATTGCGACCGCTATCTAGACAATAAAAACTATATCAACATTGAGCAATTGATAGTTGGGACTGGGTGGTGGGATTTTTACACCACCCCTACAGCAATAATGAGCTTTCAATCCATTAAAATGGGTCAGAAAGTGACATATTTCTCTGGTGGTGGCACGGTCGATCTGACTGGCAAAATTATCACCCATTGCAGAACTTGGACTTCAGAGCCGTTGGTGATGGAAACTTTACTTTCATAGGCGGTACGGGCAGCGACCTGTTTGTTGGCGGAAGTGGAAATGACACTTTTTTTGGTGGCGAAGGCAATGACAAACTTATCACAAACGCGTCTGGCGCTCTGGGAGGCCATGATATTCTTGATGGCGGTGGCGGTGATGATGAAATTCGGACAGAAAATCTTGATGTTGTTGTCAATGGTGGCAGCGGCGACGATGCCATTTATTGCGCAGGAGGCATGATTGATGGCGGAGATGGGTTTGACACGCTTTTTGCCGACAAGTCCTTCTATGCCACCTCAGTTTCTAATGTCGAGAAACTTAAAATAATAACATCAAATTACGTTTTGTCGGTGGGCATCTCGCTGCTGGAGAATTTCCAATACATTGAAAGCGCCCAACCACTATCTGCCGGAAAATTGCTGATCACATTGATCGGGGATGGCTCGCTCAATTTGACAGGTAAAGTTGTTGATCGTGGCATCGACATCTTACTCTCAGGCCAGACAAGCGGCGTGAGCATAATATCCTCCGATAAAGATGATAATGTCCATGGAACAAGCTTCGGTGATTTCTTAGGGGGAGCGCTAGGGGCAGACCAAATTTACGGTGGTTTGGGTGACGACAGCCTTGACGGTGGCGGCGACAATGATCTGCTCGAAGGTGAGCGCGGCAACGATACGATCCACGGTGGCGACGGTGATGACAATATTCGTGGTGATGCCACTGGAAATCTGAATCCGGGCAACGACAAGCTGTTTGGCGATGGTGGTGACGATACTCTCTATGGCGGCGCAGGAAATGACCATTATGATGGCGGCACCGGCTACAATCTTCTCGACTACAACTTTGAAACGACATTCTCAGGCGACACTGGTACCCACGGGGTGATCGTGAATATGTCCACTGCAGCGCTTGTCAACGTCAGCGTTGCAGGTATTGCAACCATAACTGTTGCAGCAGGCAGTGCAATTGACGCACGCAACTACACCGACACGCTTGTTTCGATCCAACAACTCGGCGGCACAGGCTTTGACGATATACTTGTCGGAAGTGACAACGGTGGTGTGTTGTATGGCAATGGCGGCAAAGACTTTATCAAAGGTGGTTCAGGCGCAGATGATTTGCTGGGCGGCGATGGCGATGATCAACTTTTCGGCCGCGAGGGCGACAATCTTTACTACGGCGGTGCAGGTGACGACACCTATACAGGCGGCACATTGAAAGGTTTTGGCCAATGGGACGAGATTTCCTACGAATTTGATTTAGGCGGATCCGGTATAGTTGTCGCATATTCTGCGACTGGTAATGTCACAATTACCGACACTGAAGGTTATATTGAAACCGGGACAAGCATCGAAGAAGTTCGGGGTAGCCAATATGCAGACACCTTCAATGGAAACAGTGGAGATGACTGGGCTGAAGGTCTGGAGAGTGCCGACATTTTCAACATGGGTGCCGGGCGTGACGGGGTGGCCTATGACCGGGAAGCCTATTTTGGTGCGACCCAAGGCGTCATCGTCAACATTTCGGCTGCCACAGTTTCAGTCGCATTGCAAAACGGGTTGGAAAGTGTGATCGCCGGGCACACACGTGACTCCTTTGGGTTTACCGATATCTTGATCAGCGTTGAAGATGTGGATGGCACCGATTTTGATGATGCCATCTATGGTAATGGAGACGACAACTATCTTAGAGGCTTTGACGGCAAGGACATTCTTTTGGGCGGTGCAGGCAAAGATACCATTATTGGTGGTGCTGGCGCGGACAACATGATCGGCGGTGACGGCGATGACCTTTATGTAGTTGACCTTGCCACTGACAGCGTTGTCGAAACCAACTCAAACTCCGCCATTGGCGGAATAGATAAAGTCATCTTCGATGGCACCACCGGCACTTATATTCTCACATCCAATGTGGAAATCCTCGAACTCATCGGCACCAGCGCCATCAATGGCACGGGCAACGCGCTCGCCAACCACATCACTGGAAACTCCGCCGCTAACGCCATCAACGGCGGCGTTGGTGCGGATGTGATGGCGGGGGGCGATGGCAGCGATATCTATACTGTTGACGACGCGAATGACGTGGTTGTGGAAGCGGCGGGCATTGTTGCTGGCACGTTGGACTATATTTATTCCAGCATTACCTTCACCAACAAAGCCAATGTCGAGCGGCTTTTCCTGACGGGTTCCAACGCCATCAATGCAACGGGCCTCAAAAGCCAGGCCGACTATCTCGTCGGCAACTCTGCCTCGAACACACTCACTGGTCTTGGCGGGGATGACATTCTGAATGGTGGCCTTGGCGCGGACAGTCTGCTGGGCGGGGCCAACAATGATACTTATTATGTCGATAATAGCGGCGACATCGTCACTGAACTTGCAGGCGCTGCCAACGGCAGCAACGACATCATCAACGCCGCGATCTCATTCACCGTTGCCGCCAATGTGGAGCGCCTCAATCTCACGGGCACTACCGACATCAATGCCACTGGCCTTGCCACGCAAATCGACAATCTTGTCGGCAACAGCGGCAAAAATATTCTCTCCGGCCTTGGTGGAAATGACATTCTGTTTGGCGGCCTTGGAGCTGACGCCATGATTGGTGGTGCAGGCAATGATTATATCTATGTCGACAACGCTGGCGATGTGGCCACTGAGATTGCAGGCGAAGGCATTGATACCATTTATGCAACAATCTCGTTCACCAATCAGGCCAATGTTGAAAGACTTTATCTGACAGGCGTCGGCAACATGGACGCTACGGGACTTGCGACACAGGACGATCAACTCTTCGGCAATGCCAGCAGCAACAAGCTCGAAGGCCTCGACGGCAACGACCTTCTGGATGGCAAAGGCGGCATTGATACGCTGGTCGGCGGCAACGGCAATGATTCCTATTATGTTGATGACGTCAATGATGTGGTGACGGAAGTAGCAGGCATTGCCGCGGGCACCGTGGACAATATCTATTCTACTGTCTCCCTCACCAACCGCGCCAATGTGGAGCGCGTCACCTTGCAAGGTAGCGCCAACCTGAACGCAACTGGCCTTGATATCCAAGGTGATATCCTGTTCGGCAACAGTGGAGCCAATATCCTTGATGGCAAAGATGGGGCCGATCTTCTCGTCGGTGGCTTTGGCAATGACACCCTGACGGGTGGCTTGGGCAATGACAGTTTCCGCTTCGAAAAGGCCCTGAGCCCTCTCACCAACAAGGACACCATCACCGACTACAATGTGGTCAATGATACGATACAATTGGACAACGCCATCTTCACAGAGCTGTTTGCAACTCTTGGCAATCCCATCAGCACGGGCTCTATGAACGCAACACTGTTTGGTTTCGCAGCAACCAGCGACGCCAATGACCGCATCATCTACAATGCGGTAACAGGCGAACTCTCCTATGACATCAACGGCAATGTAGCAGGCGGTGCCACCGTGTTTGCGCAACTCTCAACCGGCCTCGCTTTGACTTCGGCGGATTTCTACGTCATCTAGGGGCATGCCCACATCCGCCGTCGCCCAGCTTCTTCGCCAACGCAGTTCCGGTTCGGTTGAGATTTGTGTTGGCACGGGTGGCGTCGAAATCATGCGCGAGGCGGGGTCGGCCAAGTGCAGGATGCCGCGTGGTTCGTCCGAGGCGATTCTGATAAATACCAGTGGCGGGCTTGCAGGCGGGGATGTTGTGGAGATCAACGCTACGGTAAAGGCAGGTGCGGCGCTCACGTTGACAAGTCAGGCCGCAGACCGGGTCTACCGCACGCTTGGTCCTGCGGCAGAGGTGAAAATCAAACTTAATGCCGAAGCAGGCTCCACGCTGCTCTGGATGCCACAGGAAAGCATCTTCTTTGAAGGCTCCTCTTTGGAGCGGTCGCTGAATGTGGAGCTTGCAGACAACACAACATTCTTCGCCGTTGAACCCATGTTGTTTGGTCGACGCGAAATGGGCGAATATGTAAGACATGTATCGGTGGTGGATCGCTGGACTATTCGCCATGACGGCAGGCTCATCCATTCCGACGTCTTTCGCCTTGGGCCGGATTGGTCGAAATCAATGGCCAGCTTTGGTGACAACCATGCAGCCGCAACGGTGCTGATGGTTTCCGATCAATCCGAAACCCTGCTCGACAGCGTGCGCGCCGTTCTTGGTCCCAACGATGGTGCCTCCGCCTGGAATGGCAAGCTGATTGCAAGGCTTCTCGCTAAAGACGGCTTTCACTTGCGCAAATCTCTGATTCAGGTGTTTGCTGTCTGCGTAGGCCGGGAACGCGTGCCTAAAACTTGGACATTCTGAGGACACTTTATGCAACTCACGCCACGGGAAAAAGACAAGCTGCTGGTGGCCATGGCCGCCATCGTGGCGCGGGGCCGCAAAGACCGGGGTGTGAAGCTGAATTTCCCAGAGGCGATTGCGCTGATCACAGATTATGTCGTGGAAGGGGCCCGCGATGGCCGCAGCGTTACCGACTTGATGGAAGCCGCAGCACATGTGGTTGTGAAGGCAGATTGCATGGCGGGCGTGCCCGACATGATCCACGACGTGCAGGTGGAAGCCACTTTCCCCGATGGCACCAAACTTGTCACCGTTCATCATCCCATTCGCTAGAGGCTACACATGATCCCCGGTGAAGTTTTTCCAAAATCTGGTGACATTGAACTCAATGTCGGTGCGGCGCGTGTGACGATGGAGGTTGCCAATACTGGTGACCGCCCAGTGCAGGTGGGCTCGCATTATCATTTTTTCGAAACCAATGAGTCGCTGAACTTTGATCGCGCGAAGGCGCGCGGCATGCGGCTTGATATTGCAGCAGGTACAGCTGTGCGGTTTGAACCGGGTCAGCGCCGTGAGGTGACGCTGGTGCCGTTGGGCGGATTGCGCCGGGTATTCGGCTTTCAACAAAAAATAATGGGGGCGCTGTGATGGCCAGAATTTCCCGCGCCACCTATGCGCAGATGTATGGCCCCACGGTGGGTGACAAGGTGCGGCTGGCTGACACCGACCTTATCATCGAAGTCGAAAAAGATTTCACGCTTTACGGTGAAGAAGTAAAATTCGGTGGCGGCAAGGTGATCCGCGACGGCATGGGGCAATCGCAAGCGACGCGGGCTGAGGGTGCCATGGATACCGTCATCACCAATGCGTTGATCCTTGATCATTCCGGTATCTACAAAGCTGACATTGGTTTGAAGGAAGGGCGCATCGCTGCCATTGGAAAGAGCGGCAACCCAGATACGCAAAACGCCGTGACCATCATTATTGGTCCGTCCACGGAGATTATTGCGGGCGAAGGCAAAATCATCACGGCGGGTGGTGTCGACAGTCACATCCATTTCATCGCACCCCAACAGTTGGAAGAAGCGCTTTATTCCGGCATCACCACCATGCTGGGCGGCGGCACGGGGCCCGCGCACGGCACACTGGCCACCACCTGCACGGGGGCGTGGCACATTGAACGCATGATCGAGGCGGCGGACGCCTTCCCGATGAACCTTGGTCTCATGGGTAAGGGAAATGCGTCACTTCCCGCAGCGCTAGACGAAATGATCTTAGCGGGTGCTTGTGGTTTGAAATTACATGAAGACTGGGGCACCACGCCTGCCGCTATTGATTGTTGTTTGTCGGTTGCCGATGAGCATGATGTGCAAGTCGCTATCCACACCGACACGCTGAACGAGTCAGGTTTCGTCGAAGCCACAGTTGCCGCCTTCAAGGGCCGCACCATTCACACCTTCCACACGGAAGGTGCAGGTGGTGGACATGCGCCCGATATCATCAAGGTCGCATCACTTCCAAACGTGTTGCCGTCTTCCACCAACCCGACGCGACCCTTCACCATCAACACCGTTGCTGAACATCTGGACATGTTGATGGTGTGCCACCACCTCTCACCCCGCATCCCTGAGGATATCGCCTTTGCCGAGAGCCGCATTCGCAAGGAGACGATTGCCGCTGAAGACATCCTGCATGACCTCGGTGCCTTCTCGATGATTTCGTCAGACTCACAAGCCATGGGCCGCGTGGGTGAAGTGATCATCCGCTGCTGGCAGACGGCGCACAAAATGAAGCAACAGCGCGGAAGCCTTGCCGGTGATGTGGGCCACGACAATTTCCGCGCCAAACGTTATGTGGCAAAGTACACCATCAACCCCGCCATTGCCCATGGCATAGCCCATGAAGTCGGCTCCATCGAAATTGGCAAACGGGCCGATATCGTGATCTGGAACCCCGCATTTTTTGGCGTAAAGCCTGAAATGGTTTTGCTGGGTGGCTCAATCGCAGCGGCCACAATGGGAGATCCCAATGCCTCAATCCCAACGCCGCAACCCGTGCACTACCGCCCGATGTTTGCAAGCTTCGGTAAATTGCGCACCAACTCATCAGTGACGTTTGTATCGCAAGCTGCCTTGGCTGGTGGATTGCGCAATCGTCTGGGCACGGCCAAGCAGATGGTTGCCGTGAAGAATACGCGCGGCGGCATCGGCAAGAAGGACATGATCCACAACAGCGCGATTCTGAATATCGAAGTCGATCCCGAAACCTATGAGGTTCGTGGCGATGGCGAATTGCTGGTCTGCGAACCAGCGATGACACTGCCAATGACGCAAAGGTATTTTCTGTTTTGACGCCACTGCGCGCTACCCGCTTTGTCCGAGCACAATATCGCCTCGAAACACCATGGGACATCATTGTCATGGATGCGGAGGCGCGTCACCTCCGCAGGAAGTTGATCACGTTGCAACATGGCGATGAGGTGATGGTTGATCTTGAGAAGACTGTGAAATTTGAGGATCGCGATTGCCTGATTCTTGAAGATGGCCGTCTTGTGCAGATTATTGCGTCTGACGAGGAATTGCTGGAAGTGACGGCGCGGGATGCAGCGCATCTGACGCAACTTGCATGGCACATCGGCAATCGACACCTTGAAGCGCAGATTGAAGCGTCACGCATTCTCATACGCCGGGATCACGTGATTGCGAACATGCTGCAACAGCTGGGAGCCAAGGTTGCCGAGGTTAGGGAGACCTTCACACCCGAACATGGAGCCTATGCCCATGGCCACTGACACATCGTCTTTGCTGATGCTTTTGAACTGGATGTCACCCACCTTCCCCATCGGCGGCTTTGCCTACTCCCATGGATTGGAACAGGCGATTGCTGACGGGCGCATCGCCACGCAGGACGATGTGGAATCTTGGATCAGTGCGCTTCTTCAAGCGGGCTCCGGCTGGAATGATGCGGTTTTGTTTGCGCAATGTTGGCATGGCAATCCAAACGAACTTGCACTTGCCTTGGCGGGCTCTGCTGAACGCTATTCCGAAACAACCCAACTTGGTCGCAACTTCAACATTGCCGCTGCTGTATGGACTGAGTCGGCGTCCCCTCATCCGCCCTTCGGGCACCTTCTCCCGTTGGAAGAAACGGGAGAAGGCAGATCAATGGGCCTTCTCCCGCCCCTTTTGGAGGGAGAAGGTGCCCGAAGGGCGGATGAGGGGAAACCGGTGATGGCCTATCCCGTGGCAGCAGGCATCGCCTGCAAGCGCATGGGCATTCCGCAAGACCAAGCACTTATCGCTTATCTGCAAGGCTTTTGTGCTGCGCAGGTATCCGTAGCAGTCAGACTGATACCGCTCGGTCAAACAGCGGGCCTGAGAGTTTTGCGCAACATCGCCCCGCTGATTTCCATAACCGTGCAGCGCGCACTTGCGTCTTCACTTGATGACCTCGGCTCCAACTGTATCGCCGCCGAAATTGCCGCCATAAAACATGAAACCCTCGAACCCAGGATATTCCGCACATGAGTAAAGGCCCCTTGCGCGTCGGTATTGGTGGCCCTGTTGGTTCCGGGAAAACCACGCTCACCGAAAAACTCTGCAAGGCCATGCGCGACAAATATTCTGTAGCCGCCATCACCAATGATATCTACACCAAGGAAGATGCGTTGATCCTCAATCGGCTGCAAGCCCTGCCCGAAGACCGCATCATGGGCGTTGAAACCGGGGGCTGTCCGCATACGGCTATCCGCGAAGATGCCTCCATCAACCTCGCCGCCATCGACGAGATGAACAGGCGTTTCCCCGATCTGGACGTGATCTTCATCGAGTCCGGTGGCGACAATCTTGCGGCCACCTTCTCACCCGAACTTGCTGACTTGACGCTCTATGTCATCTCCGTCTGCCAAGGCGAAAAAATTCCACGCAAGGGCGGTCCCGCGATCACAAAATCTGATCTTCTTATCATCAACAAGGCTGACCTTGCGCCATACGTCATGGCCGACCTTTCCATTATGGAAACTGACACGCAAAAAGTCCGCGCCGGAAGACCCTACGTCTTCACCGATCTGTTGCGACAAAAGGGACTGACCGATGTCATTTCCTTTCTTGAAAAACACGGCGGCTTATCTCAAACTGTGAACTGAGGGGTGAGCATGGCGACAATCTTCAACGAGATGCTGGATAAGGCCAACGGCACACGTTCGCCTTATGTGCAAGTTGAAAGCTGGCTAAAAACCCTCAAGAAAAAAGACGTCGAGCGCGCCACAAGAGAAGCCGAGGCCCGCTTCCGCCGCCAAGGTATCACCTTTGCCGTCTATGGTGACGACGAAGCTTCGGAACGTCTGATCCCCTTCGACATCATTCCCCGCGTCTTCGCCGCCTCGGAATGGCGCCGCCTTTCTGCGGGAATTGAACAAAGGGTGCGGGCAATGAATGCCTTCATCCACGACCTGTATCACCGCCAAGAGATTTTGCGTGCGGGCCGCATCCCCGCCGATGTGATTGTCAATAACGCTGCCTTTGTACCGGAGATGGTTGGGGTGGCACCGGCTCGTGGCATTTACGCCCATGTCATCGGCATCGACATTGTGCGCATTGCCGAGAATGAGTTCTATGTGCTCGAAGACAATTGCCGCACACCATCAGGCGTGTCCTATATGCTTGAAGACCGCGAAACCATGATGCATCTGTTTCCTGAATTATTCTCGAAACAGCGCATCGCTCCCGTTGAAAATTATCCGTCATTATTGCGACAGACCCTCGCAAGTGTTGCCCCTGCGGGCTGCAATGGTGAACCCACTATCGTCGTGCTCACCCCCGGCATTCATAACTCGGCATTTTTTGAACATGCCTTTCTGGCCGATGAAATGGGCGCTGAACTCTGCGAAGGCAGCGACCTCTTTGTGAATGACGGTTACCTCTACATGCGCACCACGCAGGAACCCAAACGCGTTGACGTCATTTATCGCCGCATTGATGATGCCTATCTTGATCCATTGAGTTTCAAGCCCGACTCCACCATTGGCGTGCCGGGATTGTTTGACCTCTATCGCGCAGGCCGCGTCACCATCGTGAATGCACCGGGCACCGGTATTGCCGACGACAAGTCCATCTACACCTACATTCCCGATGTCATCGAATTCTATACCGGCGAGAAACCACTCTTGAAAAACGTGCCGACATGGCGCTGTGCCGAGGCGAAGTCGTTGCAATATGTGCTGGAACATCTGGAAGAGTTGGTAGTGAAAGAAGTGCATGGCTCGGGTGGCTATGGCATGCTGGTAGGGCCAACATCGTCGAAGAAGGATATTGAGACCTTCCGCGCCAAACTGAAAGCGCGTCCCGATAATTATATCGCACAGCCAACATTGGCGTTGTCAGCCGTGCCGACATTTACAGCATCAGGTGTCGCCCCCCGCCATGTGGATTTGCGGCCGTTTGTTTTGTCAGGTGATCGCGTGCGTGTGACACCCGGCGGTTTGACGCGTGTGGCTTTGAAGAAAGGTTCGCTGGTGGTGAATTCAAGCCAGGGAGGCGGCACCAAAGACACCTGGGTGCTGGAGGATTGATGCTCGGACGAACCGCTTCCTCACTGTTTTGGATGTCCCGCTATTTCGAGCGGGCCGAAAACATGGCGCGTCTCCTCGAAGTTGGCCATCGCATTTCCCTGATGCCCGGACGCGTCGAAGGGCATCGCGATGAATGGCGTTCCACGCTTCTCAGTGCAGCCTGCGAAGATGCATACATGCTTAAACATAAGGACGTGACAGCCAAACAGGTCATTGATTTCCTGATTTTCGATGACAATAACCCCACGTCCATCCGCTCTGTCGTACGCGCTGCCCGCAACAATGGCCGCGCCGTGCGCACTGCTCTCACGCGCGATGTGTGGGAAAGTATCAACTCCACATGGAACGAACTCGTTGCAATCAATCCCGGTGACATGACATCGGATCGTCTTCCGGTGTTTCTTGATTGGGTGAAGCAGCGCTCCATGTCGTTTCGCGGCGCCATACTGGGTACAATGCTGCGCAACGAGAATTACTATTTCAGTCAACTCGGAAACTTCGTGGAACGGGCGGACAACACGGCGCGTATTCTCGATGTGAAATATTTCATCCTGCTGCCAAAGCCGTCAGATGTCGGGTCCGACCTTGATGCGCATCAGTGGGCACAAATTCTGCGCTCGGTATCAGCGCACCGGGCCTATCGCTGGTTCTACCGGGATAGCAATTACAAGCCATGGCTGGTGGCAGAATTCCTGATCTTGCGTGAGGAAATGCCGCGCTCACTGTTGTTCAGTTACCAATGGATCAACACGGCCCTTGCCGGTCTCGCGGCGCTGCATGGCAAGTCCTATGGCTGCCACGACAAAGCGGCAGAGATGGCCGCAAAACTGCGTGAGGGCAAGATGGAGGACATTTTCCAGTCAGGCCTGCATGAATATCTGCAGGACTTCATCAATGGCAACAATGCGCTTTCGATGGATATCGCGCGCACCTATAATTTCCCGTGAACCCCATGCGCCTTACCGTTCGCCACGTCACCCACTACACCTACGATGAAACGCCGCGCTATCTGGTGCAGCGTCTGCATTTGCAACCGACCGATTTTGCGACCCAGCGCTGCCTGCGCTGGACTGTCTCTGCTCCCGGTATTGAAAAGGCGCTGTGTTATGTCGACGGGTTCGGCAATTGGGTACATCTCGTCACGTCAGTGCCGGAAACAGGCGGCATGCAGATCATTGCCGAGGGCGAAGTTGAAACTTCTGAGGCCTCCGGCCTGGTCAAAGGCTTGCCAGGCTTTGCACCGGAGGCCGTGTTCCTTCGCAGAACATTGCTCACCCAAATGGATGCGGCGTTGCAAAAGCTTGCAAGCGAAGTCTATCGCAAGAAGTCCGTGCTGGAAACGGCCCATGGTATCATGCAGGCGGTGCATGGGCGCGTGTCCTATGTCACAGGTGCCTCGGATGCCCTCACCACGGCAGCTGAAGCCTATGCTGCGGGCAAAGGCGTGTGCCAAGATCACGCTCACATCATGATTGCTGTTGCCCGATCCCTGAAAATTCCTGCACGCTATGTGACGGGTTACCTGGTGACGGGTGTTGGTGCGTCGTCCACGGCAGCCCATGCTTGGGCGGAACTCTTTATGCCTGAGCTTGGCTGGGTGGGCTTTGATGCTGCCAATGGCCAATGTCCCACGGCGGAATATGTGCGGGTGGCGGCGGGGCTGGATGCGCCCGCTGTCGCCCCCATACGCGGCACGCGCCGGGGGGGAGCTGGTGCCGAACATTTGACAGTTGAAGTCAGCGTCGAAATTTCGCAACAGTGACTGTCAGGGAACGACGGAATCGCTTGATATGACTTACTGCGTTGGCATGCTTCTGGATAAAGGCCTTGTGATGGCCGCTGACACCCGCACCAATGCGGGTGTGGACAATGTTGGCAAGTTCAAGAAGCTATATAAATGGGAATATCCGGGAGAGCGTGTCTTCGTGCTGCTCACTGCGGGCAATCTCGCCGTCACACAGGCTGTGGTCAGTGTGATTTCGGAACAGATCGAACATCCGGGCGAGGACGGTCAGTCACTGCGCACCACTGCCACCATGTTCCAGGCGGCCCATTTGATTGGCGATGCCATTCGACTGGTCAAAAGCACGGATGGAGAGCACCTCTCGTCCAACGGCGAAGCCTTTGCGGCCAGTTTCATTTTTGGTGGTCAGATCGGTAGCGAGCGGCCGCGGCTGTTCAACATCTATTCCGCTGGAAATTTCATCGAAGCCACGCCGGACACACCTTTTTTCCAGATTGGCGAACACAAATACGGCAAGCCCATACTCGACCGGGTGGCGCGCACGGAAATGGAACTGGGGGAAGCCGCCAAGATGGTGCTGCTATCTTTCGATTCCACACTGCGTTCAAACCTGAGCGTGGGCCTGCCCATTGATCTTCTGACCTACGAAACCGATACGCTCAAAATCGAACATACCAAACGCATTGGCCCGGATGATCCCTATTTCAAGATGCTGTCAACAGAGTGGTCGAAGGCACTCCGTACGGCGTTTGCGAGTATCGAGGCGTTGGATATTTGAACGACGTGGTCACACGTCCAGGTTTGCTACATTCAATGCATTGTTGACGATGAATTCGCGGCGCGGTTCCACTACGTCGCCCATCAGCTTGGTGAAGATGTCATCGGCCTGGTCAACCTCCGAAACCTTCACCCGCAACAGTGAGCGCACATTGGGGTCCAGCGTGGTCTCCCAAAGTTGGTCTGGGTTCATTTCGCCAAGACCCTTGTAGCGTTGCAAGGTCACCCCTTTGCGGCCTGTGGCAAATATCGCCTCCAACAGCCCAAGCGGCCCGTTGATGAGAATTTCGGCATCCTTGCGTTTGAGTTTTGCGGGACGCGCATAAATTTCCTGAAGGTGCGGGGTTTTGCGGTCCAGACGCAGGGCATCAGATGAGCCGATCAGTTTTGCGTCGATCAGCCAGCTTTCCTTGACGCCGCGCAATTCACGGCCAAACTGCAAGCCGCCATCCGTGGTGGCTTCGCCCAACCAGCCGCGCTCGGTTTCATCAGACAAGGCATCAAGGCGCCTGCCGATATAGGTGGCAGCAGCTTCGCCATTGGCGCTGTTGGCCAAAACGTCTGGATTGAGGGCACCCGCAATTGCCGCCTGCTCAATCACCATTGTCGGGTATCGCGAATGCAGGCTTTCGATTATGGTGCGCACGCCCAAAGCTTCCACAACGATGGTGCGAAGATCGGCGCCTGCGCGCTCCGAGCCATCGGCTAGCACGAGCTTCACACCTTCAAGCCCCGATTCAACCAGATTGTCTTCCAGCGCCTGATTGTCTTTCAGGTATAATTCGGACTTGCCACGCGTGATCTTGTAAAGCGGCGGCTGGGCGATGAAGAGGTGACCGCGCTCAATGACCAGCGGCATCTGCCGATAAAAGAAGGTAAGCAGCAGGGTCCGAATATGAGCGCCATCGACGTCAGCGTCGGTCATGATGATGATCTTGTGGTAGCGCAATTTTTCGATGTTGAATTCTTCGCGGCCAATGCCGGTGCCAAGTGCGGTGATCAAGGTGCCGACTTCGGCTGATCCCAGCATCTTGTCAAAGCGCGCGCGCTCAACGTTGAGAATTTTACCCTTGAGAGGCAACACTGCCTGATTGTCGCGGTTGCGTGCCTGCTTGGCTGAACCACCGGCTGAGTCACCTTCAACAATATAAAGTTCACAGAGGGCAGGGTCACGCTCCTGACAATCCGCCAGTTTTCCGGGCAGCGATGAAATATCGAGTGCCCCCTTGCGGCGCGTAAGTTCACGGGCCTTGCGGGCGGCTTCGCGGGCGGCTGCGGCTTCGATCACCTTGTTGATGATGATCTTGGCGTCAGATGGGTGTTCCTCAAACCATGCGCCCAATGCATCGTTCACGTAGTTTTCAACGACGGGCCGCACTTCTGATGAGACCAGTTTATCCTTGGTCTGGGATGAAAATTTGGGATCCGGCACTTTGACAGACAGCACGCAGGTGAGACCCTCACGCGAGTCGTCGCCGGTGATTGCAATCTTTTCTTTTTTGCCGGCACCCGTATTGGACGAATAGGTGTTGACCACGCGCGTCAGTGCTCCACGAAAGCCCGCAAGGTGGGTGCCGCCGTCGCGCTGGGGAATATTGTTGGTGAAGCAGAAGACGCTTTCATTGTAGCTGTCATTCCACCACAGGGCACATTCAACGGTAATGCCATCGCGCTCGCCCTTGATCAGAATGGGTTCCTTGATCAGCGAGGCCTTGGAGCGGTCCAGATATTTGACGAAGGCGGAAATGCCGCCCTCATAGAACAATTCCACGACCACAGGTTCCACGCCGCGCTTGTCCGTCAAGGTGACGCGCACACCGGAATTCAGAAAGGCCAGTTCGCGCAGGCGATGTTCCAAAGTGGCAAAATCAAAATCCACTTTCGTGAATGTCTCTGTGGACGGCAGGAAGGTGACTTCGGTGCCACGCTTACCCACAGCGTCCCCGATGATTTTCAAAGGACCATCGGGCACACCATGGGTGAAGCTGATGTGATGGCTCTGGTTGTTGCGGTGGATTGTGAGCTCGAGTTTCACCGAAAGCGCATTTACAACTGACACGCCGACGCCATGCAGACCGCCTGAGACCTTGTAGGAATTCTGGTCGAATTTTCCGCCCGCATGGAGTTCAGTCATGACGATTTCGGCGGCGGAGCGCTTTGGCTCGTGATCGTCGTCATCCTTGATACCAGTGGGAATGCCACGGCCATTGTCGGTGACGGTCACCGATCCATCAGCGTTCAATGCTACGGTGACCAAGGTGGCGTGGCCCGCCAGCGCTTCGTCAATGGCATTGTCGACGACTTCATAGACCATATGGTGCAGGCCCGACCCGTCATCGGTATCACCGATATACATGCCGGGGCGTTTCCTTACAGCGTCGAGGCCCTTCAGGACCTTGATGGAGTCGGCACCATATTCAGGCATGGGAGGAGTAAGATCGTCAGTGGCCATCAGTTTTAAATCGATTCGTGTAAGGTTCCGTTGTCCACATGATACACCATCGTGGCGGGGCCAGCGCCATCAAAAAGCTCAGCCTCGGTGCCCGTCATCCAGGCTTGGACGTGCAGGCTTTGCAGATGGGAAAACAGGGCGGTTCTTCGCGATTTGTCGAGGTGGGCGGCAATCTCGTCCAGCAGTAAAACTGGGGCTGATCCTGTGACGGCGCGAATGGCTTCGGTCTGGGCCAGAATCAGGCCGATGAGCAGGGCTTTCTGTTCGCCCGTTGAGCCTTCTTCTGCCGCAATGTCCTTGGGGCCATGGCGCACCACAAGGTCCGAGCGGTGCGGCCCTACAAGGGTGCGGCCTGCCCCCTTGTCGGCCATGCGGCCATCGTGGAGTTGCTGCTTGTATCGCTCCTCCGCTTGAAGTGCAGGAAGACTGGACACCATGGCCTCGATCTCGCCGTCAATCGACAGCAGGCTCCAGGGGAAAGGACCTGAGAGGCGATCTGGCGTCAGATAAGCGCCAAGATTGCTTACGGCTTGCAGGCGCGCTGCAGCAATCGCAACGGCCTCCTCGGCCATTTGCATTTCCAGACTGGTGGCCCAGGCCCGGTCGAGCGGACCGTCGGATAGCAGCAGGTTCCGCTCGCGCATGAGTTTTTCATAGCGGTTGATGCGCGCGCCATGTTCACTGTCAAACAGGGCTACCATGCGATCAAGATAGCGGCGGCGCTCGGATGCCGGACCCGAAAACAGGCGGTCAAGTGCGGGAGTCAGCCATACGCTGCGCAGGAGACCTGCCAAGGCACCGGAACTCTTTTGCAATTGTCCGTCCACCAACACCGCGCGGGAGGCATTGGGGCCTTCGTCTTCCGAAGCACTCCATGCGGTACCGAGTTGCGTCTCACCCCGGTGGCTTCTGGCAATGGCAGAGACTGCCCAAGCGCCTTTGCCGTCATTGCGGCCAATGCTCTGATATTCAGCGCCGCGCAATCCCCGCCCCGGCGTCAGCAATGAAATTGCTTCCAGCAAATTGGTCTTGCCCGCGCCATTGGCCCCGGCCAACGCAATCAACCCCGGGGGCGGATCAAGCCTGAGGGCGGCGTAATTGCGGTAATCCGTGAGGGTGATGCGGGAGATGCGATGGCAGGTCACGATTGATCAGTATACGGATTATCCACCATCAAACCTCACACCCGCATCGGCATGAGCACATACAGTGACTGGTCGTCCTTTGGGTCTTTTACCAGGGTTGGCGATCCTGAATCCTGGAATTCGAAACGGATGGTCTCTGCTGTGATCTGGCCTGCCACGTCCATGAGGTAGCGCGAGTTGAAGCCGATTTCGATCGGCTCCTGGGCGTAGTCCACAACCAGTTCTTCCTCGGCGGAACCGGAATCCGGATTGTTGACCACGAGGGACATTTTGCCGTCATTCAATGAGAGCTTCACAGCGCGGCTTTTTTCCAGTGAAATGGTAGAGACGCGGTCTACGGCTTGTGCGAAAGGCTTGGCTTCCGTGACTAGAACCTTGGTGTTGTTGCGTGGAATGACGCGCTCATAATCCGGAAAGGTACCGTCGATCAGCTTGGACGTGAGCACCAGACTGCCAACCATGAAGCGGATTTTTGATGCCGAAAGTGACACCTGCACATCACCCTCTTCACCCTCGATTAGCTTGACGATTTCGAGAACTGTTTTACGGGGAACGATGACGCCGGGCATGCTATCAGCACCTTCGGGCAATGCGACTTGCGCTTGCGCCAGACGATGGCCGTCGGTTGCGACAGCACGCAGGGTTTCGGCCTGCTTGGCCTGATGCAGATAAATGCCGTTCAGATAATAGCGGGTTTCCTCTGTGGAAATGGCAAAACGGGTTTTTTCGATGAGGAATTTCAGTTGCGTTGCAGGCAGGGCAAAGCTGTTGCCGAATTCACCTGATGACAAATCCGGAAAGTCTTCTGCAGGCAAAGCCTGCAGGGCAAAGCGCGAGCGGCCCGCAATGATCGAGACGCGGGATGAATCGGGTCCCTGTTCCAATTGCAATTGCGCACCATCCTGCAATTTGCGCACAATGTCATAAAGCATATGGGCGGGCACGGTAGCTGCCCCTTCGCGGGCGGTTTCGGCGGCGACGGTTTCGACGATCTCGATATCAAGGTCGGTAGCGGTCAGTTTCACCACGCCCTGTTTGGCTTGCACCAGGACGTTGGAGAGAACGGGAATGGTATTGCGCCGTTCCACAACGCTTTGCACATGGTTCAGGGCTTTGAGAAAGGCAGACCGTTCAATCGTCACACGCATGATGGTTCAAATACTCGTCTTGAAAAAAGCTGGGCTACGCAGGCGAAAGCCCGCTGCAGGGCAGAGGACAATGGCCTTTTGCCCAGCAATTTTCAAGCGCGAAACCGTGGTTTTAAACAGATCAAACCTGCTCCATCAGACGCATCAGCAGCGCCACGTCCTTGGCCATGGCCTCGTCAACGCGCACCTGCTCGTCTATCTTGCGAACCGCGTGCAGAACCGTTGAATGGTCCCTGCCCCCGAAGCGCCTGCCGATTTCCGGTAAGGAGCGGCTGGTCAGCTTCTTGGCGAGGTACATGCCGATCTGGCGCGGCACCACGACGGTACGCGACCGACGGGGCGACAGCAGATCGGCCTTCGCAACATTGTAGTGGCGGCCCACGATTTTCAGAATGTCGTCAATCTTGATGCGGCCGGGGTCCATGCTGCCGTTTTGCGAGGCATCGCGCAGAACCACCGAGGCGAGATCAAGTGTCACCGGCGTATTGTTGAATTGCTGATAGGCTATGATGCGGTTAAGGGCACCTTCGAGTTCACGCCCGCCACCTGTCGTGCGTGCAGCAATCAGGTTGAGCACTTCTTCCGGCAAGGTTTGTGCAGGATCGCGCGTCAACATCTGGGCATGGCGGGCGCGGACGATCTTGCCGCGCAGTTCCTCATCTGGTGCCTCGATGTCGATGACGAGGCCGCCCATCATGCGTGAGCGCATGCGTTGGTCGACTGCATCAAGCTGGGCAGGTGGAACGTCGGCTGCAATAATGACCTGTCGTTTTGCATCCACAAGCGAATTAAAGGCATGGCAGAATTCCTGCTGAATGGCCTTGCCCTGCAGAAATTGGAAGTCGTCGATCAGCAACACATCGATGGCATTGAACTGGTCCTTGAAGGACAGGGTATCACGCTGGCGCAAGGCCTGGATGAAGCCATACATGAAGCGCTCTGCTGTCAACATGAGTACACGGCGACTTGAGCCCGTGGACTTGATACGTTGGGCCACAGCATTGAGGAGGTGGCTTTTGCCAAGGCCTGCGGCGGCATGAATGAAGAGCGGGTTGAAACTCAAGGCGGAACCGGCTTGTGCCTGGGCGACACGGCAGGCCGCGGCATGGGCCAACTGGTTGGAGGACCCCACCATGAAACTGTCAAAGGTCTGTCCCTCGTCCAGCGGAGTGGCCTTGTCGGCTACGAGCGATGGTAGTGAAAGGGCGAGAGGCTGCAGCCGTACAGGTTCGGACATGGCGGGCGTGCGCTCGGGCTTGACGGCGCTGCGGACTTGTTGTGTCACAGCGGTACCCTGTTGGCGCACCCTGACCTGCACGAGACTCAGATGGCCCAGGGTTGCTTCGGCAATCTTGTGCAGCTTTGACACATAGTGACTCTCAATCCAGCTTTTGAGAAAGCGGGTGGGCACTGACACCGTAAGAGTGCCAGAAGAAAGGCTTTCGATATCCATGCGGCCAAACCAGCTGTTGAACAGGTCCTCGCCCAGTTCGGCGCGCAGCCGGGACTGGATATGGGTCCACTTGGCTTTCATGTCTTCCAGCACTGGAGCCAACATGGACTCCACCGGATTTGGCTGAGGTGAGGTTGTTTGAATTGGTGTAGTTTCAGTCACTTTTCATTCCATTTATCAATTGTGCTCACCCAGAAGGTTCATGGCGATGAACCCCCGGGTTAGCCCCCGCACATGAAACCAGACGCAGAACAAACCACCGCCGGAACCGAAGCTCCGTCGTACGACACACACCCAGACCTTGGTCTGCACAGGTGCAGACCACAATCACGATACTCACTGTCTTGGTCTGACGGGTTTGCCACCCCGCCACTACGCCGATCCCCGCCACTCTCAGGCAGGGATTGCTCCCCGCCGCCGTTGGCTCCAAGGCAACCTAGGCAGGGGGGTGTTCGGGCTGCAACGGGGAAATTTGGTGATCCGTGTACGGATTGTGCTGGTTTTGGCTTGACAGGCTGGCGCGCAAAGGCGGCTTTTCCCCTAAGGTTTTGAATCTCTCAGTGGAATCTCCCTTCGCTTTGGTGAGGGGAACGCAGTGGCTGCCGCAAAAAGAATCTGCTTGACCGCAAGTGGCTTCGCCCTTCTGCAACAAGATTAAGGCAAAGTCTGTGGATAATTTTCTATGTATATGAAATAACTGTATATTATTTTGCACATTCATCCGCCTTCGGACAAATGCAAAAAGCCGCTGAAAGGCTTCAGCGGCTCTTTGTAACACTTATGTGAAGATTTATCAGACGGATGGATATATCTCAGGCCGTCATAGCGCGGACACGAGCGGTCAAGCGCGAAACTTTGCGAGATGCCGTGTTCTTGTGCAGAACGCCTTTTTGTGCGCCACGGGCCAATTGCGGCTGAGCCACCTTCAAAGCGGCTTCGGCGTCGGTCTTCTTGCCAGCTGAGATCGCTTCTTCAACCTTGCGCACGGTGGTGCGGATCAAGCTGGTGCGGTTCTTGTTGATCATTGCGCGGCGCGAGGCAACGCGGGTCGCCTTCTTGGCGGAGGAGGTATTGGCCATGGAAAATCCTGTAAAATCTTGAAGCGTGACCCGACCCGGGGTCAGCCGGAAACGGTTTCACCCAGCGATGAAGCCGGGCCTTTGCGCGGGCTTATAGGCATGAAGTGACGGAAAGGTCAATTGCAGGTTTGGTGGAGATCAGCCTTCACCCGATTTTCTCGAATTTCCCGCTCTTGCCGGACCGGAACAAAGCGTCGATGACGCGCATATTGGTGATGGCGTCCTCCACACCCCAGACCAGCTTTTCCTTCTTGCGGATAACACGGCTGAAGCTTTCACCTTGCAACTGGTATTGGTCGGACACAGGAAAGTTGTGCCACGTGCCTTCGTTCATCTCCATACCTTGCACAAACAAGCGGTTGGGCTTGTCGGGCGGGGCGTTGAAGGGGATTTCGATTTCAATCCGGCCCTTGGTGCCCACGATATGTACGCGTTGATAGGGGGCAAGCTGGGTGGAACAGGTAAAAGTCATGTGACGGCCGCCAGAAAACTCGAGAATACCGCCAGCCAGTCGGTCCGTCTTGAACTTGGGGTCATAGTCAATTGTCGCTGCAGCCCGGATCGGGTCAGCATCGAATATAAAACGCGAAATGGTGATGGGGTAGCAGCCAATGTCCAGCATGCCACCACCGCCAATGTCCGCCATATTCCGCACATTGCCGGGATCCTTGTTGAAATAGGAGAACAACACCTGAATGGCACGGACCTCGCCGATTTCGCCTTTCTTCACGCGTTTTTTCGCATCAATCCATTGCAGGGCATGGCGCACCATGAAGGCTTCGGCGATATGAACGCCTTTTGGCACATTGCGCAAGGCCAGCGCACCTTTGGTTGAAATGGCAATCGGCTTTTCGCAGAGCACGTGCTTGCCAGCCCGCGCTGCCAGCAGGCTCAGCCTGATATGGAGATGATTGGGCGTCGGGTTGTAAATGGCCTCAATCTCTTCGTCCTCAAACATCTCTTCGTAGGAGCCATAGGCCTTGGGGATGCCCAATTGCTTTGCCGCAGCCCTGGCACGGCGCAGATCGCGCGACGCAATGGCCACAACTTCGATGTCCTTGCTCTTCATCATGCCGGGAATGACCTTGGCCATGCCGATGTTGGCGGTGGAGATGATGCCCCATTTCACTGGTTTCATGGTGGTGCTTTCCCTGCTGTTGATCTGATTTATGAAACATCTGTTTAGGCGTGTCGCAAGATGTTTGCAAAGTGTCGCGTGAAATTCACATTTAATGCGGAGAACGCTTGACCCCCCACCCGCCATCGTGGCTTAACTACCCCCCAGTTGAGTGCGGGATAAACCTGCGCCAATCCCAAACCAACAGGGGGTTCACTATGGTTTCTTCAATTCATAAATTGGCATCGGCGCTGGTCGTCGGTGCAGGACTTTTGGCTACGGCCACGGCAGCTTCGGCAGGTGACGCTGAAAGCTGCAAGGCAGTGCGCTTTGCTGATGTGGGCTGGACGGAAATCCAGGTCATCTCGGAAATCGCCTCCAACATGTTCACATCACTTGGCTATGCAGGTGAAGTAAAGACGCTTTCTGTGCCAGTTACCTTTGCATCGCTCAAGAGCAAGGATGTGGATGTATTCTTCGGCAACTGGATGCCGTCGCAGACCGCCGACATTCAGTCATATCTCGACGACAAATCGATTGAACAGCTTTCTGTCAATCTTGAAGGTGCAGGCTATGGCATCGTGGTTCCGCAATATGTGGCGGACGCCGGTGTGAAGTCACTGGCAGATCTTGCCGCCAACAAGGACAAGTTTGGCGGAAAGATGTTTGGCATTGAGTCCGGCAATGACGGTAACCGCATCATGCAGGGCTTTGTTGATGATGCCAAAAACAACCTCGGTGGCTGGACAGTTGTGGACAGCTCCGAAGCTGGCATGCTGACTGAAGCCGAAAAGGCGATGAAGAACAATGAATGGATCGTCTTCCTCGGCTGGACGCCGCACCCTGTCATGGGTGACATGAAGCTGCATTATTTGTCTGGCGTGGAATCGGCAGGCTTTGGCGCTGCCAGCGTTTATACCGACATCCGTGCCGGCTGGGCAGCGGAATGCCCGAATGCAGCAAAGCTTGTGTCCAACATGAAGTTCACGCTTCCCATGGTCGGCGGTTCCATCATGTCGCCGGTGTTGAAGGATGGCAAGGATCCAAAGGTTGTTGCAACTGAGTGGATTGCGGGCAACAAGGACACTGTCTCAGCCTGGCTTGAGGGTGTGACCACCATGGATGGTGGCGATGCCAAGGCCGCTGTGATCAAGTGATACGGTAAGCTCTGCAAGTTTTGCAGCTCAACTACGATTGTCATTGCCGCACTTGTTGCGGCAATCCATTGCTCAACGAGCGTGATGTAAAGGGATAGATTACGCTTGCGCCACGATGGATTACCGGAACAAGTCCGGTAATGACAAACCGGAGGTTTTTCGCGAAGGACTGGGACATATGGTTGACAAGCTGACACAATGGATTTCCTCTTGGAAGATTCCCGTTGGGCCGTTTGGGAAATCGATCATCTCCTTTGTCACAGATAATTTTGAATGGTTCTTCGATGGCGTAAAGAGCGCACTTAATTTTGTCGTCGACGGAACGACCTGGCTGCTTTTGCTGTGTCCGCCGGTTCTGTTGGCCGTACTGATTGCCGGACTTGTGTTCTATGCCCGCAGAACCAAGTGGCTGGCCATCGGTGTATTGCTCGGCCTGCTCTTCATCATCAATCAGGGCCTTTGGAAAGAGACCGTGCAGACACTGGTGCTCGTGGTTTATGCCACAACACTATCGATGGCGATTGGCGTTCCGCTTGGTATCTGGTCTGCACACAAGCCGCGCGTCTGGTCGACGTTGCAGCCAATACTCGACCTGATGCAAACCATGCCGACGTTCGTTTATCTCATTCCGATTCTGATACTTTTTGGCCTTGGTGCGGCCCCTGCCCTGATCGTGACCATAATTTTCGCCATGCCAGCACCTGTGCGGATGACCTATCTAGGCATTACATCGATTCCAAAGTCGATGATTGAGGCGGGGCAAAGTTTCGGGGCCACCAAGCGGCAATTGTTGTGGAAGGTCGAATTGCCAGCCGCCCTGCCCTCCATCATGGCGGGGCTCACGCAATGTATCATGCTGTCACTTTCGATGGTGGTAATCGCAACTTTGATCGGTGCGCCATCGCTTGGCAACCCGGTCAACCGTGCGCTCAACAACCGCAATATTCCACTTGGCATTGAAGCGGGTCTCGCCATTGTGATCCTCGCCATCATCTTGGACCGCGTGCTGGCCACGCGGGTGGGAGCGAAGAAATGACCACGGCAGTTGAATTCAAGAATGTCGACATCCTGTTCGGCAAGGCCACAGATGACGGGCTTCGCATGCTCGATGCAGGCTCGAGCCGCGCGGAAATACTCGACAAGACCGGTGTGGTGCTGGGTGCGGCCAAGGCAAGTCTTGTTGTAAAGCAAGGCGAGATCAGCGTGCTGATGGGACTCTCGGGCTCAGGAAAATCCACCCTGTTGCGCGGTGTAAACGGACTCAATCAAGTCACCCGTGGTGCCATTGATGTGCGCGACGGAGAACGCATGGTGGATGTTGTGTCGTGCAGTGAGGCCACACTGCGACAGGTGCGGCAGAGGTCTGTCGCAATGGTATTTCAGCAATTCGCATTATTGCCGTGGCGCACAGTGGCAGAGAATGTGGGGCTGGGTCTGGAGCTTGCGGGTGTGCCCGATGTGGAGCGCAAAACGCGGGTTGAGAAACAGCTGGAACTCGTTGGCCTGTCGCAGTGGAAAAACAAATATGCGCATGAGCTGTCAGGCGGCATGCAGCAGCGGGTGGGACTGGCGCGGGCCTTTGCCACGGAAGCGCCGATTCTTCTCATGGATGAGCCTTTCTCAGCGCTTGACCCGCTGATCCGCACCAAGTTGCAGGATGAATTGCTCGATCTACAAAAGCGCTTGAAGAAAACAATAATCTTCGTCAGTCATGATCTTGAGGAAGCGCTAAAGATCGGCAATACCATCACCATCATGGAGGGTGGACGCATTGTGCAGTCAGGGCGACCTGAAGATATTGTACTCAGGCCAGCCAATGATTACGTGCGCGAGTTCATTGCCAACGTGAATCCACTGTCGGTTCTCACAGCATGGAATGTGATGCGGGGCCCGCATGAACTCGTGAAAGACACGGATCGCAAGGGTGGGGGCGGCTGGATTTGGCTTGACCGGCGCAAGACCACGCGCTTCAAACTCGACAAGGACAACCGCGTGACGCTGGTGGAGCGCGATGGCGAAGAGGCGATATGGGTGCCTTGTGCGGAGGCGGACAAGCCGCTTGATCCAAAATCCAAGCCCGTGTTCTGGGCCACCCCCGGCACGTCACTCAAAACCGTGATGCTGTCCATGCACAAATCCGAAACCGCACCTGTCGCCCTGTTCAACGACGACAGCACCTTTGCAGGTGCCATCGGCGTGAAGGATGTGTTGCAAGCCGTCCTGAAGCGGACAGAGTAAGCGCCTTACTTGATTGGCGTGAGAACTTCCGTACCGGAGCCACCGTTGCCTGCAATGGTCCAGAGACCCTGCATCGAGCCGTCGTCGCTGACTTTGTAAATCACGAGGCCAACGTCTTCGCCCATACGATAGGCGGCGGAAAAGCTGTCGTCGTTGCGCATGCAGATACCGGCTGATGTGGTGGAACCTGTGGTCCAGGAAATTTCACAGGTGGTGTCGGATGTCAGCGTGATTTCGGCTTCACCCGAATAGGTGGTGCCGTTGAGATTTGTACCGGCAACTTGATAGCGTCCGCCGATGTCTGCTTGCGCTGCGGCTGGCAATGACAGCGCTGTTAGAATACAGGCGCTGAGAATGATGTTCTTCATGTGATATTCCTCGCTGTTGGTCTCCGGGCGGAGTTTTAATAGCGGCTCAATCGTTAAAGAAAGGTCGCTCCTGCGCCGAGCTTCGAAAGTTTAAGATGCTGCGCAATGCTTTGGCCGATGTCGGAGAAAGTCTTGCGATGGCCAACGGATCCCGGTTTCAAGGTTCTGCCGTAGATCATGATGGGGATTTGTTCGCGGGTGTGTTCGGTGCCAGCCCACGTTGGGTCGTTGCCGTGGTCGGCAGTCAGGATGAGCAGATCGTCGTTTTGAAGTTGCGAAAGGACGCGGGGGAGTTCGGCATCGAAGGCTTCCAACAGTTTACCGTAGCCAACCGGATCGCGGCGGTGGCCGTGGTTGGTGTCGAAGTCAACGAAGTTGGTCATGAGGAAGCCGCCGGCTTTCAACGTGGGCATCAGCTCGACTAGTTTTTCCATCATCGCGGCATTGCCGGAAACTTTAACTTCGTCGCCCGTCCCGACGTGGCCGTAGATGTCACCTATCTTGCCCACGGAAATGACGTGTCGACCTGCATCAGATGCGACCTTTAACAACGTGGGCGAGGGCGGAGTAATAGCGAAGTCCTTGCGGTTTCCCGTGCGTTCGAACGTCTTTGCAGTTTCGCCGAGGAAAGGCCTGGCTATCACGCGGCCTACCTTGATGTCGTAGGTCAGCTCGCGTGCGATTTTGCAAACATCATAGAGGCGTTGCAGACCAAAGTGTTGTTCGTGCGCCGCGATTTGAATAACGCTGTCAGCAGAGGTGTAGATGATGGGTTTGCCTGAGCGCAGATGTTCTTCGCCGAAATCTTCAATAACCTTTGTGCCTGATGCATGCGTGCCGCCCAGAAGGCCGGGGAGCTTTGCGCGGGCAATGATTTCAACAAGCAAGGCCTCGGGGAACGAAGCATTGCCATCGGGATAATAGTGCCACTTGAAGGGCACGGGTACTCCTGCAATTTCCCAGTGTCCGGTGATGGTATCCTTGCCCTCCGACACTTCCTGCGCATGGCCCCACCGACCAATCAGCGCTGCATCAGGAAATGGATTGCGACCTCCGGCTGATTGCGCTGCCAGCCCCAAACCGAGGGAAGCCATGTTGGGAACGTGGAGGGCCACATGATCGCAGATGTGCGACAGCGTATTCGACCCCTCATCCCCGAACTGCGCGGCATCGGGTGCGTGGCCGATGCCGAACGAATCGAGAATGATGAGAAAAGCGCGGGCCATCAGGAGATGATCCGTTCGATGATATTTGGACCCGATGCGCCATGCTCGCCGAGGCTGTAGGCAGATTTCACGAGCACGGCAGCTTTCTCAAAATCGGTTTCGGATTGCGCGTGGATCATGCAGAGAGGGTTTTCAAAATCGGCCCGGAAGCCTTTGCCGAGCAGGTTGCTCAGTCCAACGGCATGGTTGATCTGGTCGGTCGCAACACGGCGGCCTCCCCCCAGTTCTATGACAGCAAGGCCGAGGTTCCGCGTTTTCATAGCCGTGACCTCGCCTTCATCGTCCGCAAAGACGGGTTTCACGATTGCAGCGCGGGGCAAGTGCTTGCCGTGGGTTTTGAGAAAATTGGTTGGCCCACCGAGGGCAAACACCATGCGGTCAAAATGATCAGCGGCAGCACCTGATGACAGTGCCCTCTCAAGCTTGGCGCGGGCAGCGGGCATGTCGTCCGATACTCTCGCACTCACCAAAAGCTCTGCAGCCAAGGCCAGTGTGATGTCAAGAACCCGACTGTTACTTAAACTGTTCATCAGGAACTCTGCCGCATGCGCCACTTCCAGCGCATTCCCCGCCACATGAGCCAAGGGTTCATCCATGTCTGTGATGAGCGCTGTGGTTTTCAGACCTGCGCCATTGGCCACCGCCACCAAAGACGTTGCGAGAGAACGCGCGTCTTCCACGTTGGACATGAACGCACCGGAGCCACATTTCACATCGAGCACCAAATGCTGCAAACCTGCGGCGAGTTTCTTCGAAAGTATTGACGCTGTAATCAGCGGCACACTTTCCACAGTGGCCGTTACATCCCGAATGCCATAGAGCCGCTTGTCGGCGGGTGCCAAGTCTGCGGTTTGGCCGATGATGCAGCAGCCTGCCTCGCGCGTCACTTTGCGGAACAGTGCTAGGTCCGGCTGGGTTTTGTAGCCGGGGATAGAATCCAACTTGTCGAGAGTGCCGCCGGTATGGCCAAGGCCACGGCCTGAAATCATCGGCACGTATAAACCGCAGGCTGCCAACATGGGTGCCAGATAGAGTGAAATGTTGTCGCCGATGCCGCCGGAGGAATGTTTGTCGACAACGGGACCGGGTAAATCCCAGTGCAACACCGTACCGGAATCACGCATGGCAAGCGTCAAGCCAACAGCTTCTTCGCGCGTCATGCCTTTGAAGAACACGGCCATGGCGAAAGCTGCGACCTGACCTTCTGATACGTCGCCCGAAGTTAGACCGGCAATGAAGTCCTTCACTTGCTCAGTCGTGAGTGCCGCGCCATCACGTTTGCGGCGGATAACTTCCTGCGGCAGCATTATTTCAAGTCCTTAAGGAAGCGCGTGAGCAGACGCTGCATCGAGGCCGCCGCCTTCATTCCTTCGCGTTTGGTTTCTTCATGGGAGGGATTGGCCCCCTTGATGCCAGCGCCCAGATTGGTGATGACCGACAAGCCCGCCACCTTCAAACCCAGCTTCCTTGCCATGATGGTTTCGGGAGCAGTCGACATGCCGACGGCATGACCGCCGATGATCTGCGCCATTTTGATTTCGGCTGGGGTTTCGAATGATGGCCCGGAGAACCAGACGTAAACACCCTGCTTCAGTGTGAGCTTTTCTTTTTTGGCAGCGGCAAGAAACTGCTTGCAAAGCGCCGGGTCGTAAGCATCGGTCATCGGCACAAAATTGTCATCGCCATGCTGGCCAATCAGAGGGTTCATGCCGGAATAGTTGATGTGATCGGTGATCAACATGATAGAGCCTGCGCCCATCGAAGTTTTCAAAGAACCTGCGGCATTGGTGAGGATCAGGTTTTCGATGCCTGCTTCCTTGAGTTGGTCCAGCACAGGCCACATGACACCAGCATTGCCGGATTCATAGGGGTGGGCGCGGCCAGCGAGAACCGCGACCTCCTTGCCACCCATTTTGCCGATGTAGAGTTTTCCCGCATGGCCGGATATTTTCGGGACGGGGAAGCCGGGTAACTCCTTGTACGGAATGATGAGCGGGTCTATCACCGCATTGACCACGGACCCGAGCGCCGAGCCGAGGATGATGGCGGTTTGGGGTCGACGATTTTCCAGTCGTGAAAAAAGGGTCATTTGTTCTCCGCCTTTGTGTTGATGGCTTTGGCTTTGCGGATGCGAATTCCCTGGGCCAGTTTGTCTGTCACCTTTCGCATGAAGGTCACACTGAAGCGGCCAAGAACAACAGGCTTGGCAGGCATTTCGACTGACCCTTCCAATGGATCAAGATTATACTCACCTAGATGCAGGTAAGCATCACGCTCTTTTTTCAAACCTGCCAATTTTTTCTCGTTCACGGGTATCTTCAGGCACCACTCGGTTTCCTTGTCGCTGATAGCCACAATAACCAAGACTGTTGTCCCGCTATTTTGTTGCGCTTTAAATGCAAGGCATGAGACACGATCCTTGCTGGTCTCCAAGCCTTTCTCAAACTGCCAAAGCCATAGATAGGGGAAATAGAAGACACTTCCCTTTTCAAGAGCGCTAGTCGTCATATGAGATTTCGCCGCGGGCAAAGGCTTCGAGGGCGGGCAGCAGCCATTCCGCTACGTCGTCAGGTGTTTCCGTTGTCTTGTAGACCCGGCGTGGATTGAGCTGTCGGAACGTCTCAACGCTCATCATGACGTAGCGCGGCTTGTTGTGATGTGTGATCGTTATGGGCGCTTCGCTGGCAGCATGCGTCACGTCACCGACATGACGCGAAAGTTCGGCTGTCGAAAAAACCCGTTTGCGGCTGGTTTCATAATTCATAAACGGACTATGCGACATTTTCGTATTTATTGCAATATACGTATATTACAGTAACTTCTCCGGTCCGAAGCTGGCGGGGAGCAACTCGTCCAGTGTGAAGCTTTGAAGCAAAACTCCATCTTCCGTGCAGCAGTGAATCTTCACATCGCCCGCAGCAAATTCCCTGATTTTCTGACGGCAGCCGCCACAGGGGGTGCAGAGGGTGGTGCCGTTGCCGATGACCACGACTTCAGTGATGGCTTTTCCGCCTGCGCGGATGAGATGCGATATGGCTGAAGGTTCGGCGCACCACCCTTGCGGGTAGGCGGCGTTTTCGATGTTGCAACCGGAGTGAATGCGGCCCTGTTCATCGCGCACGGCGGCACCCACATAGAATTTTGAATAGGGGGCGTGGGCTGTGACGCGGGCTGCCATTGCGGCGGTGACAAGGTCGCGCATCTCAGCGGTCCTTCGAATAAGGTGTGCCCGAGGCTTTAGGCGGAATGCTCTTGCCGATGAAGCCTGCGAGCAGAACCACGGTCATGACATAGGGCAGCATGTTGATGAACTGCACAGGAATTTCCACACCTGCAATTTTAAAGCCTTGCATGCGCAATCCAACGGCTTGCAGATATCCAAACAAGAGACAAGCCCACAGGGCAGGCCAGGCCCGCCAGTTGGCGAAGATCAAAGCGGCCAAGGCCATGAAACCACGACCTGCTGACATGTCGCGCACAAAGGAGCCTTGCAAGGCAACGGAGAGATAGGTGCCTGCGAGGCCACACAGCACGCCTGCAATGATGACCGCCTGGTAGCGCAGAAGCGCTACCGAGATGCCAGCTGTATCGACAGCGTGAGGGTTTTCACCGACGGCCCGCAAGCGCAAACCAAAACGGGTTTTTGCCAAAGCCCAAGCGGTGACGGGCACCAGGATAAAGGCGAGATAGACCAATATCGAATGGCCGGAGATGATGTTGATGTAAGGACCAATGCCGGGAATGGCCTGGATCGCATCAAAGCCCGGCATATGGAAGACAGGGAATTTGGCTTCGGCTGGCAAGGGCGGCGTACGACCACCTTCTTTAAACCATTCGTTGCCGAGAACGACCGCAAGGCCAGCGGCCAGCATGTTGATGGCGACACCGGAGACAACCTGGTTGCCACGTTGATTTATGGAGGCATAGCCATGGATCATTGAGAATAAAATCGATACGGCAACGGCAAACAGAACTGCAATCCATGGTGACTGGAAATAGAAACCGGCCGCCGCTGCAGCGAAAGCTGCGGCCAGCATTTTGCCTTCAAGGCCAATATCGACGATGCCGGAGCGTTCGGACCACAAACCTGCCAGACATGCGAATATCAACGGCACCGACATGCGAATGGTGGAGGACAAGGTTTCGGCACTGAGGAAAATGTCGAACATCAGTCCTCCGCCTTGAAGAAGAGGGCTGCAAGAAAAGGCCTGAAGGCTTGCTCAAGTGCACCCATGAACAGAATGATGAGGCCTTGGATTACCACGACCATATCGCGGTTGATGTGGGTCTTGGCGAAGGAGAGTTCGGTGCCACCTTGGTAGAGGAGGCCGAACAACAGTGCCGCCAGAACGATTCCTATTGGGTGGTTGCGTCCCATCAGGGCAACAGCGATTCCGACAAAGCCCGCACCTTGCACATATTCCAGCAACAAGCGGTGTTGTGCGCCCAGTACTTCGTTGACCGCTACAAGGCCTGCCAATCCGCCTGATACGGCCATGGCAATCATGATGATGCGGTCAGGTTTGATGCCGGCATAGACGGAGGCTTCGCTGTTGAGGCCCACAGCGCGGATTTCGTAACCGAGTTTGGTGCGCCAGAGAAAATACCAGACCGCCCAAGCCACAAAGAGCGCGAGGAAAACTGTGAGATTGAGAGGTGATGCGGGGAGGCGATAATCGAAGAATTGTTTGGCGATTTCGCGGAAGGTCAGAATGTAGGCGCCAGTGATTTCGC
This sequence comes from Hyphomicrobiales bacterium, assembly GCA_031430915.1. GTDB lineage: Bacteria > Pseudomonadota > Alphaproteobacteria > Rhizobiales > Aestuariivirgaceae > Aestuariivirga. The sequence continues at coordinate 41,935 of JANPCL010000202.1, forward strand.
GGCTTTCAACTGCCATCTTTCCGATTGGGCGGAACCAGTAGTTGATCAAATACACCATCAGGCTGGAGGCAATGAAGTTGAACATGATTGTGGTGATGACGATGTGGCTGCCACGCTTGGCTTGCAGGTATCCCGGCACAAAACCCCAGAAGGCACCGAATAAGATGGACGCCAGAATTGAAAGTGGAATCACAATGGGCCAGGGCAGGAATTCGAAATAGAGTCCGACCATGGCCGCACCCAACCCGGCGAAATAGGCTTGGCCCTCACCACCGATATTGAACAACCCTGCATGAAAAGCGACGGCGACACAAAGGCCGGTAAAGATGAAGTTGGTGGCATAGTAGAGCAGATAGCTCCAGCCTTTCAGCGAACCCACGGCACCCTTCAGCATGATGCCCAGGCATTCGATGGGGTTTTCGTTGATCAGCAGAAACACAATTGATGTGGCCAGCAATGCCAGCAACAGATTGAGCAGCGGGATCAACACCACGTCGGCCCAAGTTGGCAGTTCACCCTTGGCGCTCATGATGAAGATCTCGCGTGCAGCGCATGCTTCGAGGCTCGCAAGGGCCCGCACCTCAGCATGAGGGGGCCGTGTAATTCCTCACCCTGAGGTGCCCGCCCACTTGCGGGCCTCGAAGGGTGCGCCCCGCGTTCATTCATCACGCGGCATCCTTTGATACACCGGCCATCAGCAAGCCTAGTTCGCGTTCACTTGCATTGGAACTCCGTTCACCCATCACACGGCCCGCGAACATGACGATGATGCGATCTGACAGGGAACGGATTTCGTCGAGTTCCACCGACACCAGCAAAATCGCTTTGCCTTGGTCGCGCAATTCAATCAGGCGGCGGTGGATGAATTCGATGGCGCCGATGTCAACACCGCGTGTGGGTTGGCCGACAATGAGGAGGTCCGGGTCACGCTCTATTTCACGGGCGAGAATGATTTTCTGCTGATTGCCACCGGAGAATTTGGCACTCTTTAAAAGCGGATTGGTCGGCCTGACATCGAAGTCCTGCATTTCTTTTTTGCAACGGTCAACGACGGCCTGGCGGTTGAGGCGAAAACCCTGCCCTAACGCATCGTCATATTGCCAGCCAAGGATGGACGACTCCGATGCGTCGAAGGACGTGATCAATCCGCGGTGCTGACGGTCTTCCGGCACATGGGCCAGACCTTGTTGCCTGAGGTGACGCGGATCTGCCAACTGCCCGACTGATTTACCTTCGAAAATTATCTCGCCGGACGTTGGCCGCGCGATGCCCGCGATACAATCCAGCAATTCCGATTGGCCATTGCCTGACACACCTGCAATGCCGACGATCTCACCCTTGCGTACGGTGAGTGAAACCTTGTCTACCCGGGCGATGCCCTTGCGGTCTTTCCATGTGAGGTTCTTCACCTCGAGCACAGTCTCGCCGGGCCTGGATGGGCCTTTTTCCACGTGCAGCAATACGCTGCGGCCGACCATGGCTTCGGCTAATTCTTCCACTGAAGTTTTTGCAGTTTCGAAATGTGCCACCATTTCACCGCGCCGCATGACCGAGACATGATCGGTCGCGTCCATGATTTCCCGAAGCTTGTGGGTGATCAGCAAAATCGATTTGCCCTGATCCCTCAGTGTACGGAGGATGCGGAACAGATGATCAGCTTCATCCGGCGTCAATACACCCGTGGGTTCATCGAGAATGAGAACTTCAGCTCCTTTATAAAGGGCTTTCAATATTTCAACGCGCTGCTGCAAGCCTACAGGCAGCTCACCGACCATGGCGTCGGGGTCAACGTCGAGTTCATATTCATCAGCCAGGCGTTTCAATTCTCTGCGGGCTTTAGCCATGGCGGGGCCGATCAACGCGCCGCCTTCGGCACCCAGTACAATATTTTCGAGAACTGTGAACGTATCGACGAGCATGAAGTGCTGGTGCACCATGCCAATGCCAAGCGTGATGGCGTCGGTGGAGGTTTTGATTTTGACTGTCTTGCCGTCAACTTTGATCTCGCCGGAATCGGCGGCGTAAAAACCAAACAGGATCGACATCAGCGTGGATTTGCCAGCGCCATTTTCGCCGATGACGCCATGTATTGAGCCCTTGGCCACGGAGAGGTTCACGTCCTTGTTGGCGTGCACGGGTCCGAAGCGTTTGTCGATATGGATGAGTTCAATTGCGGGGGTCATGGTGTCGTGGTGAAGGCCCCACTCCTTGGGGTGGGGCCTTCGACGTCGTTATTCAACCGGGCACTTGTTGTCTTCCATGTAGTCATGGACTTTCACGGTGCCTGCGATGATATCGGCTTTCGCCTTTTCAACGGCGGCTGCCATTTCAGCTGTGACCAATGGCTTGTTGTTGTCATCCATGGCGTAGCCCACGCCATCTTCGGCCAAGCCAAGCGCCTGAATGCCAGGCTTGAAGGTGCCGTCCTTGCCGGACTTCATGACGTTGTAAACGGCAACGTCAACACGCTTCAGCATCGAGGTCAGAACCTGACCGGGGTGCAGGTAGTTCTGGTTGGCATCGACACCGATCGACAGGATCTTCGAATCAGCTGCGGCTTGCAACACTCCGAGGCCCGTGGCACCAGCAGCAGCATAAACCACGTCCGAACCTTGTGAGATTTGACCCTTGGTGATTTCGCCACCCTTGACTGGATCGTTCCAGGCCGCACCGGTATCACCGGTCATGTTCTGGATAACCTTGGCGTCAGGCTTTGCGGCCTTCACACCTTGGGCATAGCCGCAGGCGAATTTGCGGATCAATGGAATGTCCATGCCACCGACGAAGGACACTGTGCCCGTCTTCGAGGCCATGCCTGCCATCATGCCAGCAAGATATGATCCCTCATGTTCCTTGAACACGATGGACTGCACGTTCGGCAAATCGACAACCATGTCAACAATTGCAAACTTCAAGTCTGGATATTCCTTGGCCACTTTTTCAACGGCGGCTGCTTGCGCAAAGCCAGCAGCGATTATGGGGGAATAGCCCTGATCAGCGAAGTTGCGGATCGCCTGTTCGCGCTGGGCTTCGTTGGCGATTTCAAACTCGCCATAGGCCACGCCTGATTCGGTTTTGAATTTTTCCGAACCATTGAACATGGATTCGTTGAATGACTTGTCGAACTTGCCGCCAATGTCGAAAACGATGGCTGGTTTGTCGTCGGCTGCAAAGGCCGACACGGCCATGAGGCCCAGAAGTGCCGTGGCACCCAGTAATTTGCGGATCATAGTGTACTCCCTGTTTATTTGACCGGCTGATCAAGCCTTGGGGACAGATGACGACAAATCGCTCGGATTTGCAAGCGGGCTTGAAAGAGTTCTTCGCACTGCACATATCTCGTCCAAGCGCTGGCTGTGCCTGACTGGGGCAGTTGGTGTGACGCTGCTGTTACAGGGCCTCTGATTGATGACTCGCATGACTGTTTTTTCATCACCGCTGCTCCTCGGTTTCGACCAGTTGGAGCATTTGCTGGAGCAAGCCACCAAAGCCGGTGATGGCTACCCGCCCTATAATATTGAGCGCCAACTGCAGCCTGAAAACGGGGCTGAGGAATGGCTGATCACACTGGCTGTGGCGGGATTTTCCGCCGCTGACCTTGATGTGACTGTGGAGGGCAAGCAACTGAACATTCGTGGCCGCAACCGCGACGAGGGCACCCGGGACTTTTTACACCGCGGTATTGCCGGGCGGGCTTTTGGCCGCAGCTTTGTGTTGGCAGATGGCATGGAAGTAACAGAAGCCCAACTTGAAAACGGATTATTGACAGTTTTGCTGAAACGTATGCCTCCAGAGAAGCTGGTGCAGCGTATCATGATCAAGGAGATATGAGATGGACAAGACAGTGACGGCCCTGACGGCAGCACAACTGGCCAAACTTGGTGGTGGTGTATTGGGATATGTGCGCGAGATTGATGTGACAGCGGCGAAAGCGTTGCTCGGCCAAGAGGCAGTGATTCCGCCCCAGGCGCGGCTGTTTGCCCTGTATAATGCCGATGGTTCGCCAGTGTCTATTTCAGGCACGCGGGAAGCAGCACTGGGCTCGGCGTTTGAGCATGAACTGACTCCGGCGAGTGTGCATTGAGTCGTCGCAGGTTCGACTCTCAAGCCGCCGTCGCTGTCGACACCATGGGCTGTGTCAGAATGGCGTAGAGCCCGTCCGTATTGTCGGTTCCCCGCAACTTCTTCAATATCGCAGGATCGCGGAACAGGCGGGAGATGCGGGCGAGGGCTGTGAGATGGTCGGCGCCTGCATGGTCGGGTGAAATGAGGGCGAAGGCGAGATCGACGGGTTCGCCGTCTACACTTTCAAAGGCAATCGGAGTCTGCAGGCGGGCGAAGACGCCGTAGACGCGGTTGATGGTGGGCAGGCGACCGTGGGGAATGGCAATGCCCTGCCCCAAGCCAGTGGAGCCCAGCTTTTCGCGTTGCAACAGGGTGTCGAAGACAACTCGGGCATCAATTGCTACCAGCGAGGACAAGCTCTGCGCCAGTTCCTGCAATAGCTGTTTCTTGTTCTGAACCTTGAGGCCGGGAATGATGGCGCGAGCGTCAATGATATCGTGCAGTGTCATTGCCTATCTTATCCGTTTCGTCAGATTGCAGCCCTGTTGCAACACGCAACCAGGCGGCCCTGCAATTATCATTCACTCAAGCCGTTGACCCGCAACGCCAGACTCACATTCGAATTCCTGCAATGCGCCCCGATGTGGGAGCATTCAGGCCCCGCGTCAAGGGCTGTTGTGGATCGGAATCATGTCAAAGCTGTGGGGAGCAGGACAAGAAAAAACCCGTTTTTGCCTCGAAAATCGCGCGTTCTCTAGGCTTCGGCACAGCCCAAGTCAACCTTTGTCCTCATGACTTCAGACGGGCTTCGCGACGACGCTGGACGGATGACAGGATGCCCAATGATTCCCGGTACTTGGCCACGGTGCGGCGGGCAATGTCGATGTCTTCGCGCTTGAGGATGTCAACAATATCATCATCGGAAAGAATGTGGTCGGCACTTTCAACTGCAATCAAGTCCTTGATGCGGTGGCGGACGGATTCGGCGGAGTGGCCGTCGCCTGTGCCATCATTGTTGGCGATGGCATTGGTGAAAAAATATTTCAGTTCAAAGGTGCCGCGGGGCGTGGCCATGTATTTGTTCGACGTGACACGACTGACGGTCGATTCATGCATGCTGATGGCGTCAGCTACGACTTTCAATGTGATCGGTTTCAGGTGACTGATGCCGTGCACCAGAAAGGCGTCCTGCTGGGAGACGATTTCGCGCGAGACTTTCAAAACTGTCTTGGCGCGTTGATCGAGGCTTTTGACCAGCCATGCGGCTTGGGCGTGACACCCCGCAAGGAAGAGTTTGTCTTCTTCACGCGCCGTGTTCTTGCTGACCTTGGCCATGTAGCTGTTGTTGACGAGAACGCGCGGCAGCGTATCGCTGTTCAATTCCACCATCCAGGTGCCGTCAGGAGCGGCACGCACGAAGACATCGGGCACCACAGGTGAGATGGGTTCTGAACCAAAGGCATGGCCGGGTTTTGGATTGAGGGCACGCAGCTCCATCAGCATGTCCTGCAAATCTTCCTGGCCCACCTTGCAGACGTTGCGCAGCGCTACAAAGTCGCGTTTTGCAACGAGCGGCAAATGGTCGACAAGCGCTTCCATGGCAGGGTCGAGGCGGTTCAATTCGCGCAATTGCAGCTTCAGGCAATCGGCAAGATCGCGGGCGAAGATGCCCGGCGGATCAAAGTTTCTGAGCACAGTGTAAACGGCTGTGATGTGATCCCCAGTGGTGCCAAGCGTTTCAGCAAGGCTCAGGGGATCGCCCGTGACATAGCCTGTCTCGCTCACCATGCCAATGATGTGCTGGCCGATGAGCAGGTCTGATTGTTTTGAGAAGTTGAGATTAAGTTGCGACGTCAGGTGTTCGGTGAGACTTACCTCGCGGGAGAGCGACGAGGCATAGTCCTGATCCTCGCCATCGAGCGACAGGTGGCCGGAGCTGCGCAGGCTGGACCAGTTGCTGTCGCGCATCATGGCCTGACCGTCGGCAGATGAAGCCGGGGCTGAGCTTTGCGCTTCCACCTCGCCGGGGCCGCCTGCCCCTTCGCTGGCGAAACTCTGGTCCAGCCGTTCAGGCAATACTTCGGCTGCGGGTTGCATTTTTTCGCTGCCGCCATCGCCATGGTCCAGCAGCGGGTTCCGTTCTATCTCGGCTTCGACAAAGGCCTGCAGCTCAATCGATGACATCTGCAACAGCTTGATTGCCTGTTGCAGCTGGGGCGTCATGACCAGGGATTGACCCTGCTTCATGACCAATCGTTGGGAGAGCGCCATTACACCCGTATTACCTTAAAGTTTGAAGGAATTGCCAAGATCGTAAAGCCGCACGGTCGTATCGTTAACAGAGCTTGACTCTAATTGCTTTTGTACCAAACTATGGTATAAATCGACTGAAAGCGAAAGTCATGGCCCACAACACCTCCATTTCCCTTGGCGACCGATTCTCTGATTTCATCGCTCATCAAGTGAAAAGCGGACGCTATAATTCCGCCAGCGATGTCATGCGGGCGGGCCTGCGTTTGCTTGAAGAGCATGAGGCCAAGGTGAAAGCTTTGGAGCAGGCCCTGATTGCTGGCGAAGATTCGGGAGCAACACGGCCCTTCGACAGTGAAGCGTTTCTGGTGCGTGTGAAAGCCAAGCATGGCGGCTAGCGCCTATCACCTATCGCCGCTTGCAGAAGCAGACCTTGAAGATATTTGGCTTTACACATTCCAGACTTGGTCAATCGAGCAAGCCGATAAATATCACCACGCGATGGTTTCAACTTTTGAAGCTCTGGCATCAGGCCGCAAACAGGGTCGTGCGGTCGACGTGAGGCCTGGCTATTTCAAGGAGCGCAGTGGATCGCACATGATCTATTTTCGACGGGTCGAAAGCAAAATTGAAATCATGCGTGAGCTGCATGGACGAATGGATGTTGATCGGAATCTTTGAAGGGTGATGTGGTGGATAGTGACATCTTTCCTGACGTCGTATTGGAATAATGTATAGACGATTGCTGGTTAGGAGGGGCGCAAATGACCTAAGCTGCGAGGCCAGCCAGCGGCGATCAAATCTAAGTGGCTCAATCGTTGAGAACCGACGTGCAGCCAGCATACTTTATTGCCATTCTTCTTAACTCATCCAACCCCGGGTTATCATCGGGCAAATAGATGTTTGCCTCATTTGTAACGGTGTCGTAGAAAAATGGTTTGAAACCCACATATGCACCCAACCTATTTTTTGCATTAACCTGTCCGCAAATGGTCCGATCTGGGTATTGGGTTGCTGCTTTTCTAAGATTGCGAAATTTTGCCGAACTGGGATCAAAAAAATCATATGGAACTTTGGCGATCAATGCTTTTATTTTTTGCGGGTCCAGCCCTTTGTCACTTCCATCTTCGATAGTCTGAGCGATTGCTGAATTAGCGGCCAAGCCAAACAACAAAACAGCAATTAGGGGTGTCGCAAATTTCATTTTTCCTGCTCCATAAGACAGTTTGCCAAAATAGTCTAAAACCATGCTGTCTTTCTTCTTTCTGATAGGCGGAAAAAACTAACTCTACTCGGACTGTGAGTTTGTTGATGGCAAAACCTTTGCTGCAAAATGCTTGAGCGCTGCCCTTTCTCTTGGGTCAGCATAAAAATACCGACACTCCAAACTTGGGTAAATCTCAGCACTCTTCCGGCCTTCTGCGATCATGTCAGTTACAATTCGAATTGCAGGATTCAGACGCCGCTCGTTCCATCCAAATTTTTGCATGATTTGTTCGGAACTCAATCCGTCGTCTGAAGGCTTTTCTAGTGTAAATTGGGCAATCATTGCCGCGTCTCTGATTGGGTAGACTCCCTCAAAGACAATTGGGTCAAACAGCTCAAAAAGTCCGTTCGTTGGAGTCATGCGAAAACCGCAATTAATGAAGTGAAGCATTGTAACAAGTTGGGCATGTTCCAGCTCTCCGCAGCCGTCTTCAAGTTGACGGAAGTTACTATCAGGGAGGACTGCGTGTATCTGCTCATATGTGATAGGTTCCAGCATACCGAACTCAGAATTTTTGCAGACCCAGTAGCCTATGGACGCCGCAATTTCTGAAATAGTGATTGTCTCGAACAGTTGGTTGATTTTAAATTCGTGATCATTGATTGAAGACGAGACGTCTTTTTGCCACTGGCTCGTTAGCTGATCAATTTTGCTGGGATGTGTAACGCGGTAGAGCGCTTCAAGATGACCACCAACGATTGGAATCGCACCGATTGTTGCATCTGCTAAAGAGCGTGCAAGTGATCGCTTAGGGGTAACTTCAGGCGGTGTCAGTGTCATTGACGGTGCTCCAAGAGAATCGCAGCAATTATAGGTTAAACTGGAAATTGCGGTGACGCCTCACTTTGATATCTATCACCTACACTCCCGAAGTTCGGAAAAAAGTCGCTTGCCTTTTTGACCACATCGTTCGCTTGGATAATGATTTCATACCTCATCATCCGTGACTGCAACGTTCTGTGCTCACAACTTCTTTTCCGCAAAATAACTTTCGATATCTCGATGACCTTCGAGAATATTGACGATTTCCAGCATCTCCGGAAAGTAACGGAAGAAAATCACGTAGCCCTTGAAAGCAAAGCTTCGGATATCCGGACGCAGTTCAGGCCTTGCGCGCCCCAATGTTCCAGGCAGATCAGCCAGTTTGCTGCATTGCTCGCGAAGCTGTGTTGTAAAGTTCAGCCCCACCGTGACGGTTCCGCTTTCAGTGGCGATATAATCCAGAATTTCAAGCAGATCTTGTTTTGCAGCTTCCGTGTAAACAAGCGCTCGCATCCATCAGCCTTGCTTGGACAGTTGTGCGGCCCGGTCTTCGAGTGCGGCATTGACATCTGCATCGCCAAAACGACCACCTCTTGCAATGGAGGCGTTCAAGGTGTCGCGCAACGATTGCAGCTTAGCTTCCCGCTCTTCAACCAGACGCAAGCCCTCGCGCACAACCTCGCTTGCAGACGCATATCTGCCCTCTTCAACAACGCCCGCGACGAAACCTTCCCAGCGTTCTCCCAGTGATACATTCATGGTCTGCCTCCCGACTTCATACAGAGCCTCTACCGATAACATAAAATGCGCAAACTATGTCATTTATGTGCAAAGTCCCGAAGCAGGTTACAAAGGGTGACGGTTACCACACCCCTCAATAACTAAACCCCTCACCCAGATAATACCGGCGCACATCCGGATCATTCACAATATCTTCCGGTCGCCCCTCGGTCAGGACGTGGCCCTCATGGATGATGAGTGCGCGGTCGATGAGGCCGAGGGTTTCTCGTACGTTGTGATCTGTAACAAGCACCCCGATGCCCCGAGCGGTGAGCTGACGCACCAGCTTGCGAATATCACCGATCGCAATCGGGTCAATTCCTGCGAAGGGCTCGTCGAGGAGCATGAACTGGGGATTGGTGGCAAGGGCTCTTGCGATTTCCACCCGCCGACGCTCACCGCCAGAGAGTGCAACAGCCGGCGAATGCCGGATATGGGAGATTGAAAACTCATCATACAACTCACGCAACTGACGCTCGCGCGCGGTCTTGTCGGGCTGGTGTAGCTCGAGAACCGAACGCAGATTTTCCTCAACCGTGAGACCCCGGAACACAGAACTTTCCTGGGGCAGATATCCAATACCCAAACGCGCCCGCTGGTACATGGGCAGGTGTGTGATATCCACGCCGTCGAGACTGATGGTGCCCTGGTCGGCGGCAATCAGACCCGTGATCATATAGAACACGGTCGTCTTGCCAGCCCCGTTGGGACCCAGCAGGCCTACGGCCTCACCACGCCTGACCGTCACGGACACTTCGCGGACAACGGGCCTTTTCCGATAGCTTTTTGCAAGCATCACGGCTTCAAGCCCGCGACCACCCGGTTCTGACCTCATGACTTGCGGGCGCTTGAAAGCCCGCGCTGCCATGGGGGCCGGACGAACCGGAATCCTCGACGGAGACGTCATGTGATTAGGAACCATTTACGTTAAATTTGAATGAAGTTTCGGGGGGCATGGTGATGTTCTCAAGAGTTGTACTGTTTCCCCTCATCCGCCCT
>JANPCL010000203.1:0-5660 GCA_031430915.1 Hyphomicrobiales bacterium
CAATTCCATCATGAATCTGATCTCTTCCGTCCGCAGCATGAACCTCTGCTCCATCATGCCCGACTATTTCCAAAACGCCTTGGGGGCCCTCGAAGGTGTAGCCGCCATTCCCCTCGCTGAACCCACAGTTTCCCACAAAGTCGGATTGGTGGCGGTGGACCGCGAACCCCAGTCACCTCTGGTCGCGGCTCTGCTGCAGGCCGCCCACAGCATATCCACCGCAAAACCATAGGATAATGTTGAGCCAAGTCATTATCCAATAGTTTACCACCACATAAAGTCCGCTGCCTGACGAAATTCAGATTAGTAGTTTTACTCGTACCTTCTCCTGAAAACGGGACACGCCCGTTAGCAAACATGGAGAGTCTTAAATGCACAAGAAATTTGCAACTGCCGCCATTGTGGCAGTGGTCGGTTTTTCATCACAGGGATTCGCAGCTGATGCGACTGCCGTTTTTGCGGGCGCAGTTGCCAGCACCTGCGTGTTGACCGTTGGCACCCCAGGTATCATCACAGCAGATGCTGGCTTCACACAACTTGACTCAGACAATGCAGGCGGTGCCGAAAGCACCGTAGCAGCCTTGGCAACTGGCGCGAGCTTTAAGATCTCTGCCTTGGCTCCAGCCGGCTTTACGGCTGGCAGCAGCACAAACGTGACGTTTGCCGCTGACTATTCCTTGACCGGGGCAACAGTTGCAACAAACGTTGCGGGTGCCACCACCACAACTTTGGGCTCTGGTCTGTCAACCGTTTCAGTTGGGCTGGAAGCCACAAAATCTTCGGGTACATTTGCTGCAGGTGCCTACGCCGCAGCGGTGACAGTGCGTTGTGAATAAGCTGGCAACCTTTCTGATGCTCTGTGCAACTCTGGCCGCCTGCCAGGTTGCACAGGCCCAGTCGGTTACCCCGATGCGCGGTGTTTCCAAAAGCTTCACGGATGTGTTTGCTGTGCGTTTGACTGTGGGCAACCCTTATCAGAAGCCGGTCGAATTTGACGTCCGCGTTTACGATGAAAATTTTGCTCCGGTGGACGCATTCGTGTCGCCTCAGGTGCTGCGTATCGGTGCCCGCGCCACACGGCAGGTTACAGTTCGAGTTCCCTTTTTGGGACAAGGTCAGCGCAAGGTGCGGGTCTGCGCAGAGGGCCTTTTTGGTAAAGACAATAAATCTTTGGTGAGGACACAGGTATGCGGACGTTTCTTGGGACAACTGGTTGGTTCATGATCTTGGCGGCAAGCTGCATATCTACGCAGGTTTTCGCAGATTCGAATTTCATCCAGAACAATCAGCAATTCGGCGTTAACTTGCCACAGGCTGCTCTGCCGAGCGGCTCGGATGAAATCCGCACCACTGACGGCGCAACCTGCCGTTCAGCTGTCGGCGGCGACGGGGCTTATATGGACGTTGGCGTCATCGGGTCACCTGAAAGTAACGACGCGAATGCCAGTGCTGCGGCCTATGGACGCCTGGTCATTCCACTCGGTTACAAAGCCAAGCGATTGGATTGTACAAAACTTTATGATCTTGAAATTCGCCGCCTGAAAATGGAACTGGAACTGGCCCGCATGGGAACAGCAGGTTCTGCCAATACACCTGCAGCAGCGGTAAACTCCAATTGGGCCGAAGAGGGTTGGGGCAGCCAGCCTTTGGCCGCTCCGCCAAAAGCCACGGCAGCACAACCTGAACCTGCTGCAGTTGTGTTTGCTGAACCAAAACCAGCCGTACCAGCCAAGGCAAAGAAAGCCCGCAAACCAAAACCAGCAGCTCCGCAACCTGAGGAGGTGGTGGAACTTTACTAGGAGATCATCATAGGGCGTTTCGATGAAGCCATAGAGAATGTGAATTATACCTCTGCTACGAAGCCTTCTAAACGAGGGGATGTCCGGAAAAACCACCCTTCTCGCCTTCGCCAAAAGCCCCGCTGAAGCGGTCTGCGCCGCCTACGATAACAGGCCCGATGCGCTGTTGGAAATCCTGCATGATGTGCAGGCTGAAATCGGCCATGTGCCGGAAAATACCCTGCCCGTCATCGCCAAGGCCTTGAACTTGTCGCGGGCCGAAGTTTATGGCGTAGCTACTTTTTATCACGACTTTCATCTGAAACCCGCGGGCAAGCACCACATCAAACTCTGCCGCGCTGAAGCCTGCCAGTCCATGGGCGCACGCGAATTGCAGGCCATGGCCGAGAAATTCCTCAGTATACGGATGGGTGGAACCACAGCGGACAACAGGATCACTCTGGAGGCGACCTACTGCCTCGGCCTCTGCGCCTCTGCCCCCGCGATGATGGTGAACGAAAAGCCCGTGGCAAGGGTTAATGCCGCCAAGTTTGAGAAGCTGGTGGGAGAACTCGCATGACCATCAAGATTTTCATCCCGAGAGATTCCGCCGCCAAAGCAGTTGGCGCTGATGATGTGGCCTTGGCAATTATATCCGAAGCAGCGAAGAGAAACATCAGTATACAGATCATTCGCAATTCGTCCCGTGGCATGTTCTGGCTCGAAACCTTTGTCGAAGTGGAAACTGCCGAAGGCCGCGTGGGCTACGGCCCCGTTGAAATCGAAGATGTGACATCCCTCTTCAATGCAGGCTTCCACGAAGGTAAAGCCCACACACTGGGTCACGGGCTCGTCAAAGCCCTGCCGTATCTGAAAAATCAGGAACGCCTCACTTTCGCAAGAGCTGGCCTCACCGATCCCGTTTCCATCACTGACTACACGGCCCACGGCGGTTTCGAAGGCCTGTCGAAAGCTTTGAAACTGTCAGGTGCAGCCATCGTAGCCGAAGTCACCGACTCCGGGCTTCGCGGCAGAGGCGGTGCAGCCTTCCCAACGGGCATCAAGTGGAAAACTGTTCTCGATACAAAAGCCGACCAGAAATATGTCTGTTGCAATGCCGACGAAGGCGACTCGGGAACATTCGCTGACCGCATGGTGATGGAGGGCGACCCCTTCATGCTCATCGAAGGCATGGCCATCGCGGGCATCGCCGCAGGGGCTACAAAAGGCTACATCTACATCCGCTCAGAATACCCTGATGCCATCGCCACAATGAAAGAAGCAATCAGCATCGCTGAAACTGCAAATTGGCTTGGCCAAAATATTCAGTCTACGGACAAATCCTTCCACCTCGAAGTCCGCCGTGGTGCCGGGGCCTATATCTGCGGCGAAGAAACCGCCATGCTGGAATCCCTCGAAGGAAAGCGCGGCATGGTCCGCGCCAAACCACCGATCCCCGCCTTGATCGGCCTCTTCGGCAAGCCAACGATTATCAACAACGTCCTCTCCTTCGCAGCCGTCCCCTATATTCTGGCCAAAAGTGGCGCAGCCTATAAGAACTACGGCATGGGTCGCTCCCGTGGCACACTGCCCTTCCAGCTTGCAGGCAATATCAAACAAGGCGGCCTCGTCGAGAAGGCCTTCGGCATAACCCTCCGTACACTGATCAATGAATTCGGCGGCGGTACCTTTACGGGAAGACCTCTCCGCGCTGTGCAAGTGGGCGGCCCCCTCGGCTCCTATATTCCAGCCGCAAAACTTGATGTCGCCATGGACTATGAAACGTTGGCCGCAGCCGGAGCCATGGTCGGCCACGGCGGCATCGTCGTATTTGATGATACCGTCGACATGGCCCAGCAAGCCCGCTTCGCCATGCAATTCTGCGCCATCGAATCCTGTGGCAAATGCACCCCCTGCCGTATTGGTTCCACCAGAGGGGCCGAAACCATCGACAAGATTGTGGCAGGCGAAAATGTGAGCGCCAATCTGACATTGCTCGAAGACCTCTGCCAAACCATGACCGATGGATCGCTCTGTGCCATGGGTGGCCTGACCCCAATGCCGGTGATGAGTGCGGTCAAACACTTTCCTGAAGATTTTTCTCCAGCCAAGCGAATGGCTGCGGAATGAAACATATCAGGCCCTCCCCGGCGCTTCGCGCCTCCCCACCCGCAAGCGGGAGAGGTGAAGAGTTCTTCACTTCTCCCGCTTGCGGGAGAAGGTGGATCGCGCAAAGCGCGAGACGGATGAGGGCCTTCGCTTCAAACCGTGAACCGTGCCAACACAGGCACATGATCTGATGGCTGCACCCAACCCCTCGTGTGTTTGAGTATTTCAACCCCGGTACTGCGCGCCGCCATATCCCCGGTCGCCCAGACATGGTCCAGACGCCGCCCTCGGTTAGCCAGCGCCCAGTCTTTGGCGCGGTAACTCCACCACGTATAAAGTTTCTCGGGCTCCGGCAGATGCTTGCGCATCACGTCCTGCCATTTCCCCGCTGCCATCACCTCAAGCATGCGCCTGCGCTCAAGCGGCGTATGGCTGACCACTTTTTTCAGGTCTTTCGACGACCAGACATCGTGTTCAAATGGTGCAATGTTGAGGTCACCCACGACAATTGCATCCATCCCGCTTTCTCCGGTATGGCTTCTCGACCACGCCTCCATTTCATCGAGAAACTTCAGCTTGTGGTCAAATTTTTCATTGATGGCAGGGTCCGGTTCATCTCCACCCGCTGGCACGTAAAAATTGTGGACGACAAACGGCAGTGGCTTGTGGAACACCGCTGCAATGTGGCGGCAATCATTCTTGCCGCAAAAGGATTTGGAGTGTGAGGTTTCAAACGGGATGCGCGAGACAATGGCCACACCATGATAGCCTTTCTGGCCAAACTCCGCGATATGGCCATACCCGATCTCTTTCAGGGGTGCCGACGGAAATTGCCCCTGTGGACATTTCGTTTCCTGCAGGCAGAGAATATCCGGCTCATGTTCCTTGAGCAGCCTGACGACGCTGTCTATCCGGAGACGAACTGAATTGATATTCCAGGTGGCGAGGGTGAGGTGCGCGGGTTTAGCCATGGCCAGTAATGCCATGGGGACGGGTCGTACCTCAAGGGCCAGTTCTTATTGTCCCCGGTTTATCGTAACCTGAAACAGCTTTGGATTTATTTTGACGTCTTTTTCCAGGTTCGCCAGTTCCACCGTGGTGCGTTGGCCCTTGCCGTCAATGATGATCCATTGCTGCAACACATCCTGGGTCTCGTCGAAAATCAACACAATCTGGCCCGGCAGGCTGCCCTTTTTGTCAGACAGTGAAATGGATGTGATGCCACCATTCTGCTCAAAGCCCACAACATCGGCCTCTTTCAGAATATCAAGCTTGCTGGCCACCAGAAGCCGCATGGGGGTTTTCGACAGGGGGAATTGGTCACCCTTGTTCATCTTCTTGTTGGTGAGGGTCAGCCATTTGCCGTCCGACGCCATGATGTAGGGTGTGGGTGGCTCCACCTCGAAGCGCAGCTTGCCGGGTTTGGCGATGAAGAACACGCCCTTGGCGGTGCGGCCACGGGGCGACGTCTGCACAAGCTCACCCCGCAAGGTCTGGAAACTGTTGAAGTAGGCGTTGAGCCGGTCCACTGATGCGCGGATTTCAGGTGTGATTTCCATGCTTTGTACTTTGGCCGCTTGCGCGCCCGTGAACGCCATCAGGCCCATGGCCACCGTCAGAAATAAAACCCGCAAAACAGTTTTCAACATGTTCAATCCCTCTATACTATCGAATCCTATATAGGAAAACACTCTGGCAAGATTAAGGCAAAGCGAAAATTAAAGTCGCGCACCATCCCCTGGCACCAGAATATCCCGCTTGCCCGCCGCATTG
>JANPCL010000204.1:0-12557 GCA_031430915.1 Hyphomicrobiales bacterium
ACCAGGGCATGCATGTGGACGCCCTTTGCCTCTTGGAGGGATTGTTTTGCCAAAACACCCGGCAATCCGTCAGTCCGGCCAAGGCGGTAATCCAGCCTTTAATTGCGCCAGATGGCCGAAAGCCTGCATTCCCGCGTTCGCGGGAATGAGGGAATGTGGGAGAGGGATTGACTCCAATTGTGGGGGAAAGGTTTGACTTTGGCCATCTGAATCATGCCCCTAGCCATAGCAGGGGTATCACGACGGAATTGAGGCGGCTGTCATTCGTGTCGCAACGCTTCAATTGGATCAAGCTGCGCCGCACGACGGGCCGGAAAGAAGCCGAAGATGAGGCCGATCAATCCCGAAAAACCAAAGGCCATGGCGACCACACTCGGGTTGACCACAAAGGGCACTTGCAACAGCGAAGCCCCACCCCAGGCGAGGCCAAGGCCCAGGGCAATGCCGATCAAGCCGCCCAGAAGGCAGAGCACCACGGCCTCCACCAGAAACTGCGTGAGCACTTGCGAGGCCAAGGCACCGATAGCGAGGCGGATGCCAATTTCGCGGGTCCTCTCGGCCACCGATACCAGCATGATGTTCATGATGCCAATGCCGCCCACCAGCAGGCTGACGGCAGCGACGGCCCCCAGGAGACCCGTCATCAGCGCTGTGGTGGAGGCCATGGTGCTGGCGATTTGCGTGAGGTCGCGCACCGAGAAATCATCGTCGGCATTTTCGCCAACGCGCCGTGTCTCACGGAGAATATCCATCATCGTCACTTGTACAGCGGGCAGAACCTCAGCGGAATTGGCCGAGACGGAAATGCTCGAGATTTTTGTATTGCCTGCAATGCGGCGCATAAAGGTGCGAAGCGGCATGACAACCGTGTTATCCTGATCCGATCCGAAGGCCGACTGTCCCTTGGCCGCCAGCGTGCCAATGACGGTGCAGGGCATGTTGCCGGCGCGAATGGTTTCGCCCAAGGGTTCCATGCCAGCAAAAAGATCGCGCACCAGCGTAGCGCCAACAATGCACACATTCGTACCGCTGCGTGCGTCACTTTCCGAGAAGGCATTGCCGGTGAGAAGCGTCCAGTCCTGCACTGTGAAATAATCGACGTTGGTTCCCGTCGTCGTTACATCAAGTGACGCCGTGCCATAGACGACTTTTACCTGTTTGTTTGACGTGGGGGCGACGCCACGCACATTGCGCAGTCCGGCTTTCAGCGCTTCCACATCGCGTACGGTAAAACTGCGACTGTCATTGCCGGAGGGTGGTCCGGGCTGCGATGACCCCGGCCTTGCGATCAGCATGTTGCTGCCGAGTTTCGAGAGATCAGCTTTCACCTTGTCATTGGTGCCTTGCCCCAAGGTGACAAGAGCGATCACTGCACCCACGCCAATGACAATGCCAAGCAGCGTCAGAAACGAGCGCAACACATTGCGGCGGATGGTGCGGAGCGCCAGTTTGAAAGATTCCCACAACATCACGCCGCTGCCTTTGCGTCTTCGAGGATATGGCCATCGGAAAAGATAATCCGCCTTGTGCAATAGGCAGCCATATCCGGCTCGTGCGTGACCATCAGAATGGTCAGGCCTTGCTCGCGATTGAGTTTTTGCAACAACCGCATGATGTCATGGCTGCGGGCGGAATCGAGATTGCCTGTCGGCTCATCCGCCAGCAGCACTTTAGGGTTCGAAACAATGGCCCGCGCAATCGCCACGCGTTGTTGTTGCCCGCCGGAGAGTTCGCCGGGCGTATGGTTCTCGCGGCCTTCCAGCCCCACTGCCGCCAGAGCCCGCGCCGCTGCTGCATGCCGGTCCACCCGCGCCATGCCGCGATAGATCAGCGGCAATTCCACATTTTCAATCGATGTGGTGCGTGCCAATAAATTGAAACCCTGAAACACAAAGCCCAGATAATTGCGCCGGAACAAGGCGCGGGCATCATTGTCGAGGGTTGCAATCTCGACGCCGTGAAATTTGAAACTGCCTGACGTGGGCCTGTCCAGGCAGCCCAGGATATTCATGCAAGTGGATTTGCCGGAGCCTGATGCGCCCATGATGGCAACGAATTCGCCTTCATTCACATCAACGTCTACACCGCCAAGTGCCACCACGCGGGCTGCACCGTCGCCGTAGATCTTTTGAATGTTCCGCAGTGCCAACATGACTGATCACTTTGCCTGCTTTTGCGCAATGACCACGGCATCATCAATCTTCACATCGCCGTCGACAACGGCAGTGATTTTGCCATCGGTGGCGCCAGTCTTGATCCTGACTGCAGAGGGCACACCAGTTTTCAGGACATAGATGGTGCGCTTCCCATCGGCTGCGACTTCATTCTTGCCGCGTTGGCCGCGGGGAAAGCGCGGCATGAACATGCGGGTGATCGAAAAACTTTCGGCCTCCTGTTTGACGGGTGGGGCATAGCGAAGCGCTTCATTGGGAACAGTCAGCGCCTGTTTATATTCCTCAACTGTAATCCGCGCCGTCGCCGTCATGCCTGGACGCAGTGACAACTCTTCATTGGCCGCAGATAAAATAGCTTTATAGGTTACTACACCATCCACGGTTTCCGGTGCAAATGACAAGCGCTCTATACGTGCAGGAAAATTCCGCCCGCGATAGGCATCCACGGAGAAAGTTGCAGTTTGCCCCACTTTCACCTGGCCGATATCGGCTTCGTCAACAGCTGCTTCCAACCGAATGCGTTTCAGGTCTTGAGCAATTTTAAACAACACGGGTGCTTGCAACGATGCCGCCACGGTTTGCCCAGGTTCCACACTGCGCTTCAAAATCACGCCATCTATGGGCGAGAGCACACGGGTCTTTGAAATATCAGCGTCGATAATGTTGAGGTCAGCTTTCGCCGCCGTCACATCGGCTTGTGCAGCGGTCAGTCCGGCATCGCCGCGAAGCGACGAGGCCGCAGCGGTATCCATATCCTGCGCAGTTGATAGCCCCTTGGCTCGCAGGGTTTTTTGCCGGTTTTCGGTGAGTTGTCGCTCCGTGGCGGTGGCATTGGCATCCGCCAATCTGGCCTCAGCCGCCAGCAACTGTGCCGCCGTGCGGGCTCTTTGTGCTTCCAGCCGAGTGGTATCGAGAATGGCGAGAACATCTCCGGTTTTTACCAGGCCGTTTTCTTCCACCAGAACCTGCCGCACCACACCGGAAGCTTCAGACCCAATTTCCACCTGTGTAATCGGCTGAATGGTGCCAGCGGCAGACACCGTGACGATCACATCCGCTTTCGCTGCGGGTACGGTTTCATAGGTAACGGTTGCGGCATCGCTCTGCTGGCGGGCGTATAACCAATAGCCACCCAAGGCCAAAGCTGCGAGAACCAGACCCATGATGGCACGGTTTTTCAATCGGTCCCGGCGCTTGCCGGCTGACAGGCCAAGTGCCGCCTCTATTTCTTTTACGGATGGGTGATTTTGCTGGTTCATGATGTCCTATACGACCTAAGACGGGAACAAGGCTAAAATCCGTCGCTGGCAAGCTATGTGAAAATGAAATAGGCGGGCACCGCGACGTACATGGCCATGGCGACTGCGAGAATGCCCCGCAAAATACTGCTTTTGAATTGCCGGAACAAAATGATCATCAGGCACAATCCAAGGATGGCCTCAAGCAGACTGAACCATATGCCGTAATGTGCCGGATCGTAGTAGGATACGGGCGACATGAATTTCCAGCGGGTCACAGGCCAGAAACTCATGTGGGCATCTTCCCGGTGGCAGAAAAAATCGACAGCTGTGTGCAGCAGCGCGGAGCCTGCAAACAGCGACACTCTGGTCCAATTGTCGAAAGCCTGTGCCGAACTGGACAAACGATCCCGATTGACCAAGCCCAGGATCACCAGCCCGCTCCACAGCCAGAAATTATGGCCAATCGCGTTGGTCACCTGCCACCAGTTCTGCCAATACATTTCATCGAAGATGGTGTGTGTGGGCACGCCACCGAGTTTAAGAACAAGAACGACCAGGATCATAGGGACATCAGGGACCAAGCCGCCCAGCGCTCCTGCCCAAGCCTTGGCGGATATGCCGCGTCCGAAAATGACAGCACCCATGATGACATGCGATTGCGTATTCATGGCAAGTACTTTGCAATGTCGCAATTGCCCATGCAATGGCATATTGGGGACTTGACTTGTTTTCAAAGCGCGCTCAATTCCGCTGCAGAAAACGACAAGTGAACTGGCGTGGTGATGAAGGTTTTTGGTCCGCAGGACAAAATTGATCCAGCCCTGCGGGGTGGCGTAGTGGCCATTGGCAACTTTGATGGTTTTCACCGTGGCCATCAGGAACTGATCGCGATTGCGCGCAATGTGGCAAAAGAGAGAAATGTACCCTTTGGGATTCTGACGTTCGAGCCACATCCGCGCAGCTACTTCAAACCGCAGGAACCTGTTTTTCGTTTGACTCCACCCGCATTGAAAGTGCGGCTGGCTAAACATTCAGGTGCGAATTTTCTCTATGCACTGGATTTCGATGCGGCATTGGCCGGCACCGAACCGGAGGATTTTGTTGCGCAGCACCTCGTCCGAAATCTCGGTGTCACTCATGTGGTGACAGGCTATGATTTCCACTTTGGCAAAGGTCGCAAGGGCAATCCCGCTGTGCTGGTCAACATGGGGGTCGAAAATAATTTCGGTGTTACGGTTGTCGAGCAGGTCACCGATGACAGCGGCAATGCGCCTTTTTCTTCAAGTTCAATCCGCAGCGCGCTGCGCCGTGGCCATGTCAAGGCAGCCGCGAATGAACTTGGGTATGACTGGACGGTGATGGGGGAAGTCGTCCACGGCGACAAGCGCGGCCGCACCATCGGCTTTCCAACCGCCAATATCATTCTCGATCCCGGGGCAGAACCATTTCGGGGAATCTATGCTGTGGATGTGCGAGACTCCGCAGCCGCACCGGGATCACCAGCATGGATGGGTGCCGCCTATTTCGGTGATCGTCCGACGTTCAATACCAATCGGACGTTTCTGGAAGTCTATCTGCTGGATCAGGACATCGACCTCTATGGGCGGGTGCTGATAGTGTCATTTGTGGATTTGGTGCGCGGTGACAAGACGTTCAAAGGTGTGGACGACCTGGTGGTGCAGATGAAACTGGACTGTGATGAGGTGAGGCGGCTGCTGAATGGGCGGGAGAAGGCGGCTTCGACACATCTGGCGAAGTTGCAGGCTGCTGGGCAGCTTTAATCCGGCGCACCCTTCGAGGCATCGCAAGTGGGCGATGCACCTCAGGGTGAGGGGTTACACGGATCTCCCTCATGCTGAGGTGCGCGCACTTGCGAGCCTCGAAGCAAGCTCAATCGTCCGTTGCCGGATCCAGCAACCTGTGCAGGTGTACGATAAAATAACGCATCTGCGCATTGTCAATTGTCTCACGCGCCTTGCTCACCCAAGCCTGATGCGCTGATGCATAGTTTGGATAAAACCCGACGACGTCAAGCGTCGCCAAATCCTTGAACGTGACATCCGTGACATCCGTCAATTCGCCACCGAAGACGAGGTGGATCAGTTGTTGGTTTTTTGCTGCGGCTTTAGCCATCAGAGTTTTCTCACTGCTGTTTGAAGTTTATCGTGCCATTTTTGCTGGGCTGCAACAAGGCCCGGCTGCATGTGTTCGCGCTGGTTGAAACGAAGAGGCTCACCTGATTGCGTTGTCACAACGCCGCCGGTTTCGGTGACGAGCAAAACACCTGCTGCCAAGTCCCAATCCTGTTTGTGGCCTATGGAAATCGCGGCGGGATTTGCGCCTTCTGCTATCAAGGCGAAGCGCAACAACATCGGCCAACTTGAACTGGCTTGCGTGGGAAGCCCTGCAGTCTCGACTGCATGTTTCGCAAGCTTTGGCACAATGGCATGACCGAGGCTGTCTGGTGACGTCAGCTTCATGCCATTTCGAAACGCGCCAACATTTTTGACGGCGTGATACATCACATCATCAACAGGACAATAGATGCCGCTGAGTATGGGCGCACCATTTTCGGTGAGCGCCATGCCGATGCCCCAGAAACGCATGCCGTCGTGAAAGGCTCTTGTGCCGTCAATAGGATCGACAATCCAGAGACGCTTTTTGTCCAGTCGCGCGGCCGTGTCGGGTGTCTCTTCCGAAAGCCAGCCATCACCGGGCCGTGCGGTGGTGATGGTGGTTTTGAGATAAATATCGACCGCGTAGTCCGCTTCGGTGACCAGGGTACCATCCGGCTTTTCCCAGACTTTCGGGGATTTCTGGTGAAATCCCATGGCGATTTTGCCCGCCTGTTTCAGCGACGTCAGCAGCAGTTCAAGATCGTCCATGTCAGAGCCCTGCAATCGTCATGTCGCCGAGGAAGCAAGACGGCACATTGGTGCCGCCCCGGAAGATGAGATCAGACGCAGGCTCCAGCGCCTTGAACATGTCGCGCAGGTTTCCAGCGACTGTTATGCCGCTCACCGGGAAGGCCTTCTCGCCTTTTTCGATCCAGAAGCCGGAGGCACCGCGAGAATAATCGCCAGTCACCATGTTGATTGTCGAGCCGATAAACTCGGTGACAAGCAAGCCTGTGCCAAAATCCTTCATCATCTCCTCCGGGCTTCGCGTTCCCGCTTCCATGTGGATGTTCGAGGTTGAAGCCGAAGGTGGAGATGTTAGACCGCGCGAACCATGGCCCGTAGGTGCCAGGCCCAATTGCCGCGCCGCCCGCAAATCCATGATCCAGGTTGTGAGCACGCCCTTTTCGATGATGTTTCGTTTCACCGTTGGCAAACCTTCACCATCACAGGGACGCGATCCCGGACCACGCAAGCGGTGCGGGTCTTCGACCAACGTGACGTGAGGTGCAAAAATCGCTTTGCCAAAATCTTCCTTCAGAAAACTTGTGCCACGTGCGATTGAACTGCCGTTGATGCCGCCCAGCATATGGCCGACGAGGGAGCTCGCCACGCGTCGGTCGTACAAAACCGGTATCCGTTGTGATGCAATTTTGCGCGGGTTCAAGCGGGCAACGGCACGTTCACCTGCCGTAGTGCCGATTTTCTCAGGCGAGTCCAAATCTTCGAAATGCGTTGCCCCGTGACCGTCATAGTCGCGTTCCATGCCTGTGCCTTCGCCTGAAACGACTGATGCGCTGTTGCCGAAACTGGTGCGTTCCCAAGAGCGGGCGAAACCGTTTGATGCGGCCATGGCCACGAGCCGTCGTGAAGCGCTGGCCGATGCTCCGTTGCTGCGGGTGACGCCTTTGATGGCAAGGCCCGCATCTTCGGCGCGCTCGGCCAAGGCTTTCAACTCTTCCATCGATGGTTGGTTTTTTGACATGAGATCGAGATCGGGGAAGTCTGTTGCCAATTGCGCGGGATCAGCAATGCCGGAAAACGGATCAGGTGGGGCGAGCTTCGCCATGGCTATGGCGCGGTCCACCAGTCGCTGCAAACCGTCCTTGTTCAGAACGCTGCCGCCGATCAATGCTGCCGATTGCCCGACGAAAAGTCGAAGCCCCACATCCTGCGATTCAGATTGCTCAAACTCTTCAATCACACCATGGCGCAGGGACACGCCTTGGTCCCTGGCGGAAATCGCAATGGCATCAGCCGACGTTGCCCCGGCTTTGAGCGCCATCCGAACAAGGTCATGGGAGACAGAAAGAAGATCATGAGTCATCGTGTGAGTGTATCCAAAAGAAGTCCGGCAAGGAACAGAAGCCCGAATGTGCGGTTGGACTTGAACAGTTTCAAGCAGTGGTTTGAGTTGCTGTGATCAAATGTGGTGGTCTGCCATGCGGCATGGAGGGCTGCGGCGGCAAGACCGAGATAGGATGCTGGACCTGCATGAACCTGTCGGAGTGCAAGCACCATCAGAAAAATTGCAAGACCAAAAAATCCGGCCAGCCATGGCTTCGTGTTTGCGCCGAACAAAAGTGCCGTAGATTTCACCCCGATCAAAACGTCATCTTCCTTGTCTTGATAGGCGTAAATGGTGTCGTAGGCGAGCGTCCATGTTATGCCGCCTGCGTAAAGCAAAAGTGCTGCTGGCGAGAGTGATGCGTGAGTCGCCGTCCATCCGATCAAGGCACCCCAGTTGAATGCAAGACCCAGTACGAATTGCGGCCAATGGGTGACGCGCTTCATCAAGGGATAGATCGCGACGATCAGCAGAGATGATGCGCCGAGCACCACGCTGTACCAGTTGAACTGCAACAACACGGCGAGGCCGATCAAACTCAATGTGGCCAAAAAAACGAACGCCTGTTTGCGCGACACGCGACCTGATGCGAGGGGGCGATTTCTGGTGCGCTCCACCATTGCGTCATACTTCTGGTCGGCCATGTCATTGAGGGTGCAGCCAGCGCCGCGCATCACGATGGCACCGACAAGAAAGAGCGCTGCATGCCAGAGATTGGGGAGGCCACCACCCCCAGCAATCCGTGCCAATAGCAGCGCCCACCAGCACGGTAACAGCAACAGCCACCAGCCAATTGGCCGGTCCAGCCGCATCAACTGCGCATAGGGCAGGGTAGCGGCTGGCAAATGGCGCTCCACCCAGTTTACGGGCTTTGCATCTGCAATATGTGTGGAGCCGCTGGCAACAGTCATGGCGGGCGTGTTACACGACCCCCATGGCAAAAACCACACCCCGTCTCTATGTCGAAACGCCGCTCTCCGAGGGGGCGGAATTTACGCTGGTTCAAGAGCAGGGGCACTACCTTGTCCACGTCTTGCGGCAGGTGAGTGGCGATGCTGTTGCGCTGTTCAATGGGCAAGATGGCGAGTGGCACGGTTACCTTACGACGATCACAAAAAAGTCCGTACACGTACGATTAGAAAGGCGCACGGCGGATGTGCAAGTGCCGCCGGATATTGACTACCTGTTTGCGCCGTTGAAACATGCGCGCCTGGACTACATGGTGCAGAAGGCCACGGAACTCGGTGCGCGGCGCTTGCGCCCAGTGATCACTCAGCGGACGATTGCAGAACGTGTCAACCTTGATCGCATGAAAGCCAATGCTGTTGAGGCGGCAGAGCAGTGCAATCTGGTTTTCGTGCCGGAGGTTTTGGGTCCCTTGCCATTGGCAAAGGTGATGGCGAGTTGGGACCCATCGCGTCGTTTGATCTATTGCGATGAAACGGCGAGTGTCGCCAATCCTGTCGAAGCCTTGAAAAATATCACCCCGCCCGCCGCAGTGCTGGTTGGCCCAGAGGGCGGCTTCACGTTGGAAGAACGCCAGTATCTGAAAAGCCTGCCCTTCGTCACGGCTATTTCCCTCGGACCGCGCATCATGCGGGCTGATACTGTGGCGATTGCGGCGCTTACCGTGGTGCAGGCAACAATGGGGGATTGGTCCAAAAAGTGAAACTTTCGGCGCAGCCGAAAGTTCCGTGTTGGTATTCAACTAATGCACACGCGCCCGGCTATTTAGGGGACGGCGTAAAACTGCAGTTGATGGTTTGCGCTGTTCGATGGGTGGGCGGACCCGCAATGGGGGTGCCACACGCAGGCAAGCCCGACCGACAAGCCGGAAGCCCTTTGCGCACAGGACGCTGATCACAGGTTTTTTGGCACAGGTGCCATTGATCCTGATTTCAGTTCTCTGGCAGGCTGCTATGATTGCGGGCTTGCGTATGCAGCGTTTGCCTTTCAAATCAAAGCCGGGTTTACAAAGTATGCTCACGGGCGGAGGTTTGCGGTCCGGGTTTGGACGAGTCTGCGGGGTTAGATTGTCTGATCCGGTGTCTACAACCCGCTTTGGTTTTTTTGGCGGAAGCACGGGAGCGTCACCATGATCCGGCTGGTCAGAGGCGAGGCCGCCACCGCCTGCGCCGGTGCAATGAACTGTAATATCCTTCCAAGGCGTTTGCGGCGCAAAGGCATCGCCCACCACATCTGCCTTGAATTGCAGCCAGGTGGTGGCGTCAAATTTTTCGCTGCGCACAAAATCCGCGAAATATCCGTTCTTGTCAGCTTTGAAATGCGCCATGGCTGACTTGAATTCACTGGTAATGGCACCCTTGCCAGCCTGACGCCACAGGCGGATATCAACGGGGCCTGCCTTGCTTGTCTGCACGCGGATGGTGACACGCAGGGCCGGACAGGTGGTGCCGGGATTTGGCCCATCGGTATTGGCGCCTTTGACAGTGGCCAGAAACAGCTTGACATCTTCGGTCTTGAAATCGCCCTGGTTACTGGCCACGCCCGTGACTTGGGAGGTTTTTACTACATCGCAACTCACCTTCACGCTGAAACTTGCAGTGCGCCAATAATCCACATCATCCGGAAAATAAGTGTCAGGACTGGCTTCAAGAACCATATTCTTGTCGAGCACCGCCTTGCCGGTTTCAGCTGCAAAAGTGGCCTTGAAGGTCTGGTTGAAGTGGTGCGGCTTTGTCGGGCCGTCTGGCTGCAGGTGCTTGTTGCACTCCTTCAGCATCTGGTTGCCTTCGGGCGTAACCGGAATGCTGTCAGCGTCGCCGATGGGTATGAGGGAGGTCGGGAAATTGAAATTGGCCTGTCTGTCAAAATCCCGCGCTGGCAACCCGGCAGACCAGATTTCCGGCATGGCGACACACTGGTTTTCGCCGCATTGGCCAAGGGCAACGCCCACCCGGCTGACATAGCCTGAACCTTTGGTCTTGATCTTGAGATGACCCCAGAACTGGACAGTTCCGCTTTGCAACTTGTCCCATGTCTTGCCATCGGTCGAGATTACATGAATTTCCGTATTGACGGATTCGGTGTCAAACGACATGGATTTGATATTGGCCTTGTCGTCGGCCTGTGCGGGCGGGCCAGCCAGAAATGTCGAGCCGAGCAGCAGTATGGTGCAAGTTGTGCGGCCATGAATGTGGTTAAACATCATCGTCTCCAGTTTCGCGCCTCGCCTCAGTGCCATAATTTGCCAGAGAGGTGTTGAACCTGACCTGAACGGGATATTCACCCTGCAGTATCCGGAAACGGTAATAGGTCTCATCACATTTTGTGACTTGCCGCCGTAACAGTTCATGCTTACATCCCTCCAAATAAAAACAAGGAATGGGCAAAATTGAGCGGACCGACACCAGATACAGCCGAAGCGCGGGCTCCCATTGAATCGAAAGACCAGCTCATCGGCTATTTTGCCAAGGGCGAAAAACCCAAGGACCAATGGCGCATCGGCACCGAGCACGAAAAATTTGCCTTTCTCACCGATACGCTGGAACCCGTGCCCTATGACGGTGCGCGTTCCATTCGCAAATTGCTTGAGGGATTGCGCGACCGTTTCGGTTGGAACGGCGTTTATGAGGGCGACAACATCATCGCCTTGGCTGATCCCAAGGGCATGGCCAATATTTCTCTGGAACCCGGTGGGCAGTTTGAATTGTCGGGTGCGCCACTGGAGTCCGTGCATGACACCTGCGCCGAGGTGAATGAACATCTGCAACAGGTCCGCGAAATTGGTGATGCGCTGGGCATTGGCTTCATCGGTCTGGGGGCCAGTCCGGTGTGGACACGGGCGCAAACTCCGGTCATGCCAAAGGGCCGTTACGGCATCATGGCCCCCTATATGGACCGCGTTGGCAGCATGGGGCGGGACATGATGTTTCGCACCTGCACGGTGCAGGTGAACCTCGATTTTGCGAGTGAAGCAGATATGGTGAAAAAGCTGCGAACGTCCGTAGCGCTGCAACCGATTGCCACGGCGCTGTTTGCCAATTCGCCGTTTCTGGAGGGCAAGCCCAACGGATTTAAATCCTTTCGTTCGCATGTCTGGACTGATACTGACAAGGCGCGTTCCGGCATGTTGCCCTTCATGTTTGAACAGGGTACGGGATATGAGCACTATATGGAATATGCACTCGATGTGCCGATGTATTTCGTCATGCGCAAGGGTGAGTTCGTGAATTGTGCCGGCGAAAGTTTCCGCAAGTTCATGGACGGCAAGCTGCCGCAACTGCCCGGTGAAAAACCAAGCCTGAAAGATTGGGCCGATCATCTCACGACGATTTTCCCCGAGGTCCGGTTGAAGAGTTACCTTGAAATGCGCGGTGCCGATGCCGGACCGTGGCGGCGTTTGTGTGCGCTTTCGGCGTTTTGGGTCGGTCTGATGTATGATCAATCTGCGTTGGATGGGGCGTGGGATGTGGCGAAGGACTGGACGGCTGAAGAACGCCAATCCCTGCGGGACGCGATACCGGTACAAGGCCTCGATTCAGTCATCCGTGGACGGACGGTTCGTGACATCGCAGGCGAAGTTCTGAAAATCTCCCGCGCAGGATTGGACGCCCGCGGCTTTGTCAGCCACAGCGGTAAAATGGAAGGGGCTTTCCTTGATGTACTGGATGAGTCCGTCACAACTTGTAAAACCGCCGCAGACCAGTTGCTGGCCTTGTATCACGGCAACTGGAACGGGGATATTTCCCGTGTTTTCAGGGATTTCGCCTATTAGTGCTGTTCTGGGAAAAAACTGCTTGACACCGCGCGGTCACTACGCTATATAGTCGTATATTCCAGACATGTAAGCAGACGAAAGAAACCCAGCAAGTCTCGGGCAAGTGCCGCTTGTGCAGCGGCATCCCAGGGAGACGACGCAGGGCGGGATTGTCTT
>JANPCL010000205.1:0-35874 GCA_031430915.1 Hyphomicrobiales bacterium
CGGCATCGTAAACGGCAGCAATACAGCAGACTTGCTTTACGGACACGACTCTGTCGGCGACGATATTTCCGGTTTCGACGGTGCTGATACGATTTATGGTCTCGCGGGGGCCGATACGATTTTGGGCGGTGCTGGCGACGACAACATCTATGGTGGCCGTGGTGATGACACCAGTTATGGCGGCTCCAACAATGACAGGATTTACGGGGACGCTGGAGATGACGAACAACGCGGCGAGGATGGTGCCGATGTCATTTACGGTGGTGCTGGTGCTGACCTGATGGATGGCGGCACGGGTGTGGGTGGTGACACGGCCTATTATTCATCCGAAAAAATCGGTGCCATCATCAACCTTGCGGACCAGAGCCTCAATGCCGGTTCAGCGTTGGGTGATACGTTGCTGAATTTCGAACTTATTTTTGGTTCAAACACGGGAGCAGACACCATTACAGGCAGTGGTGCTTCTGAAACAATTCTTGGCAATGGCGGGGCTGATATTTTGAACGGCGGTGGCGGCGCTGACACCCTGCGTGGTGGGGTTGGTGTTGATACGCTGAATGGCGGCACCGGGGCAGACAAATTCCAATACACGGCGTTGAATGAAGTGGGCGACATCATCATCAATTACGAAGCGGTGGATGATTTCCAGTTCACCCGCGCCGCTTTCGGCAATCTAGCTGGAGCGAATGTTGCCGCTGTGAATTTCCTCTCTGTCGCCTCAGGCCACGCGGCTGTCACGGCAAGCCAGTTCTTCATCTTCGACCAGGCGCTGGACCAGCTCTGGTATGACGCCGATGGCTCAACCGCCACTATCGCCGCTGTCATGGTGGCGGACTTGTCCAACAACATCAATGTGACCAATCTGGATTTATTGCTGATATAACGGGATTACACGTCATTGTAACTCTACGGAAAAAATGGCAGCATCGATATGGGGGATAATTTTAACGCACTGCGTATGGGCGGCCCGCCGTCTCGTCGTGGTTCACATCACGGAGAACAATCATGGCCGCACGCAAATGGGGTAACGAACGCACCATTGGGGACTACGAGGCCTTGGGCGGCAACAACAGCAAGGATTGGGACGTAGCAGCGCTGGATGGCGGCGGCTATGTGGTGACTTGGCTTGACCGCACAACCGTCAATGTCACGGCAAGGGGCCAGCGTTGTGACGCGGTGGGCAATCCTGTTGGCGCGGTTTTTGAAATTGGGGCCGGACTGGACGCATTCGATAAATCCGATATCGTTGTCAGCGGGATTGATGGCGGCGGCTTCGTGGTGGCCTTCACCGATGGTGCCAATGCGGGCGACAATTGGTATGAGCGTTACAATGCCTCAGGGGTGGTGCAGTCGACCATCCAATGGGATGACTTTGAAACTGGTACAGAAAACAACGCGGCAATCGCACGGGTGGTGGGCGGATTTGTCCTGGTAGAAGCGGATCCAGCTGACTTTAATGGAGACGATGGCGCAATATATATCCGGCGTTACGATACCAATGACAATAGCCAGTATAATATTGACTTCGTTTCGGTCAACTCTGATGCCAATACAGGCCTGCAAACCGATCCCAGCATCACCACTCTGACGGGCGGTCAAACGGCGGTGTCCTGGGTGGACTACAATGACAACACCATAAAATTCCGGGTGTTCGATGCAGCTGGCTTACCACTCACTGCCTCAGTCATCGTCGATGACGAAGCGTTCTCGAGTGGAGTGCCGGAAGTGCCGCCCCAAATCGTGGGTCTGGCCAATGGCAATTTCCTCATCGTCTGGCATGAATCCGGGGAACCGGATTCAGGCGACCAAAGCGGTTACGCTGTACGCGGCCTGATTTACAGTGCAACAGGCACCCCCCAAAGCGGACTTCTGCTGATCAACACTTTACACACGGGCGACCAGTCCTTCCCCGATGTCGTGGCCACACCAGATGGCGGCTTTTTTGTGTCGTGGACCAGTCTACCCTCCGGCATCAATGCCGACATCAGGGGCTTGCAATTTGGTTCGGGCGGTGTGCGCATCGGTGCTGAAATCACCGTCAACACCACAACAAGCGGCGTAGATTTCGAACCTCATATGACTGTGCTCAGCGATGGCCGCATTGTGGTGGTTTGGTCTGATGTGGGAACCGGCATCCTGCGCCAGCAGATCATTGACCCGCGTGACGGATTGGTTACAGGCCACGACAATGCTGTCGGCACAGAAACGCTGTATGGCAATGATATCTTTAATGACGAGATGAACGGGCTTTCAGGCACTGATATCTTGTACGGCCTCGCCGGAGCGGACGTGATTTATGGCGGCAATGGTGATGACCAAATCTACGGCGGTCGGGGCGACGACACCAGTTACGGCGGCGCAAACAATGACCGGCTTTATGGTGACGCAGGCGATGACGAGCAACGCGGCGAGGATGGTGCCGATGTCATTTACAGTGGTGCTGGTGCTGACCTGATGGATGGTGGCACGGGTGTGGGTGGTGACACAGCCTATTATTCATCCGAAAAAATCGGTGCCATCATCAACCTTGCTGACCAGAGTCAGAACGCCGGATCAGCGCTTGGTGATACACTGTTGAATTTCGAACTGATCTTTGGATCAAATACAGGTGCGGACACCATCACCGGCAGTGCTGTTGCAGAAACCATTCTGGGCAATAGCGGTGCCGACACGTTGAATGGTGGTGGCGGTGTTGACATTTTACGCGGCGGTGTGGGCGTTGATACTTTGAACGGCGGCTCAGGGGCCGACAAGTTCCAATATACCGCTGTCAATGAACTCGGCGACGTCATCATCAACTATGAAGCGGTGGATGATTTTCAGTTTACCCGCGCTGCCTTTGGCAATCTGGCTGGAGCGAATGTTGCCGCTGTGAATTTTCTCTCTGTCGCATCTGGTCACGCGGCAGTCACTGTAAACCAGCTGTTCATATTCGATCAGGCACTGGACCAACTCTGGTATGACGCAGACGGTTCCAGCGCTGGGGCAGCCGTCATGGTGGCTGATCTTTCCAACAACATAAACATCACTAATCTGGATTTGTTGTTGATTTGACCAGCTTCGAGCGGGGCCTCGGTTGCCCTCCGCCACCAACAAATTAACAGAATATTTTCCCACTGTTGCGTGTTATCCTGCCACAAGATCTGCTGGGAGAGTGCTCATGACTATTCGGCCTTGGGGTAACGAAAAGACTGTCAACACGACAACTTTGGGCAGCCAAGAAAACTGCGTGGTGGCGGCCTTGACTGATGGAGGATATGTGGTTGCATGGCTGAATTATTCTCAAGGCACCTCCAATATCGACTACGCCCGCTTTAACGCTTTGGGTGTAAGGGTTCAATCTGAGGGCAGTACTAGCATTATCAAAAACTATTCTGACCCTCACATTGCTGCCCTTGCGGATGGCGGCTTCGTCATTGGCTATGTTGAAACTGACGCAGTGCAAAGCAGGGCATTTATTGCAAAGTTTGCAGCCACCGTTGGAAGTGGTTTTCCGATTTCGTTTTCATATGCACCAGGCTTCACCAATGTGAACCACGCCACCGTCACTGCGGTGGGATCTGGCTATATGCTGGGTATAACAAATACCTCTTTCCCAGGTAACCCCGAACAGAATGAAGACAGCTACGTCGTGAATTACGACAGCACGGGTGCCTTTGTGCGCACCGACCTTGTTCTCCAGTCGAACGTTGAGCAATATCAAATAGACCTGGACACCAATCGCTTTACCGGAAAAGTGGTTGCGGTTTACACCAACCGTGAACTGAATGGTTATTCCAGCATTTATATTGAATTCGCCGATGCTTCAAACACCGGCTTTTCGGGGAACCCGAAATTTGTGTCATTCACTGGAGATTCGGTGGAACCCAATGTCACCTGGATCGGCGCTGACCGCGTTGGCGTGGTGTATCGCAATCCATCCCTGGACACCATTTCCTATGCCTTGCTGGATGCCAATGGCGACCTGGTGTTTGACAATGTGATCCCCAGTGTTTTGCCCATCGATTACGCCAAAATTGTCGATCTCAAAAATGGCACCTTTGCCATTGTCTATATGCAGACAGGTGCGGGCCCGGACATAAGCAATGATGTGATCATCAGGCAATATGACCGGAATGGCGTGCAGATCGGGACGGAAGTTACCGTCAATTCCAACAGCCAGGACAAAGCAGTCCCCGACATTGCTGCCTTGGCGGATGGCCGCCTCATCGTCACCTGGACACATTTCGGCAGTGCTGGCGATGGCAGTGGAACATCCATCATGCAGCAAATTCTCGATCCGCGCGAAGGCATCATCAACGGAACGAACATCGCAAGCGTCGCGGAAACCCTGGTTGGCAATGATGTCCTCAGCGATCTCATGCGTGGCTTTGCCGGCATCGACACCATGTATGGTCTGGCTGGCGGTGACGTGATGTACGGTGGTGACGGCGTTGACACCCTGTATGGTGGACGCGGCGATGACACGCTTTATGGCGAAACCGGCAATGATTATCTGCAAGGTGGCCTCGGTGCTGATGATATTTCCGGCGGCCTTGGCACTGACACCGTGAATTATTCCCAGTCGCTGGGTGGTGTCAGCGTCAACCTTCTCACGGGCATGGGCTTTGGCGGCGATGCTGAAGGTGATACGATTGACACCGTCGAAAGTTTCGTCGGTTCGAACTTCAGTGATGTTTACGTAGGCGGCAATGCCGCGTCTCGTATTGACCGTTTGCTTGGTGATGACACGCTCACGGGTGGCAGTTTGGGCGATGTGTTCTTTGGCGGTGCCGGGGCTGACACATTGAACGGCCTTGGCGGCGTGGACCGGGCTTTTTACTCCTCATCGACGGCCATATCCATGAACCTTGTCAGCAACATCAAGACGGGTGGCGAAGCCCAAGGTGACAAGCTTTACAATATCGAGGAAATCTCAGGCTCAGCCCAGGGCGACAGCATCATCGGCAACAGTCTCAACAACCGCTTCTTCGGCCAGAACGGCAATGACACTTTGGCTGGCGGCACAGGAGCTGATGTTTTGCTGGGTGGTGCGGGCAGCGACAGTTTCGTGTTTAATCCGGGTGACTCCGGTCAAACCGCCACCACGCTTGACAACATACAGGATTTTGCCATCGGCGCTGTTGGTGTGGGTGACGAGGTTGATTTCTCCAGCGCACTCAGCATTGGCGGCACCGCTGCTGCTGCCAGCGCAAACGAAGCGTCCATCAACGCAAGCACAGGCGTCGCCAGTTTCGCCGCAGGTTCCGGCGTCACTTTGGCGGACGCCTTGAACGATATTGCCGTCAACATGACAACGGGTGGCAATGCCGTTGGCGAGTTCGCGTTCTTCCGCGTCAACAACACAGGGTTCAACTACATGTTCATCTCAGACGGTGTTGCTGGCGTTGGCGCAAATGACGTGCTGGTGCAGCTGCCCAACTTCGCAAGCACCACCGCATCGATCAGCATTGATGCGGGTGATGTAACGATATTGGCGTGACCTTTAGTGCGCCGCCGCTTTCGGCTGCAACATCAACCACCCCACCATTCCCAGCGCCAATGCTGCTGGTGGGAACACGGCCATGGGCACGGCATGCCAGCCCAGTCCGGTCAAAATGAAACCTGAACTCGATGACGCAATCACCATGAGTATGGAGATGCCAAAATCATTTGCCGCCTGCACCTTGCCGCGTTCAGCCGGGCGATAACTGTCTGTGAGCATGGTGGTGGCTCCGATGAATCCGAAGTTCCAACCGAGGCCTAGAATGATGAGGGCCACGGCGAAATGGCCGAATGTAATGCCCGCAAGCCCTGCCCCGGCGGCCCCCATCAATAGCACCATGCCAAGGGCCGTGATTTTCTCTGCCCCATAGCGCTTGATGATCTGGCCCGTGAAGAAACTTGGAACATACATTGCGAGAACGTGCCACTGGATCACGAAGCTGGCGTCACTCTTGTTGAAGCCGCAAAAGATCATGGCGTTGGGGGTTGCCGTCATCATCAGGTTCATCATGCCATAGGCTACCATTGCGCAGGCCATGGCCACGATCAGTTTGGGTTGGCGCAACAATTCCGGCCAGGAGCGCTGCGGCCCTGCCGTGACTTCGGCGGATGGTTTGGGAATCACAAGACGTGAAACAACCACCATATTGAGCAAAGCCAAAATGATGGCAGCCGCATAGGACCCGGCGAAACTGTGCAAAGGTATGAGTTCACTTGTATAATTTGAAATCAATGTGCCACCAATGGCCGCTACAACGCCACCCGTAAGCACCCATGATATGGCGATGGATTTGCTGCCCTCGTCAGCAGCTTCTGCGGCGGCAAAGCGGTAGAAGCCGGATGTCGCCTGAAACACGCCCTGCATCGCCGTGGCAAAACAGAAAGCTGCAAAATTCGCTGTGATGATGGACCACACCGCGAGGGCAGCTCCCAGAATACTCACCCCTGCCCCGAACAGGAATACGGGCTTTCGGCCCAGGCGCTGCATGAGCAAGGATGCTGGCACTGTAGTGAACATTGCACCAATCACGAAAGTGGTTACAGGCAAGGTGGCCCAAGCTGGCGAAGGAGCAATATTCAAGCCCACGAGTCCGGCCGTCGCAAACACTGTGATGATGCAACAGGAATAAAGCGCCTGCGCAACGGCCAGAAGCAGAATGGTGCGTTTGGAGTCAGTCATTGGTTAAAATTCGTCAGGACGGCGTTGCCGTGCCAATGTATTCAGCGCACCATTGATGAAACGCGGTTCATCACCATCTTCAAAAAACGCCGAGGCTACATCGACATATTCATTGATCGCCACTTTCGCTGGCACATTATCCTTGAAGTAAAGCTCGAAACTTGCGCAACGCAGAATGGCCCGCACTGTTGCATCGAGCCGATGCAGCGGCCAGCCCATGTCCAGTACCTTGTCAAGAGCAGGATCAAGCAAAGTCTGTTCGCGCACAGCACCTTCAACCACTTCGCGCAAATGCTTGAAGTCCGCCTGCCCGGTTTCACCATTCTCGAAGTTGTCACCTGTCACGCGCGAGGAAAATTGCGCCAGGGTTTCACCGAGGTCAGCGCCGCCGATGTCCAACTGATAGAGCGCTTGCACGGCTCCCAACCTTGCGGCGGAACGGGCGGTTGGCGGGCGGCGGGGGGTCGTCATGGCAGGCTTTATACTTTCAATCAGCGATAGGCGGAGCCGTGCCTTACCGGGGAACTGTGCCGGAAACAATCAGGGACTTGCACCGTCGGACGCAGGGGCCTATGTGATAATGGCTGGCATTTCCGCCAGCTTTATTCTCAGGGCGGGGTGCAAGTCCCCACCGGCGGTATAGCCCGCGAGCGGCCTCGCAAGAGGTGTCAGCAGATCAGGTGTGACTCCTGGGCCGACGGTATAGTCCGGATGAAAGAGAATGGGACCGAGTGTATTGGCGCGCCACTTCTGTGGTACGTCGGCTTGTGACCATGTCGTCCTGATTCATGTTTGAAGAAAGGACATCCGCATGAATCAGACCCCTCAAACTTCCAACCGTGCCTTTGCAGGCCCGTTGTTCATGGTGCTCGCGGGCATCACCTTCGCCGTCATCAATGCGATTACCTTCGTGATCACGGCTCAACTCGGTTTCAAGCCGCAATCAGACACGTTCTGGCAATATGCCATAGCACTGCTGTTCTCCCTGCCCTTCCTGTGGCAGTTCGGAAAATCCGGCCTCAAGACACAGCAACCACTCGTCCACATTGCACGCGTTATCCTGTCTGCCTTGGGCCTGCAGGCTTTTGTCATGGCCATCTCCAAGGGTGTGCCGGTTTGGCAGGTCGTAGCCCTTACCATGACCGCGCCGTTTTTTGTTTTGATTGGTGCCCGGATCTTTTTGCGCGAAACTGTCACGGTCAATCGCTGGGTCGCTTCTTTTGTGGGCTTTGCTGGCGCGCTCATCGTCACCAATCCGTGGTCTGAGCAATTCAGCTGGGCGTGGCTGCTACCAGTTGCGGCTGCCATTCTCTGGGGTGGCGCATCATTGCTCACCAAATACCTGAGCCGCACTGAATCGCCAGAGTCACTTACGGTGTGGTTGCTGCTGCTGCTGACGCCAATCAATCTTATACTGTCATTCAGTGTTGGCTTTGAAGTCCCGGCAGGTAATGTGTTGTGGCTGCTTGTACTTGGCGGCTTTCTGGTTTTCGTTGCGCAATATCTGCTCTCGAAATCCTATGCCTCTGCGGACGCAAACTTCGTGCAGCCCTTCGACGATTTGAAACTCATCAGCAATGTTTTGATCTACGGCATTTTCTTTGGCTATTGGCCTTCGGGTGTGATCTGGCTTGGCCTTGCGATGATCATGGCAGCTTCGATTTTCCTGCTCACGCAGGAAAGTCGACGTCCGGCATCAGGTCTCAAGACAGCCTGATTTCACCAACTTGGCTTGCACTTGGCCGGAAGGCCAGGTGCGGCTGTTGCCTTGCCTTTTTTGCTCCACTGCCCCACATCGCCCGTTTTCATGCGGTTGAAATCGAAGCGTGCCATTTCTCGGTCATTGAACTTCCAGCCCTTGCAAAAAGTGGTGTGCTGTTGCACCAAACTCCAGCGACCGGAAGATTGAAACTCTTTTGACTGTGGCCAGCCTGTCGACATGGCGAGCCAGCAGAAGTCCGCCAACTTTTTGTCGAGCAAATGTTTGCAGACCAAGCCGCTGCCATAGGCCCCGACCCGATAACGCCCATCGGCTTTCAGCACACGATTGAGTTCGGTAAAGTATTTGTCGACGTGGGGTATCATGTCCTTGGCGACAACTGTTGCGGCATCCTTGCCGAAGGCCTTGCGATGATAGCTACGGAAGCGCTCGTAGAATTTGATATGCTTGCGAAAGGACGGGTCGGCGCGCAGCAAGCGTTTACGTCGGGCCGGTGAGACAGCGCCACCTTTGTTGATGCGCCATTCGAAGGCCGCATCCTTGATGGTTTGATCTACGCCATCGACTGCAAAATAAATAGCCGATCCTGGCGGCTGACCGTTTGCTGCGGCAAGCACTATTGCTTCCCTGGCGTCCCGTGCTCCGCGATTTTTGTTGAGAAAAGTTTCGGGATCAGAATTCTCGTGCTGGAAAATGGTGACGATACTGAAGCCGGCCTTGATAATGGCATCAGACTCTTTCGGAAACAGCGACTTGCAGGTGGTCTCTGCATCGACCCAGTCGTAGTAGCGGGCAACGGTTTTGACGCCGATGGCGCGCAAGCCTTCAAGGCCAGTTTCGCCGCTTGCTGTGACAATTGTTGTGACAGGTTGAGAAAGATCAACGGCTTGAAATTCCCGATGTGAATTACAAGTTGGCGCAGCCAGTGCCAATGTGCCGTGCACGGCCATCCAAACCATTGCAACAGCAAAAAGTGAAGATCCAGATTTCATGGTCCGCCCTGCCCCCACAGGTTGAGAAAAAGCCTGTTTAAGGCCTTCGCTGCAAGGCGTCCATCACTGCTTCCGGAATTCTGCTGATCACACGCAAATAGGCTTTGGCGGCAGCATCAGGTTCTTTTCGTCCCTGCTCCCAATCGCGGAGAGTTCCCAGCGGTATCTGAAAGCGTTCGGCGAAGGCTTCCTGCGACAGTCCCAGTCGAAAGCGCAGGGGACGCATGGGCGTTCGACGCTGCACCTCATTAATTTGTTCGTCCGTAAGCGGCGGATTATCAGGGTCAGTCAGCGCCCTTGCCGTCACTTCTTCGTCAGAAAGAGCCTTCAGCGCCTCAAGGTCAAACACTGTGCTTTTAGTATCGGTCATTTCCGTAAAGCCTTGCTTCGTTTGATGTTGCCCGTCGCGCAGTAATAATCCTGAGCCTGTCCTGTCGGAGCGTGTAACTCACGGAAATCAATACATCTTCAACCAAGCCAATCGTCACAGCGCGGAACTCGTTGTATTCAAATCTGAAATCATCCATGTCAAAGGCATGGGGGTCATCAAACACCGAACATGAAAATTCAAAAGAAACGCCATGCTTGGCCAAATTGGCCAGCGCTTTATCATCATCCCATTCAAACCGATCATTCTGCATATACTGCTACGCCGTAGTAAAATCAAGCCTCAGTTTCATCCGTATTCAATTCGCCAATGATCTCCTCAAAATCCTTGGCTTCACGGAAGTTTTTGTAAACTGACGCAAACCTCACGTAGGCGACATCGTCGAGGTTGCGCAGGCCTTCCATAACAAGTTCGCCCACTTGTTCAGACTTGATTTCGCTTTCACCCAGGCTTTCGAGTTGGCGCACGATGCCGGACACCATGCGTTCCACGCGCTCTGCATCGACGGGCCGTTTGCGCAGGGCTATTGAAACGGACCTTGCCAGTTTATCCCGATCAAATGGTGTGCGGCGACCAGAGCGTTTCACGACCATGAGTTCTCGCAACTGAACCCGTTCAAAGGTCGTGAAGCGACCCCCACAATCAGCGCAAACGCGGCGGCGGCGAATGGCGGAATTGTCCTCCGTGGCGCGCGAGTCTTTCACTTGTGTGTCGGCGTTACCGCAGAAGGGACAGCGCATGGTGCCCTGCCCTCAGCTGTAGATCGGAAACTTTTTGGTGAGCGCCATGACTTTGCTTTTGACCGCCTTTTCAACCTTGGTATTTCCGGCTTCGCCATTCTTGGACAGGCCATCCAGCACTTCGATGATAAGATTGCCAACGCTGCGAAACTCGGCTTCTCCGAAACCGCGCGTGGTGCCCGCTGGTGTTCCAAGTCGAATGCCTGAAGTTACCGTGAAAGGTGCGGGGTCGAAGGGAATGCTGTTCTTGTTGCACGTGATGAAGGCGCGGCCCAGAGCCTTTTCTGCATCCTTGCCGGAGACGCCTTTTTTGCGAAGGTCAACCAACATGAGATGCGTATCAGTGCCGCCGCTGGTGATATCACAACCGCCCTCAACCATCGTATTGGCAAGCGCCTTGGCATTCTTTGCAACTTGTGCCGCATATTTCTTGAAGGCGGGCTTCAGGGCTTCACCAAAGGCAACGGCTTTGGCAGCAATCACATGTTCCAATGGACCACCGATGATGCCGGGGAAAATGGCGGAATTGAATTTTTTTCCCAAGGCTTCGTCGTTGGTCAAAATCAGTCCGCCGCGGGGGCCACGCAATGTTTTGTGGGTTGTTGTTGTCACGACATGGGCATGTTCAACCGGGTTCGGATGCACACCGCCCGCCACAAGGCCTGCAAAGTGCGCCATGTCGACAAACAAATATGCACCAACACTGTCGGCGATCTCGCGGAAGCGCTTGAAGTCGATGATGCGGGGATAGGCAGAGCCACCGGCGATGATCAGCTTGGGCTTCACCTCCAGCGCCTGTTTGGCGACTGCGTCATAGTCGATCTGGTGG
This sequence comes from Hyphomicrobiales bacterium, assembly GCA_031430915.1. Taxonomy (GTDB): domain Bacteria; phylum Pseudomonadota; class Alphaproteobacteria; order Rhizobiales; family Aestuariivirgaceae; genus Aestuariivirga. Next base: position 11,334 of record JANPCL010000205.1, read on the forward strand.
TTGTCTTCGCGCACCTTGTAGGAGGCGACGTTGAACCATTTGCCGGATTGATTCACAGGTGAACCGTGGGTGAGATGGCCACCGCAGGCAAGGTCCAGCCCCATGAATGTGTCGCCCGGTTGGAGAAGTGCAAAGAACACGCCTTGGTTTGCGGTTGCACCGGAATGCGGCTGCACGTTTGCGAAATTGGCACCGAACAACTGCTTGGCCCGGTCTATGGCCAGTTGTTCCGAGATGTCGACATATTGGCAACCGCCATAATAGCGACGGCCCGGATAGCCTTCGGCGTATTTGTTGGTCATTACTGACCCTTGTGCTTCCAACACTGCGCGCGACACAATGTTTTCCGATGCGATCAGCTCGATTTCATTTTGCTGGCGCAGCAGTTCGGACTGGATGGCCTTGGCGATCTTCGGGTCTGCTTTGGCCAGTTTATCCTTGAAGAAACCCGGGAACAGCGGTTTGGCTTTTTTCCCTTTCGACTTTACAGGGGCTTTCTTCTTTACTGCGGTCTTCGCCATGGGAATCTCCAAACCTAGGGAGATTGCTCTATACAGACTCCTTCAAAACGGTCCAGATGCAACTTGGCGCAGGCCGTCGTCAGTTTACGACTGCAGCTTTCTTGGCAACAGGTTTGCAATCCTTGGCGTCGGGTTTGCACGCGGCGGCAAGTTTAGGAGGCGTTGCAGCGGGTTTTTTGGTTGCATCCGCTATTGGCTTCTTGGTCGCCACGTCTGGGGTTGTCGCGGCAATCTTTTTTGCAGTTGCATCAGGCTTGGGGACTTTGGCTTTAGAGGCAATCACTGGCTTCTTTCCATCAATTGCTTCGGTCGCCGCCACTTTAGAATCCGGTTTGGGCGCTGGCTTTGCAGTGACTTTTTTTGCAGTTGCCGGCTGCTTAACAACTTTATTTTTCACTTTCTTTTCAGTGATTTTTACCGACGTCTTCAGAGCTGACTTCTGGGATTTGCGATAGGCAGCCCAGTCGAACAGACCTGGTGCTTTATTGTTACCCAGTTTTTTCGTCCTGTCATTTTGTTTGACCAGAACCTTGCCTGTACTGCCGTCTGCCTGATTCCTGCCAAAAGGCAGTCTTTTCGGGGCAGGTTGAGGATTGCCCACGCCATCTTCATTGCTGCCGAAAAGGCCACCGCTGCCGTTAAACCGGGGTTTGGTGGATTTGCCAGTCTTCCGGAAACCGAACAGGCCAATGCCCTCGGCTTCGGCAGCATCCACTGTCCCGAGCTTGCGAGGAACCGGCTTTAACACAAAGCGCTGTCCGTCTTCACTCACTTCGCCTTCCGGCATGGGCTGGCCAACGGTGAAGCCTGTTCCATCCAGGCCATAAACATCACGGCGGAAAGCCACTGTGTTGCCGACGGGCCAGGCCGTGAGGTAGGCTACGCGCAATTGTGGCGGATCGACCAGCTTGACATCACGGCGTTCAAGAGTTTCAGCCAATGCTGAAATTTCCGGTGAACCAATGCCGTCCTGCCCGTTCAGGATCCACTCCATAAGCAGGTCAACCTTTTCCACGCGCACGCAGCCTGAGCTGAAAAAACGCTCGCCAGATTTGAACAATTGCTTTTCCGGCGTGTCGTGCAGGTAAATGCCAAAGGGACTGCTAAAATTGATCTTCGCCGTCGCCATGGCGTTAGCGGGGCCTGGTTCCTGACGGAAGTGATAGTTGTCAGCAATAGCCGAACTCCACCTTACAGAATCCGGGTCAACTTCCGGACCACCAAAACCTTGGAACACTTTCATGTTCATATCGGTTAGTATGCGCGTACCGGACCGCAGTTTCGGGAAGATGTCGTTTTCGACAATTGAAACAGGTGCGTTCCAATAGGGATTGAAATTAATGTCGGACAGGGCCGTCATAACGACTGGCGTTGGACGTTCCGGGCGGCCAACAATGGCATTATGACGCGAGAAGACCTTGCCGCCATTCACCGTTTCAATTTGCTGGGCCGGAATATTCACCACAAGATAACGATCACCCAATTCCTGGGCATAGACTTCAAGGCGGGGAATATTGGCATCAATGGTAGCGATGCGCGCAGAGGCCGGAATATTCAACGCTGCCAAAGTTGGTCCATCAACCAGCCCTGTTGCAGCAAGCCCCATGTTGCGCTGGAAGCGGGTTACGGCGTCATAGGTTGCACTTGTCACGCGGTCGATGAATTGCGGGTCCAGGGCTTCTTTGCGCAGGTAGCCGTCCATGAACAGGCGGCGGTTGAGGAAGGCCACGCCTTTGTTCTGTGCGCCCTTCTTGTAAGTTCCTTTTGGCACCTTCGGGAAACCGCCATTGGCTTCGATATCGACATAGCGTTGGCGCAAACCCTGCAAGCTTGAAGCACTGCTTTCCGACAGCATGGGGCCAATGTTTTTGGATGCCACAATTTCCGTCTCGGTTGTCACTTGGCCTACGACTGTCGCGGGTTTCAGGGGCGTTGGTTTTTTCTTGCCCGCAAGTTGCGGTTCATCGACGCCGTCTTCAGCGTGGGCCACAAGCGAAAGCGCCATTGGCACAAACACAAGTGTTGCTGCCACCAAGCTCATGCCAAGGTGTGAACGCATCCGATAACCCATTCCAGACCCCAATTCCATGCTGACCGCGACAGGATGATCTGCCGCAAGTCGTTCTCTAACAGCGCCGTGACCATTCGTCAAAAGCAGCTAACGCATGGACCGAATCCGCCTGCGCAGGCCTGAAGAATCAAATCCATGCGGCAAGAAAAAGGGCAGTCAACAATATTCCAGATATTGCGGCAATTCCGCAACAGCCCAAAAGCAGAAAAACCCCGTTCCGGCATGGCCGAAACAAGGTTTTATGTAATCTTTTCTGACAGATCAGAGGCGATAAAGGATCTGGTCGGTCCAGTACCGTTCCAGACGGGTCAAGGCCTTGTTCATGCGGTCAAACTCCTCCACCGAGAAGCCAACGACTTCTTCAATAGCCTGAAGTTGGCGATTGTACATGGAATCGACCCGGGCCCGCACGGCCAAACCCTTGGGCGTGAGGCTTACACGGACTGAGCGCTTGTCAGCGTTCGAGCGTTCATGGTGAACGTAGCCGGCTTCAACCAGTTTCTTCAGATTGTAAGATACATTGGAGCCCTGGTAGTGACCACGGGTCTTGAGTTCGCCAGCCGTCAGTTCCGCATCGGAAATGTTGAACAGCAGCAGGGCTTGCACGGGGTTTACTTCTTTTTCGCCGGAACGCTCAAAGTCGTCCTTGATCACATCGAGCAGGCGACGGTGCAGACGCTCGATGAGCGTCAAGGCTTCCATGTAACGGTGCTTGATGTTTTGGCGCTTTACTTCAGCCGGCTGCAAAGCCACGTTTCCCATAACTTGGGTATTCATGTTGACCACCTATCCCTTACGTTTGGCAGGGGCGGCTTCTTTTGATGTCCGCTCCCTCGATAGACACAATTTACGCGACATGGTTTAAAGTGAACTGAACAGTCTCGGTAAATTTGGTCTTATATTTTCTCTATTTCGCCTAGAGTTTATAGAGTGTTGTTTTCCAATGTTAATTGATTGTTGCCCGGCTGCGCGGGCGAAGAAGTATCAGGAAAGCCGCGCGGCATTGAAGCACCTCATTGATTTGAATGACGCTCTTTTTGCCGCCACATGTAAAAGTGCAAGATGAATGGAAGTTAAACGCGGGGTTCAATCGGCGTTCATTTGAGTAGCCTTAGTCGAGACTTTCTTGTTCACCCAATCATTCATTCGTGCAGGAGCATGCCATGGCAACGTTCAACACCATCAGAACCACACCGGTGCAGTTCAACTTTCCTGCCGACAGCGGGCCCATTGATATCACCAGCACAGGCGGCATTGTAACTGTCAACCAGACCGCACTTCGACTGTACTCGGCGCCTTATACATTACAGATCGATGGTCGGCTCTCTGTTACAAATGCTGGCTTTAATGGAGTTGCGGTTGCACTTGAACTCTACCCGGCTCCCCCGTTCACCGCTGACAGCAGCATTGTCATAGGAACGACTGGGCGGGTATTTGTGAGCCATGGGCCATCCATGTTGCTCTATGGCCAGACCAACATTACCAACAATGGCCGCATAGATGGCGGAATCAGCTTTCCGGATTTCCGCGGCACAGATACCAGCACAATCATCAACAATGGTTTGCTATTTACAAGAGACGCGGGCGGGTTTGCGATCAGTTCGGGATCAGGTGCTGAAACGGTTTTCAACACCGGCACAATTGGCGGATACCTAGACCTTTATTCCGGAAACAACAGATTGACAAATTCCGGTCTTATTGCGGGCTATATCGATGTCGCGTCCGGCAACGACAGGATCGAGAACACGGCAACGGGTACCATTCGTGGTGATATCAACAGCAACAGCTTTGGTGATGTGCTTGGCGCAGACACAATCATAAACGCAGGTCGAGTCGAAGGTCGCATTCTAGCTAATGGGGCAACGTCAAGCGTCACCAACAGTGGTGTGGTTACAGGATACATCCAAGGTGGAAATGGAAATGATACGATCGTCAACTCTGGAACACTTTTTGATGGACTGTTTGATACCGGCGGCAACAACAGCTTCAATAATTCCGGCTTGATCAACGATGCTGTAATGACAGGAAACGGTAATGACACGTTTGTAAACTCGGGACGAATTGATACGAATGTCGATTTGTTCGACGGCACAAACAGCTTCACCAATCTCGCAGCAGGCGTGGTGACGGGATATGTGAGAGGCGGTGCGGGTTCAGATACCGTCAACAATGCGGGCCGCATTGTCGGCAATGTTATCACCTTCGGTGGCGTGGCCTCCGTCACCAACAGCGGCAGAATCGATGGCTATATTGATGCAAGCGGCCTTGGCGGCAGTATCATTGTGAATTCCGGAATTATCTATGGCGGTGGCATTGCGGCTGGCGCCGGTGGAAACACAATTACCAATACAGGTACTGTCTATGGCGGCATCACTACCGGGTCCGGTATTGATCACGTTGCGAACAGCGGACGGGTGACTGGAGAAATTGTCCAAGGCACAGGCAATGACAGTTTTATCGGTGGCGCATTTATAGAAATAGTGCGGGATCAAGGCGGGTCTGACAGTTACAACCTCGCTGGTGGCGACGATGTATTCCTGGCTGACACGGGCGGTGGTGGAATTGACACGGTGGATGCAGGCAGCCAAACATCGCTGCGCGGAGATCTTTATTCAGGCAATGCTTCGGCCTATCGCATGAACATCAATCTCGACAACGTCAATCATGCTGACGTCGTTGCCACCACGCTTATCGTCTTGGCCAACAAGGCAACTGGTGTCGATATTGGAACGGACAATGTATTCAACTTTGAATCAGTGATTGCTGGTGACAACAATGACGTCATTTTTGGCAATGCTGCTGCCAACACCATCAGCGGTGGGGCTGGCGATGACAGGCTTTATGGCCTTGATGCCAATGACGCACTCAAGGGCGGCGAGGGCAAAGACTTTATCGTCGGTGGCGTGGGCGCTGACAAAATGTGGGGCAATGATCTTGGCGTTGATACGGCCAGAGACTCGTTCCGCTATCAGGCGCTGAATGAAAGTACAGAAGCCGCCATTGGCCGCGACACGATCAATGATTTTGACGACAGCAATGCCGCCGGCGCATTGAACGACGTCATCGACTTCCGAGGCATCCTAGCGGTTGCAGGCAAGCATTGGAATACCGTTGGTGATGGCATTAATGACCCCTATGACGGCACGACGGGCGCCGTGCGGGCCGTGCTGACATCAGCAGGTTGGCTCGTCCAAATGGATGCCGATGGAAACCTGACAACAGACATGTCGATTTACGTGCTGGATGCGGCACACACAATCACTTGGGATGCGGCGAACTTCCTGTTTTGATAAAACAGATGCTCCCTCGCGCTATGCGTGAGGGAGCAAAAAGCACCTACTTCCGCGTTGCCCGATTAACCCCGCTGACAATGGCTTTGAGGGAGGCGACGACGATGTTCCTGTCAATGCCCACGCCGAAAATTGTTCCACCGTCAGCCACGCGCAGTTCCATGTAGGCGACTGCAGATGCGTTCGCCCCGTGGCCCATGGCATGTTCGCGGTAGTCGACAACGTCGAACATCAGGCCTGATTCTTTGCGCAGCGCATCGACGAAGCCATCAACCGGGCCGTTGCCTTGGCCCTTGATGGTTTTCATGTCGCCGTTGACGGTGATTTTCGCAGTGATGGGTTGTTGCCCGTGATCGCTTGCGGATTGGTGCTCGATGAAACCGTAACGTCCATTGCCGTCAAGATATTCTGAGTTAAACGCGCTCCAGAGTCTGGAAGCTTCGACTTCGACACCTTCACCATCGGCAATCAATTGTACGACTTTCGAGAATTCGATTTGCAGCCGGCGCGGCAGTTCGATGCCGTGTTCTGTTTCCATGATGTAGGCAATGCCGCCTTTGCCGCTCTGCGAGTTGATGCGCACAACGGCTTCGTACGAGCGGCCCAGATCCAATGGATCGATCGGCAGGTATGGCACCTCCCACAGCGGTTTGTTGGAGGCCTTCATGGCCTTGAAGCCCTTGTTGATGGCGTCTTGATGCGAGCCACTGAAAGCCGTGAACACCAGTTCGCCCGCATAGGGGTGGCGCGGGTGGACTGGAAGCTGCGTGCAATATTCAGCCATGCGGATGAGGTCGTTGATGTTTGACACATCGAGCGCGGGGTCAACGCCTTGCGTGAACAGGTTCATGGCAAGTGTGATCAAGTCCACATTGCCGGTGCGCTCGCCATTTCCGAAGAGCGTGCCTTCCACGCGGTCAGCGCCCGCCATGATGGCGAGTTCGGTAGCCGCCACGGCACTGCCCCGGTCATTGTGAGGGTGCAATGAAATGATCAAGCTGTCGCGGTTTTTCACGTGACGGCAAAACCATTCGATCTGGTCGGCGTGAATGTTCGGCGTCGACATTTCCACAGTAGCTGGCAAATTGAGGATCAAAGGCTTTGCAGGTGTCGGACGGATTTCTTCCATCACCGCTTCGCAAATCTCAACGGCGTAGTCGAGTTCGGTGCCGGTGAAACTTTCGGGCGAATATTGAAAGCGGATGGCATCTTCCATGCCGCTCTGTTCGGCCAACGTCTTGATGAGGCGCGCGCCATTGACGGCGATCTGCTTGATGCCTTCACGGTCGGATTTGAACACCACACGGCGCTGCAGCTCACTTGTCGAATTATAAAAATGCACAATGGCGGATTTTGCCCCGCGGATGCCTTCGAAGGTGCGCGTGATCAATTCTTCACGGCACTGAACAAGCACCTGGACCGTCACATCATCGGGGATCTTGTTATTGTCGATGAGGAAGCGGCAGAAATCAAAATCCGTTTGCGACGCCGAGGGAAAGCCGATTTCGATTTCCTTGAAGCCCATTTTGACAAGTGCGTTCCACATGCGCAATTTGCGCTCGTGACCCATGGGTTCGATGAGGCTTTGGTTGCCGTCACGCAAATCCACACTGCACCAAGTGGGCGCTTGTGTGATGGATGTGTCAGGCCAAGTGCGGTCTTTCAAACCGACCGAAGGATAGGGGCGATACTTCTCGCGGGGGGAAATCATCATGATCTGGAAAACTCTCTGCTGTGGTGGCTCTTAGGTGAAAAACCCCAGAGAGCCAAGGCTTCGCCCGGGCGGCCCTCAGGGGCAGCTAAGCAGGAGTAGAGTTGGCAAAACTGTTTGCATGGCCACCTCATAGGTCACAGCGCGACAATCTGTCAACCACTTGCCCCAATTCATCACATTCTCGCCCCCTCCCGGTACCATTCGCAAGTCATGCTGGACTGGTGCCGCAACATGCGGCGCATTCATGGAAACCGGAACGCGGGGCACTTTGCTCCGCGCAAGACGCAAGGTGTGGACGGCGTTGGTTTCTGACACTCTAACAAGGAGAAACTCCATGAAGATGACATTCATTACAGCCGCTTTGGCCACCACACTTTTGGCAGCACCGGCTTTTGCCGATTGCGCAACTGACATTACCAAGGTTGAAGAGGCCATGAAAACCATGAAACTGGACGAGGCCAATATGACCAAGGCCAAGGAGCTGATGGACAAGGCCGTCGCAGCGAGGGACGCCAAGGACGAAGCGGCCTGCACAACTTCGGCCACGGAGCTCAAAACGCTGGTTGGCTTAAGCTGACGTAAACCTTGTCCCGGGGCGGAAGTGCGCGCAAGTGCGTACTTTCGCCTGTCGGGCAAAGTCTGGTCACAATTGGCGAGCATAGGCTGGCCAACTTAAAACGACGGGAACCTCAAGAATCATGATCCGCACCCTTGCCGCAGCAATTTTTGCATTCGGATTTCTGGCCGCTCCTGCCTTCGCCGACCAATGCCAGGATGATGTGGCCAAGATTGACACGGCCATTGCAAGCGAAGCGCTTGATGCGGACGTAAAGACGCAAGCCGAAGATTTGCGCAACAATGCCGTCCAGCTGTGCGGTGCTGGTAATACAGACGAAGGCCTTGCTGTGACAGCTGAGGCGAAAGTCTTGCTCAAAGTCGAATAATCAAGCCGCGAAACTGATCACAGCGCAGACCAAAGCCGCCAACGCCAAGGTCCAACCTGCCAACATCAAATTGCGCTGATCCTTGACTTGGTTGAGATGGCCCTCCCGGCGCATGCGCTCACCCAAGGTGCGACCCCGAATATGGGCCATTGTAAGCAGAATGACGAAGGCGATCTTGAAGGCGAAAGCCGTGCCAAGGTCTTCATGGCCGCGCAGCCACAAGGCAAGGCCCCCTGTGACCCAGATCAACAGAATCACACTATCACCAATGCGGCCGATCATGCGGCGTTGCAGACCCAGGCCTTTTTGAAATTCCGCCGGATTACCGAGACTGAGCGAGGCATTGACCAGATTTGAAAAGGTCATGCCAATGCCCATGGCGATGACGATGAGGTGCAGCGTCAACAGCAGGGCGTTCATGTTCATATCTCTATTTCTCCACTCATCATCCGAACAACAGAACCGCCCACGCGAACAGCCGTGAGTTTGCTCTCATTCACATCCGCCTCCAAGCGCAAATCCGAAGGGCGACCCATTTCATAGCCTTGTTCCAGTTGCCAGCGGTGCGTGCCATCTCTCAGGTTTTCAGCGGTCAGGAGTTGGGCTGCGAGCAAGGCTATAGCGGAACCCGTGGCCGGGTCTTCAGGGATGCCGCCTGTCGGGGCATACATGCGGGCGCGGAAGTTCGTGTTTGGACCATCGCCGCCGCGGGTATAGACATAGGCTGCGTCTACGCCGTTCATAGGCTTGATGAGGTTTGACCAGTAAGGCTCCAGGATTCTTGACTTTTCCAGTGCCGCTCTGGTCTTCACTGGCACATAAAAAAAGCGTGGTCCACCTTCAAGAGACGCAATTATGTGTCCGTCAAAGCCAATGTCATCAAGTGTGAGACCCAGAGCTTTTGCTGTTGTTTCTGCGTCGGGCAAGACTGCTGGCGCATGGAAAGGAATGACAGGTGCCGTGAATATGCCGTGGATGCGATCTGCAATTCGCGTAATGCTAACAGGTGTGAGGCCAGCTTTAAGTTCCAGTGTGATTCTGCTTTCAAAACTGCAACCTGGCTTTTGTTTCAGTTCGGCCAACAAGGCAGCGGTACCAAGTGTGGGGTGCCCGGCAAATGGCATTTCACCACCAGGGAAAAAAATTCTGACCTTGGCGGTGTGAATAGGATTTTCTGGCGTCATTACAAATGTGGTTTCCGAAAGGTTGAACTCTTTCGTTATACTGTGCATTTGCTCCGTAGACAGATGATCTGCACCAAGCACCACAGCAAGCGGATTGCCACAGAATTTGGCGGAGGTGAAAACGTCGAGTGTGTGGAATTTCAGTATCATGGCGCGAAACTAGTCGCGCCATGTTGTATTGTACAAGCAAAACATTGTCTCGCTTGTATCGGTCAAGGCAATGATACTTCAACCCGTTGGCCCGCAACAACTGTCACGTCTTTTTCGCCAATCACCGCGTCGCCCTCACCATAGGAGATGACATGATAGGTCCCCGAATTAGCCGCATAATTGAGTTCCGCTGCATACTCAGTTCCCAACCGCGTGCGTGTACCATCCAATGCGGGTTTTCCAGATTGCACATCAATACGTTTGGCCGACGGAGATTTGACTGCGATGAACCCGGCGTCAAGATTGACCTTCGCCGTGTACTCTTGGCCCGCCGCCAGCTTGAACGGCAGCTCGGCTTCGGCAAGATTGAGCTTCACGATCAACAAATACTCACCCGCAGGCAACTGGAAGGTTTTGTTGTTGCCGTATTCCGTGGCGACGATTTTCTTGTCGCCGCTGATGTTCGCAGGCTTGCGGATTTCAAATGTGACACCGTCCGAAACGTCTTCGCCATCAGTCGAATAGGTCGCAGAAACCCGCGCCGTTCCTACTCCCATCGTGACAACCAAATCTGTGACCTTGCCCGTTGCCACGGTAAAAGCCGTTTCAAAATCAGTTGCGCCGAAGGACAACTTCAACAGATAGTCGCCTGCAACAAGCAGGCTCTTCGGTGCGGTTCCGTAAGTCGTGCCGTAATACTCGCCTGCCGCAGTTCTGAACACCCACACCGGCCCATCGTTGGGCAAGTCCTTGCTTTCGTCTATCATGCCGTGAAACTGCATGATACCTGCATTGAGGTTGACGTCCAGCGTTGTCAGTTCACCATCCTTGTGGGTGAACGGCACTGATACATTCGTCATGTCAGATGTCACTGTCGCGAACATTTCGCCATCCGCTGGCAAATCCGCTTTCAGATTTTTACCATATTCAGTGCTTTGGTATTCGCCGGGCGTGCCATCCAGTGCCTTCTTGAAAACCCAAACCACCTGATCAAAGGGCGCTGGAAGTTCCACGTTTTCCGCCATCATGACGTGGCCGGCAAAGTCCTTCGTGATCACAGGTTCCGGCGGAGGCGGAGGCGGAGGCGGTTCTTCCACCTTTGCTTCAACGGTTTGCTTGAACGCGGATTCCAGCTCGTCAGCGCTGTCTGCCAGCACTGCGATGCCACCGGTTTCCTCGGCCATGCACTTCAGTTGGGCGATGGCGTTCTTGTCGTCGAGGCCAAAGCCCACCGTATGGACAGTGAGATTGACGCCGGATTTTTCAAGCTCGCGGGCCACGGCACACGGGTCGGCACCACAGGTTTCAAGCCCGTCCGAGACGAGGATGACCGTGGATTGCTGCTCGGTGTATTTCAACGCTTCGGCAGCCTGACGCACGGCTTGGGTCATCGGCGTCTTGCCCTTCGGCGACAGGGCTTTCACGGGTGACATGAAATCGCGGATCGACAGGGGACCAGGTGGCAACATTGTTTCAATATCGGTGCAAGAACCTTTCTCGCGATGGCCATAGACCACAAGGCCTATATCATCTTCCGGTTTCCACGTTGACAGTACTTTGCCGACCACTTCCTTTGCGATGTCCATTTTCGCCTTGCCGTTGATCTGGCCCCACATGGAACCCGAGGCGTCAAGTACAAGGATAACGCGTTGACCTTCAGCGAGGGCTGCAGTGGACAACATCGATGAGAAGATCAGCGCAAGGGCCGCCTTTTTGAAAGACATGACAAACTCCGTAACATAGGCCCCATCGATAAATCTGACGAAGACAAGACCATTTGTCAAATTATCCCGAAACCCTTGAACGCATCCCAAATCAATTTCAGCGACACCAGAAACAATGCAATCTCTACGCAGCGAAAGAACATTTTTTCCGGCAGGATTTTTGTGGCGCGGAACCCGGCCCAGGCCCCAATCAAAGCCACGGGTGCCAGATAGAGTCCCGTCTCCAAGCTTCCAATATTGATTTGCCCCAGCATCCAATAGGGCGGGAGCTTCAGGGCGTTGATGATGGTAAAGGTGATGGTGGCTGTTCCCGCATAGGTCATCTTGTCAAGCTTTTGCGGCAGCACGAACATCTGATAGGGCACTCCGCCTGCATGGGCGACAAAACTGGTAAAGCCCGCCAGTGAGCCCCAGAACAAACCCCGCGGCACGTCAGCTGGACGGGCAACAACTTCGGCTTTTTGACGGCTCTTCCAGACGAGGTCGGCCGTGTACCAGATGCCGATCAAGCCAACGATCAGTTTCACCACGGAGTCATTGTTGTAGTGCGCAGTCGCCCAGCCGATGGCCAGGCCGATGCAAGCTGCACAGGTGATCAACTTTATGTTCCAGGCGTCGTAATTCTTGCGATAGAGCCAAAGGCCATACCAGTCGCTGATCACGTAGAGCGGCAGCAAAAGCCCGGCTGCAACTACCGGCGATATGACTTGCGCCAGAATAGGCACGCCCAAAATCCCGACCCCCGGCAAACCGCCCTTCGATGCTCCCACCAGAAAGGTGGCGAGCACAGCCAGGGTCCAGAACAAATAACTGTTTTCCATCATGCACTTTCAGGCTGTAGTTGAATGTCTTTGTAAGCAATGCCGAGAAAGTTCGCGATATTTTCAGCAACGAAATTATGGTCGTCGCGCTGGGGAATGCCCGACACGGTGACAGCCCCAACTAAAGCACCACCGAGGCGAATGGGAAAACCACCACCCGCTGGCGCATATTGCAGGGGATCAACTCCGCGCGACTGGTCGAATGGACTGCCCTTTGCTTTGTGTTCCAGCCCAACGCGATAAGAGCAAGCCTCAAAACGATATACCGTATTGATTTTGCGGCGCACCCAATCCGGATTCTCAGGCGTGGTGCCGGGCATGGCAAAATAAAACAATGGCCTTATGCCTATGCGGATATCCATAACCAGCGGAAGGCTTTTGCCTATGGCATGGACGCGCATGGCACTGCCAAGCGCCCAGGCGTCCTCTTCATTGAAACGCTGGAACTGCAAAACTTCTTCCTGCCGTTTCAATGCCGCAATATCATCCGAAATACTCATGTTTTCCGACTCCCGTATCGCGATACCAATAGCCTATGCATTGAACTGTGCTGAACTGATTTTTGAAGGGAACTGCCATGCGCGTTGCGATTTTTGCGTTTGTGATCATTTGCCTGTGTGGCGTTTGCAATTGCGCGGGTGACCTAGCCTGAGCGGCTCACATCCGCATCAAAGCTCAACCGTGCGGACCTGATAGCGTCATGGTTCTGTTTCGACCAGACTGCCAATACACCCAATGCGCCCTGCAAGGATTGACCCATAGCAGTCAATTGATATTCAACAGCGGGCGGCGTGGTGGGATAGACCTTTCGCGAAATCATGCCGTCTCGTTGCAAGTTGCGCAAAGTTTCCGTCAACATGCGCTGGGAAATATCCTCAATCTCGCGGCGCAGGGCACCAAACCGCAGTGGGCCATGTTCCAATGCTTTCACAATCAAAGCACTCCACTTGTCGCCTACCCGGTCCAACACATCGCGTATGGGACAGGCGGCATTCAGTTTGTGGTTTTGCCGATGTACGGGTTTCAAGTGCTGGTCCATGGGGTAGTTCCTTCGAGGTAACCAAGTGCGGCCAAACTGCCTTATTGCGTGATTTGTAAAAATCTCTAAATTACACTTACTCTCAAAATGAGACTAAAGCAATATTGGAGACTACCATGTATCTAGTCACAGGCGCATCGGGCCATCTGGGCCAAGCTGTTATCAACCATCTTCTCACCACCTGTAAGGTGCCCGCCAACAAAATCATCGCCACCACGCGCGACGTTGCCAAGTTGTCTGCACTTGCCGCCAAGGGCGTTCACGTCCGTGACGCCAATTTCGACGACGAAGCCGATTTGACCAAGGCCTTTACCGGCGCAACGCGGTTGCTTCTCATCAGCACCAGCGCCATGGAGCCGGGTCAACGCATAAACCAACATGTGAATGCGGTGAAAGCTGCCGAAAAGGCAGGCGTCGACCATGTGATTTATACGTCGATGCCCAATGCCGACACGTCTGCCGTACTGTTTGCGCCAGATCATGCGGGCACCGAAAAGGCACTTGTCGATTCAAAGCTCCTGGGCTGGACCGTGCTGCGCAACAACTGGTATTTTGAAAACCTGTTCCACTCGATACCGCAGGCCTTGAAATCCGGCACACATTATTCGGCAGCGGCACAGGGCAAAACCGCATATATCGCCCGCGATGATCTGGCACGCGCCGCAGCAGCCGCACTCTCATCGGACAAAGCCGAAAAAGCCACCTACACATTGTCAGGCCCAAAGGAATACAGCGTCAACGAAGTCGCCAGTCTGGTCAGCAGCGCAACGGGCAAAGCGCTGAGCGTGGTCCACGTGCCAGTGGAAGGCCTTGTGCAGGGCATGATTGGTGCGGGAGTTCCCGAAGGCATGGCCCGCATGTTCGCCTCTTTTGATGTGGCCACTGCGCAAGGTGGTTTGTCCGGCACAGCTGCCGACTACAGGAAACTGACAGGCGTTGACCCGCAAGGTTTCGAGCCTTGGGTGAAAGCAAATGCGGCGGCTTTGTCGGCCTAATTCCGCCGCAGCTTCTCTAAACTTCCGACAGCCACTGCGGCGATGATGATGGTGCCCACGAGAATATCCCGCACATAACTGTCCACGCTCAACTGCGTCAGGCCGTTGCTCAACACGCCGATGATCAACACGCCGACCAGCGTGTTGATCACACGCGGTTCGCCGTGGCGGCTGATGGTCATGCCGAGGAAGACGGCGGCGATGGCGTCGAGCATCAGGCCGCTGCCTTGTGTTGGGTTGGCGGAGGCGACGCGTGCGGCATACATGAGGCCCGCGATGGCGGCACCCAAGCCCGTGATGGCGAAGGCTGTGAGGCGCGTCATGCGGGTGTTGACACCTGCAAGCCGGGCCGCTTCGGCGCTTCCGCCCATGGCATAGACGTGGCGACCGAACGCGAGTTTCTGCAACGTGAACCACACCGTCAGAAATATGATCGCTGCGACAATGGTAAGGTTCGGCAAGAGCAGAACTTGATCACTATTTGACCAAAGCGGAATTCCACCTTTGGCAAAGCCGGAAAAGCTTGAGGGTATATCGCCACCGAAAATTGTTTTGCCTTCACTCAACAAAAACGCAAGGCCGCTGAATATGGTGAGGGTGCCAAGTGTCGCGACGAAAGGCAGGATGCCGATGAAGCTGACCAGAAAGCCGTTCAGCGCACCGCCCAGCAATCCCACGACAACGGCAAGCATCACACCGAATCCAACTGAACCGGTATCGCGAAAAGTCACAGCAGCGACAATGCCCGACAGCGTTGCCATTGAGCCCACACTCAGATCATAATCCCCCATGGCCATCACCACTGTCATGGCAAAGGCGACCACCGCCAACATGCTCATCTGCTGGCTGATGTTGATGAGATTGCGACCTGTCAGGAATGTCTCCGGCAACATCCACCAGAAAAAGCTAAGCAGTGCTACAAAGCAGACGAGCGTGCCATAGGCCTGAAGTGACCTGAGCACGCCCGTCTTTTCTTCAATATCAGACGAACTCATTCACTCACATTGGCTGAGGTGACCAGCTTGGTGGGGACATAGATGACGCCCTGCACGATTTTCTCACCGCCGAGGTGACGCTTCACGGCAAGGGCCACAGCAGCGCCAATGCCTTTGAAATCCTGCGCCATCGAGGCTTCGAAATTGCCTTCTTTGCCGATGGCGGCCCGCGCCTCTGGGTTTGCGTCAATTCCGGTGATCACAATGCCTTCCTTGTCGCGGCCTGCGGCCTCAATGGCTTGCAGAGCGCCAAGCGCTGGTTGGTCCCACGCCGCCCACACTGCGGAGATCGATCCTTTTTCAGGATGTGCCGCGAGGATGGCTTCCATCTTGGCGCGGCTGTCAGCAATGCCACCGTCTTTCACATCAGGCGTCACGCGGTCCAGCACCTTGATGTCGGGGTTGTTCTTGAAAATCGCATCGGCAATCACGCCGCGCTGTTGAACCGGCGGAAATGCGTCAAACACGAACATGACAACGCTGCCTTTGCCGTTGATGCGGTTTACAACATAAGACGCCGTGTCAGCAGCCATCGCATAACCATTGCTGGTCACATTGGTGACAAGGAGTGGCGAAGCCCCGGCATCCATGCCGAACACTGGAACAGCTGCGGCCTTCGCGGCTTCAAGCCCAGCGCCCACCTGTGATGGATCAACATTGATGACGATTGCAGCAGGTTTCTGGTTGGCGGCATTTTCAAGCTGCGAAATCACTGCGGCAACATCGCCCTTGGTATCAACAACATTGACCTCCCAGCCATTGGCCTTGGCCTTTTCCTGAAAGGCTTCGACATAAAACTGCGTGCCGGGTTGGGCCAGATAAGGCGTGATCACCGTGATCTTGTCGGCGGCGGCAGCGACGCCGCTCATCATGGCAAGGGTCGATACAGCGGCCAATGCCAAAACACTTCTGCGGATCAGTTTCATGAGGTTCTCCCGGTTTTTGATTATTATGACCACTTGCTTAGCATGGCATTTCCTGCACAATCAATCAGCGCGAAACGGCTTTGGGGCATGTCAAAATGTTGATCGGTATTGATGTTGGCACCACGGCGGTGAAAGCCGCACTGTTTGATGCCAATGGCACGCTGCTGAAAAGTTTCGGCCAGCGCTATCCGACACAAAGACCAGCACCCGGCCATGTTGAGCAGAATGCTGATGACTGGATGCTGCTGGTTCATGCAGCGTTGAAAGAATTCACCAGTGACGGCGTCAAGGCGGTCGGCCTCTGCTCACAGGTCAACACCCATGTGTTCGTTGATGCAAATGGTAAGGCGCTGTTGCCTGCGATGACGTGGCAAGATGGTCGCTGTGCCGAAGAGGCCGCAGGGCTTGATGCGCAGATTTCAACAGAAGAAAAACTGGGATGGTGGGGCGCGCCGCTTCCCATCGACGCCAGCCACGTCTTGGCCCGCATGGCTTATGTGGCGAAACATCACCCCGGTGTGTGGGCGAAAACCCGTTGGGTCATGGCCCCCAAAGACTACTGCCTGTTTCATCTCACAGGCGAAGTCGCAACTGACCCGATGACGGCCTTTGGAATTGTCGATGATAGTCTGACAATGGTGCCGCGCTTGCTTGATCTGATACCGGGAGCCGCAGAACGTTTGCCGCCCCTCGCCCCCTTCACCAAGGTCATAGGCAAACTACGAAACGGCGTACCCGTGGTGACAGGGGCCATGGATGCATGGTCAGGATTATTGGGTGCAAGTGTCAGCGAAGATGGCCAAGCGCTTTACCTCAGCGGCACCAGCGAAATCCTCGGCATCGTGTCCTCGCAAAAAGCCCCTGTCCCCGGCGTCATCGCCTTCCCACGCTGCGAAGGCATCACCCTGCATGCCGGTCCAACACAATCAGGTGGCGCATCAGTCGAATGGTTGTCACGCTTGCTGGGAAAGACCGCCTCCGAACTTTCTGAACTGGCCGCCAGCGCCAATACATCCAAACCCCTGCCCCTCTTCCTGCCCCACCTCGAAGGCGAACGCGCACCCCTCTGGGACATCAACTCCCGCGCCGCATTCGCGGGCCTCAACTCCTCCATGGCAGCAGCCGAACTCACCAGAGCTGTCTTCGAAGGTGTCGCCTATTCCGCAAGACTGGCAATGGAAAGCCTCGAAGCTTCCGCCTGTGTGCGGCCAGAGGACATCAACCACTCCGGCGGCGGGGCCTCCTCCGACATCTGGTGCCAAATCCGCGCCGATGTGCTGGGGCGGCCGATCAAACGGATGAAGATTCGCGATGCAGGAGTGCTGGGCGCTGCTTTGATGGCGGGAACGGGTGTCGGGGTGTTTGGTTCGTTGCGCGAGGCTGCGAAAAACTTTGTGGTGTTGGATCGTGTGTTTGAGCCGGGTGTGAAGGAGATGTCCCGGCATGATGTAGGGTTTGAGCAGTACAAACTGCTCTACAAACAATTGATACCCTTGAATGAAAGCAAGGTTGCTGTGTGATCGTTGAGTGTTACACCCCATCACCCGTCATTCCAGCGAAGGCTGGAATGACGCTGACCGCCAACACCGAGCTTGCAGGCAAGCGGGATCCCAGCCGTCGCTGGGATGACGTTCGAGGGAAGATCGAAAATTGGAGTTGATCCACGACTGGTTTGAGCCGAAATAGTATGAAGGAATTTTATGATGAAAATTGAAGCAAAAAATCGCGGGACACATTTGGATGAACTGCTTCGGGAAGACGGTACTTTTGATGAGTTGAGTACAATCGTCACAAAGGAACGCATTGTGTGGCTTCTGGAAAAAGAAATGAAAAAGAAAAACTCAGCAAAGTCAAAATGGCCAAAGCCATGAACACCAGCCGCGCGCAGTTGGACCGCCTGCTTGATCCCAAGTCCGGCAACGTGACGTTGGCGACCATGCAAAAGGCGGCGAATGCGGTGGGGAAGAGTTTGCGGGTGGAGTTGGTGTAGACATGAGCACCCTCACCATCCGGCTCCCCGATGACCAACATGATCGCCTGCGCACTTTGGCCTCCCACCGCGGCGTGAGCCTGAACAAACTGTTCGAAGAATTTTCTACAAAAGCCATCGCTGAATTCGACACAGAAAACCGCTTCCGCCTTCGCGGCGCGTGGCGATAAGGCGAAAGGTCTTGCGATTTTGGATATGCTGGATCGGAAGCATGTGAAGTGAATTATCTAACTAGGGAGTGCGTGCGATAGGTAAAGCCTCTGCATTGCAGCTCACATCGCTCGTCGGCGGAAAGTTCTCTGGCACTCCGCGACTGCTCGCAAGACCAATATTGCCGTAACTCCATTTGAAGTATTCTGCCCCATGGACAAAATAAACAAGGTCGGAATCATGCCCGACAAACCACCCAAGTGCCACCTGCTTTGATGACTGAATTGATTTTTTTGAACCATCTCCAACCAACACACAGCCGCCTTGTTTCAGGGTTGAAGCAATCTGCGTTTCAAGTAAATGCCGCATCAAAAATTGCGCACCAACTAAAAAGGCAATAAAGCTGCATAAAAGCGAAACGCCCAAAGTTGGAAGCACTTTGTGAAATCTGACGGCCAACAGGGCTGCGCTAATCGCCGGTAAAATGAGAACGCTATTCAACATTCCATCATCAATGAAATCAGTTCCGGGCAACCCTGTAACAAATGACAACCCTAGCAACCATACGACCATCAGGGCGGCAACAAGTACGCCGAGGCTACCCGTCCAGAAGGTTCTTTTCCCGAAGTTCAAAGCAGCGAATGAAGCAGGAATGCTGAATAGTCCGATATAGACAGCAATCCCAAGGGTAAAATGAGAAAACATGCGTCCATTTCCCATCGCCAACTTGAAATACAGCGCCGCCGCCAGCAGTACCCCAAAACCAACCACCAAAGCCCGTTGCAAATAATTCACCCCGCCGCCCTCCTGTCATTCATCTAGCAAAACAGACCGGGAATAAAAACCGCATGGAATTGCAATTTTCGACACAAACACCACACAAAATGTGCGCAACAAAAAAGGCCGCCCCGAAGGACGGCCTTTCGAATTCGGTCCTCTTGAAAAACTAATTCCGCCCCTTATCCACCAGCTTGTTCTTGGCAATCCACGGCATCATTTCGCGCAGTTTTGCACCCACGGCTTCAATCTGGTGATTGTCGTTGTTGCGGCGGATGGCTTTGAACCTTGCGGCACCGGCACGGTATTCCTGCATCCACTCGGACGTAAATTTACCGGTTTGAATGTCAGTCAGCACACGCTTCATCT
The DNA here is from genome assembly GCA_031430915.1 of Hyphomicrobiales bacterium. Taxonomy (GTDB): domain Bacteria; phylum Pseudomonadota; class Alphaproteobacteria; order Rhizobiales; family Aestuariivirgaceae; genus Aestuariivirga. The sequence continues at coordinate 30,994 of JANPCL010000205.1, forward strand.
CGGCCTTTGTCTCGGCAGTGACGATGCGTGGGCCAGTCACGTATTCGCCCCACTCGGCGGTGTTTGAAATCGAGTAGTTCATGTTGGCGATGCCGCCTTCGTAGATCAAATCCACGATCAGCTTTACTTCGTGCAGGCATTCGAAATAGGCCATTTCGGGCGCGTAGCCGCCTTCGACCAGGGTTTCAAAACCGGCGCGGATGAGTTCCACCAAGCCGCCGCAGAGAACAGCCTGTTCGCCGAACAAGTCTGTTTCGCACTCTTCCTTGAAGGTGGTTTCGATGACGCCGAACTGTCCCGCGCCGTATTCGAAGGTGTGGCCTATTCCGCGAGACTGGCAATGGAAAGCCTCGAAGCTTCAGCCTGTTTGCGGCCAGCGGACATCAGCCACTCAGGCGGCGGAGCAAGTTCTGACATCTGGTGTCAAATCCGCGCCGATGTGCTGGGGCGGCCGATCAAACGGATGAAGATTCGCGATGCAGGTGTGCTGGGCGCTGCTTTGATGGCGGGAACTGGGATTCGGGTGTTTGGTTCGTTGCGCGAGGCTGCGAAAGAATTTGTGTCGGTCGACCGCGTGTTTGAGCCAGATGCGCACGAGATGGCACGGCATGATGTTGAGTTTGAGAAGTACAAACTGCTTTACAAGCAGCTTGCAATGTTGCGTTCGTGACCAGTATCAGGACTTTCGTATTGCTTCGCTTGTGTTACTTTCAAGAAAGATTTGCTCCGGCGACATAATTTCTGTGAGAAAAATCCACGTACCTTGTCATTTGTGTTGATTAACTTTCATTACAGATTAGTCTGATCGAGTGGGAGGTGTATTTCGTTATCATGCGGATGGACGACAAACAATTCTCGGTATTTGCGAAAAACCTTCGGCTGCAATGCGAAAAGGCCGCGACGATCGCTCAGATATGCCGCGATACAGGTATTCATCGACAGCAATTCAATAAATATCTTGCGGGCACATCGCTGCCAAACGCAGCGAACCTGTCAAAAATTTGTTCACGATTGCATGTGGATGCCGGATCTTTGTTTAATGTAGAATCGGCAAAGAGTTCATTTATCCATGACAAAACATCTAATACAAAAAAACGTGGAGGTCACGTAGTAGGAAGTTTGCTGCTGCGTCGAGGACTTGACCAGTTCATTGAAAGTGAACCTGAATACTTCAGCCTGAAACCAGGCTCCTACTTTTGTTACTTTCCCTTTCCGGGAATGGACGACTATTTTGTTCGATCATATCTGTATGTATGGCGAGAGCAAACCCAACTGCGGTTCGCAAGATATACTCGACTTGTTAAGGCGGACGAAAAATCTGCCGTGATTTTCAGAGGTCGACATGACGGCGTCGTCATTCAGTCTTTTGATGAGATTTCTCTGATTGGGCGCAACAGATTTCCACCTCAACAGCTAAGCTTCATAAGTTTATACCAAAATTCTAAACTTGATCGATACCTTTTTGGGCTCGCGATAACTCGTGCTGCTTCAAACTCGATAGCTTGCAGAGTTGCGTTCGACTATCTGGGAGATGTAAAGCCAAACCGGGTTTTGTTAAAGACGACTGGACTCGTGGATATTGCAGCTCGAGCAATACCTGATGAAATTCGCGCGGCCCTGTCACATAACCAGCTCCAACAGAACAACATCATTTCATCCCCTGATAGAGACTCACTGGTTGCAAGTATGGCGAGACCATAAGTTACGCTATTGTGCTACTATTATTGATAACTGTGCCTATGTACAGCTGTTCTCGAAAGGCTCTGTAGTCTGGACGACTACGTAACAGCGCAGTGTCAAAAGCCGCATAATAAATTTCTTCTACCAAAAATTTAATGCTCGGCAATTCAGCGCTGATGCAGACATAACGAAGAATTTTTGCCTGTCGTTCAATAAAACGTGCAGCTTCGAGCTGGTCAATTTTAACAGTAGAAATGCAATCGACATCTTTGCCCGAAAGTAATTCCTTGAGGACTTTTGTAGTTGCTAACTTGTCCAAACTTCTAAGCTTTACCTGTTTGAGTAGGTTTGGAGATTCAGACTGGCTATACGAATCAAAGTCGGACATTTTCTGCTCCTGTTTGTTGACTGATACTTGGATGCACAAACTTGGTCGCGTCGAACAGTTCTCAAATTCGCTTTAAAATTTTGAAAACAAAAGCGACTTAGCTTTAATGGAAGCGGGGAAAAATCCGTGCCAAATTTTTCAACTTTTGATTGCTTTACAGTTGAAAATATTTATGCCACCTTAAATTGTCTAAATATGCAATCTCAACCAAAGGAAATGTTATCATGAGCAATAAGAAAAGTATTTCACTGAAATTGAAACCGGCAAAACGACCGATTGCTGCCATCGGAATTTGTTTCAACAAGCTCTAAGCTTAACTCACTGCCGCCGCACTCAAAGGTAGTGCTGCGGCAGCTTTAAAAGGTGGTTAGCATGTTCCTTCGCGCATCAAAAACAATCGTGGCTACTCCTCACAAACGGAACATTATTTGCCACGACTACATGACCAAAGTGTCTATCGAATGCGAAGCTGAAACGCTCTACTGGCTTTCGTGCTTTAACAAGTGGTCAAAACCGGAAGACGTTGCCAAAAAACACGGCGATTACGATAGCATTGGTCTCATAAAGCAATTTTCTGATCTTGCACAAGTTGGCCTCCTGCAAAAGAAAGGTTCTGAAGCTGCACGGCGTCAGGAACAACATTTTAAGGAATGGAAATTCGGCCTTCCTGCAGCGATGTTGCATTTGTCTTGCTCGAACAGCGAATTCATGTCCGTTGAGCAAGCAACGGCAGAGCAAATTCAGCGACTCGCGAATTCGCCCTCCCCGCCTCTGTTCACCAAAGACTGCCCAATTGAAGGTTCAATTGGTTTTCAAAAAAAATCCCCAATATCTGACCTGCTTCGCTTGATGGCAACACGAAGAACAAATCGATCATCTGCACCCAAGGAAATTTGCAGACACGATCTACTGGATTGCCTTTTTGCAGGTGTGGGAATTACGGCATTCACATCTACTGTGGCGGGAGAGCTGCCGTTAAAGATGACACCGTCAGGTGGAGCGCGAAATCCATTTGAAGCGTACGTTTTAGTAAAGAACATCGCGGGAATGCATCCTGGCTTCTATCATTTTTCGGCAAGTGAATGCCGACTGACACCTATTACATCATCTTTGCAAGGGCTTTCGAGTTCTCGGTTGCTGGCCGGTCAAGAATGGGCAGAAGATATGCCAGCAATTGTTTTCCTTGTGGCAATGTTCGAAAGGACAATGTGGAAATATCGCGACGACAATGCATATCGGGTGATATTGATTGAAGCTGGTCATATTGCTCAAAATATCATCTTGGCAGCTACAGCTCACGGGCTGACCGGCTGCCCCACAGCAGCATTAGCGCATCACGAAATTGCACAGAGGCTTGGTCTGACATCAGAAATGCATAATCCGCTCTATGCTATAACGCTGAGTTATTGCAGACCAAGCAATGATCCTTACTATCCAAATGAACATCTGCCAAAGCTTTTGCGAGAGTCACTTGTCATTCACCCGACGACTAATTTGCACTAAGGCTTCCGCAAGAAAACCCTAGTGCAGACAAATCATCAGTATTTTCTTTAATTCCGGCCCTTATCCACCAACTTGTTCTTGGCAATCCAAGGCATCATTTCGCGCAGTTTCGCGCCCACCGCCTCAATCTGATGATTATCATTATTCCGGCGGATCGCTTTGAACCGTGCAGCACCTGCACGATATTCCTGCATCCACTCGGACGTGAACTTGCCGGTCTGAATATCCGTCAGCACGCGCTTCATTTCAGCCTTGGTTTCTGCCGTCACGATGCGTGGGCCAGTAACATATTCGCCCCATTCGGCTGTGTTTGAGATCGAATAGTTCATATTGGCGATGCCGCCCTCGTAGATCAAATCCACGATCAGCTTTACTTCGTGCAGGCATTCGAAATAGGCCATTTCGGGGGCGTAGCCACCTTCGACCAGGGTTTCGAAACCGGCGCGGATCAGTTCCACCAAACCGCCGCAGAGCACAGCCTGTTCGCCGAACAGATCGGTTTCACATTCTTCCTTGAACGTGGTTTCGATAACGCCGGAACGTCCGCCACCCACGCCCGAAGCGTAAGACAATGCGAGGTCATGGGCATTGCCGGAAGCATCCTGATGGATAGCGATGAGGCAAGGCACACCGCCGCCCTTCTGGTATTCGCCGCGCACCGTGTGGCCCGGGCCTTTTGGCGCAATCATCACAACGTCAACGGTCTTCTTTGGTTCGATCAAGCCGAAATGCACGTTGAGGCCGTGGGCAAACGCAATGGCTGCGCCGTCACGGATGTTGGGGGCAATGTCGTCCTTGTAAATGTCGGCCTGCAATTCGTCAGGTGTCGCCATCATCATAAGGTCAGCCCATTTGGCGGCTTCGGCAACGGTCATGACCTTGAGCCCGTCAGCTTCCACCTTCTTGGCCGTGGCGGAACCAGCTTTCAGGCCAACAACCAATTCCTTGGCACCTGAATCCTTGAGGTTCAGCGCGTGGGCGCGGCCCTGGCTGCCATAGCCGATGATGGCTACCTTCTTGCCCTTGATCAGGTTCACATCAGCGTCACGGTCATAATATACGCGCATAGTCCCACAGCCCTTTTTGTATGGAGTTTCGGGGAGAGCGCTTAGCGGGCCAAGGGCCTGAAAGCAAGGGCGGCAAAACATGGCCCCAAAGCCAATTCTGTACGGCCCTCGCTGCTAAAAAAATGGATTTACAAATTTTTTCTGGACCAATGTCGAAATCTGAAAGAACCAGACGTCCTACGGGTGTCGAAACACTCAAGCAAAGGAAAAACATGCTTTTCACTGTGACACCCTTTACGTGAA
>JANPCL010000206.1:0-3953 GCA_031430915.1 Hyphomicrobiales bacterium
CGCCTATTTTGTGCATTCCTTTCACCTGCAAGCCACCTTGCCGGAGGACGTGATAGCGAGCACGGATTATTCCGGACCCGTAACGGCTATTGTGGGCTACGAAAATATCGTGGGCACCCAGTTTCACCCGGAAAAGAGTCAGGCGTTGGGTCTGGCACTGATCGCCAATTTCCTGCGGTGGAAACCATGATTCTCTTCCCTGCCATCGATCTCAAGGATGGCAAATGCGTGCGCCTCAAACTCGGCGATATGGCGCAGGCCACGATCTACAACGATAGCCCCGCTAACCAAGCCAAAGCTTTTGAAGATCAGGGCTTTAGGTGGCTGCACGTTGTTGACCTCAACGGCGCTTTCGAAGGCCAGTCCGTCAATGGTCTCGCAGTCGAATCGATTCTGAAGGCCACGAAAAACCCCGTGCAATTGGGCGGTGGTATTCGCACACTGCACGACATTGAAAGCTGGCTGGACAAGGGCTTGGCGCGTGTGATTTTGGGCACGATTGCCGTGCGCGATCCCGCATTGGTAAAACAAGCTTGCAAACTCTTTCCCGGTAAGGTCGCTGTCGGTATTGACGCCAAAGGCGGCAAGGTGGCGGTTGAGGGATGGGCCGAAGCCTCATCGCTCGGCGTCGTCGAATTGGCGCAAAAATTTGAAGGCGCTGGCGTGGCTGCGATCATTTATACCGACATTGATCGTGACGGTATTTTGACAGGTATCAACTGGACATCCACAATTGAACTGGCGGAGGCTGTGTCGATCCCGGTCATCGCGTCAGGTGGTTTGGCGTCGATGGATGATATTCACCGCATGTTGCAGCCAGACGCCAAAAAGCTCGCAGGGGCGATTACGGGTAGGGCCTTGTATGACGGCAGGTTGGACCCCACAGCGGCATTGAAACTCATTTCGGAGGCGAATCGATGAGCAAGGTTCTTCTGATCACCGGTGGTTCCCGTGGTATCGGTGCCGCAACGGCGCGTATGGCAAGTGCCGAAGGCTACGCCATTGCAGTCAACTATGTCAGCGATAGAACGGCTGCCGACAGTGTTGTTGCCGAACTCGGCAAAAAGACGATTGCCGTACAGGGAGACGTCTCCAATCCGGTCGATGTCCTCCGCATGTTCGACGAAACGGAAACCGCTTTTGGCCCCATCACACATCTTGTGAATTCCGCAGGCATCACGGGCAAGTCATCGCGGCTTGACCGCGCCGATGTGCAAACCATTGTCGATACCATTGCCATCAATCTCACAGGAACCATTCTGGCAAGTCAGGAAGCTGTGCGCCGCATGTCCACCCATCATGGTGGCAAGGGCGGGGTGATCGTCAACATATCTTCCGCAGCAGCCACGCTTGGCAGTCCCGGAGAATATACCTGGTACGCAGCAGCAAAGGGCGGCATTGATGCCTTCACCATTGGCCTTGCCAAGGAGGTGGCGATGGAGGGTATTCGCGTTGCCTCCGTCACGCCGGGTATGACGGAAACAGAAATTCACGAACGCTCAACTGGCGACCGTTCCCGCGTCGAACGCATCAGGCCTACAATCCCCATGCAGCGCATTGGCACAGCAGAAGAAATTGCAAATGCCATCATGTTTCTGTTGTCAGACAAGGCCAGTTATATCACAGGCACGACTTTGCGTGTGGCAGGAGGCCGGTAATGCTGAAAGCCCGAGTCATTCCCTGCCTTGATGTCAAGGACGGTCGTGTTGTCAAAGGTGTCAATTTCGTTGATCTCCGAGATGCCGGCGATCCTGTAGAAGCCGCCAAGGCCTATGACGCTGCGGGTGCTGACGAACTCTGTTTCCTCGATATTGCAGCCACACATGAGGGCCGCGGCACCATGTTGGATGTTGTCAGGCGAACAGCAGCGGTATGCTTCATGCCACTCACTGTTGGCGGTGGCGTGCGGACGTTGGACGATATTCGGGCGCTGCTTTTGGCAGGTGCCGACAAGGTGTCGATCAATTCCGCAGCCGTTTCCAATCCGCAATTCGTCAAACAGGCCGCAGAAAAATTCGGCAGCCAATGCATCGTGGTTTCGATTGACGGCAAGGAAACCGCCCCCGGAAAATTCGAAGTCTTCACCCACGGCGGCCGCAAGGAAACCGGCATTGACGCCGTGGAATTCGCAAAGCAAATGGCGTCGCTCGGTGCAGGTGAAATCATGCTCACTTCCATGGACCGGGACGGCACGGGCAAGGGCTTCAACATTGCTCTGACACGCGCCATTGCCGATGCAGTTTCCATTCCTGTCATTGCGTCTGGCGGTGTTGGCACATTGGATCATCTCGTCGAAGGTATCAGGGACGGCCACGCCACGGCAGTGCTTGCGGCCTCGATTTTCCACTTCGGAACCTTCACAATCGGGCAAGCCAAACAAGCGATGGCCGATGCAGGTATCGCCGTGAGGATGCAGTGATGGGACAGTTTGACCAGCTTGAGAAACTTGCAAGCGACGTGGCGGCAAAGGCCAACGCCTCACCTGAATTGTCCTATACAGCAAAACTCATTTCCAAGGGCGTTGCGAAATGCGCCAAGAAATTTGGTGAGGAGGCAGTTGAACTGGCACTGGCTTCCGTAGCGAACAACAAGCATGAAACCACCACCGAAGCCGCCGACGTGCTGTATCACTTCATGGTTTTGTTGCAGGCCACTGGTGTGTCGCCCGACGACGTGATGGCAGAATTGAAACGTCGCGAAGGTGTTGGTGGTCTTGTCGAAAAGGCATCGCGTTCGCATGATTGAGCAAATCGAAGACTTTGCCCGCGAGGTTTCCCCCTTCCGCCGCTTTGCCCGTGATGAGTGGGCGGCCCTTCGTGCGGATACGCCAATGACCTTGACGCAGGACGACCTCAACGAGGTGCGTTCGCTCAATGACCGGATTGACCTTGATGAAGTCGAGACAATTTATTTGCCACTTTCACGTTTGATGAATCTTTACGTTCAAGCGTCGCAAAAACTCTTCCATGCCTCAAACATGTTCCTGCATCGACACGACCTGAAAGTGCCTTATGTCATCGGCATTGCCGGAAGTGTCGCCGTTGGCAAAAGCACGTCTGCACGCATTTTGCGACGTTTGCTCTCGCGCTGGCCCTCGCACCCGAAAGTCGATCTCGTAACCACCGACGGCTTTCTCATGCCGAATGAGGTTTTGCATCGCGAAGGATTGATGAACCGCAAGGGCTTTCCCGAATCCTACGACCTTCAGCGCATCCTGCGTTTCATGGCCGACATCAAATCCGGCGAACGCGATGTGGAAGCGCCGCTTTACTCTCATCTCACTTATGATGTGCTGCCGGACAAAACCCAGGTTGTGGACCAGCCCGACATACTCATAATTGAAGGCATCAACGTGTTGCAAACCGGCCGCCCGCCAAGAGATGGTCGCGGTATTCCCAACACGTCGGACTTTTTCGATTTTTCGATTTTTATCGATGCGGAAGAAGAAGATTTGAAGCAATGGTACATTGAACGCTTTTTCTCCCTGAGAAACGGTGCCTTCAAAGACCCGCACTCCTATTTTCACCGCTATGCGTCGCTGAACGATGTAGCGGCGACAGAGATGTCAACGCGCATCTGGAACACGATCAATCTCGTAAACCTGCGCGAAAACATTCTGCCGACAAGGCCGCGTGCTGACTTGGTTCTGCGCAAAGGCACGGACCACAAGGTGCGGAGTGTGTTTTTGAGGAAGTTGTGAAAGGTCCTTTCCCTACTTCCGTTTTCCCGTCATCGCGACAATTTCGTCCGTATCATCCAGCAGCAGCAGCATGGCCTTGCGGGCCGCCACATGATCACCTGCGATCACGGCCCGCGCAATTGCTTCATGTAGTTTGATCGCCTGCCGGAAGCGCGGGTTGCGTTGGGTCGTGAAGTCAAAAAGATTTGCCAGCGTCTCGTCGATCAGAATATTGAACGGCATCAGCAGGTCGTTGTTCGCCGACGCCAGCAGC
>JANPCL010000207.1:0-25598 GCA_031430915.1 Hyphomicrobiales bacterium
GTTGGCGGAAAAGGTCTAAGTCTTGGCGGAGTGTCCATACCCGATCCCATCTCGAACTCGGCCGTAAATCGCTCCAGCGCCAATGGTACTTCGTCTTAAGACGCGGAAGAGTAGGTCGCCGCCAGGCCTGCGAAAAACAGAACTTCATTCATTGATCAATTACAACAAACCCGTCGACCAGAAATGGTAGGCGGGTTTTGTGTTAGGGGGTGACTCTTGCTCGTCAGTTCTTCAAACAATCATTTGAGACAAGTTTCGCACGGTCCTTGTATGTGGCAGGCACGCCGGGTCCAACGATCGACCTTCCGTCTGCTTCTGATTTCGCCAGTTCAGCATTCAGCGATAACAAAAACTCCAAAGGATCAGCAGATTTGTTCATGCCGTAGGCACTCATCACTGCTTGGTCCAGCGCATCATGTGCGTCACGCAGCACATTCTTCCCCGGCTTATCAAGCGTACGATAAATATCCCGCAGCGACCGCGGGGTACCAGAGCGCAATTGACCTCTGGTTTCGCGAAGTTTTTTTGCTGCCTGTGCGACACCGTCGATTTGCTTGCTTGATGGATTTTGCGGCCAGGCAAAGCTGTCAAAGATAGTGTTCGAGGTATACCTAAAATCTGACTTCAGTGTTGAGCAGCGCGCTTGAAACCATTTCCAGTGCAGCGAAGATTGCAGGATGCCGAAAGAATAATCATCGTCGTGCGAGAATACCATGAGAGCTGCGTTTGGCCGAATGGAAGAATCCAAAAACTCAAAAATTGGACGCTTGGTAACTTGCCCGCAGACAATGAAACGCTTCTTTGCTTCTATGCGTTCAATCATATCTTCTCTCGGATATGAAAGCACCCACCATTTGTTCAAAAAATTCTCATGGTGACGGTTGATGCGTGCAGCGTTATCCACATCGGTCACTGCTTTGTTGCGCTTACGCTCTTTTTCTGCAGCTTCTTTTCGTTTTGGCAGTACCTTCTGTTCGACTTGCTTGAAAAGAAATTTATGTGATTCAGCTTCATGAACATCAAGCTTGTGAAAATCTATCACATATCGCTTGGCCTTGCTGTCAGGTGCGCCAATTAACTCATTTGCAATAAGAAACGGACGAAGCACATCCGAATCGCCTTTGTGGTTGTGCAAATGCAATCTGGCGCGGTCCCTTGGTATTAGAAAACCAGCATGGCCATGAGTTTGTCCTTGAAAACATCCACCCTGCTTATTGGCATTCAACGTCTTTGCCTGTGTTACATCCAAGTTAAACGACAAAGAAGGCCCGATCAATTTGAAATCCTCGTGTCGCCATCCCTCTGCTTTGTTATTCCCGTCTTGGATGTAGAGGCGCTTGTCGCCCTTCTGCGAACCCTTAATCCAGTTTACAATCGAAACATGCACTACTGCCTCGTCAGGCCAAATCATGCTCGATACAGCCTCGGTAATCGTGCCGCCGTTTGCAATGATATAATCCAGACCGCTCTCACGTGTGTAATTTTGACGAATGGTATTCGTGCCGACAAGGCCGGCGCGTTGCCCTGCCTTCAAATGGTCGTGCGCCTTTCGGAACCAGTAGACGCAGTAGTCCGAACGGCCATCAATATCTGGATAGGCGTCTCTCAGTCGATTAGTATAATCCAGACCCATCTCGCCCTGAAGTTTGTTTTTACTTTGGTAAGGCGGATTGCCAATGACGACATCAGACTCGGGCCAATCATTGAAGAGGGCATCTTGCGAAAGGATGTTTGCATCCAAGTTGTCCAAGGGCAATACATCGGTGTCGCCATAACCAAATTCAGTCTGGTCACGATCAAAGGCTTTGCGGGCTTCGTCAGTCGCCAATTTCTTTGCGACCATCAGAGTTAATTTTGCCAAGTCAGCCCCGAACTCGTCTAATTCCAAACCGAAGAACTGACGCGGGCTCACAGTAACAGCCGATTGAAAATTGAAATTGAAATCATCCGGCTTCATCAAACCTTGGAGCCGGAACAATATGCGAGTCTCAAGGCGTACCATTTCGCGATATGTTACATAAAGAAAATTCCCGCTGCCACATGCAGGATCAAGTACTTTTAGCTTGGTCAATTCAGCACGAAGTTGGATCAGCTCCTTGGAATTTTTCGCGCCGTCAATTCTTTCAAGCCACGGACGCACGATTGTGGGTCCAACAATTCGCATGATGTCGGCTTCATGTGTATAGTGTGCACCGTAGGCATGGCGCTTCGCTGCATCCATGCTGTGTTGAAATATAGTTCCAAATATTGCTGGATCTACTTTTGACCAATTCTGCATGGCAGCAGCATCCCTGTGGCCGCCGATCAAAAAAAGCTCCTCTTCCCTCAGATCAATAGCTTCAACCTTGCTAAACAGGCCGCCATTGAAATATGGAACATCAACAAAACGGCCACCTTTGGCACGCTTGATCTGATTCATTTGATTGAAAAGACCACCAAATAAATCAAACGATGATTGACCTGCATTCAGACAATCATTGACGAGGCCGGACACTGTGTTGCTGGGCAACAGATCAATATCTTCGGCAAACATCGCCACAATAAGTTGCAGCACGAATCGTTGGGCAACACGAGGATCAATTTTTCGGGTGATGAGCCGTTGGTAGAGGTCGGCAATCTGGTCCGCTGTTTTGCGTGACGTTTCTTCCAGATTGTTCCCGAATTCCGGCTTTTTACTTCCTGCAAAGAGGAAATTCAATGCAGCGTATCGTGCTGGCAACTCTTGGATAAGCAGCTTGTCGACAGGCTCGTTTAACTGTTGGTCAAAGTCGTAAATCCAAAACTCATCAAAGTTGCACAGCACAACATATCGGGGGCGATTTGGAACGGCATTCTGCCAATATTCAAATGCCTGCTGGTAGTGCAGAAAAAGCTTTTCTCCACGCTTTTTCATTTCGAGGATAAGTTTTGGCTTCCAGATTAAATCCACGAAACCTGTCGTACCTTTTGTTTTTTTCTGTCGGGCCTCAAGTTCGGCTCCCGCCTGCTTATAGCCTTCATGGCCAAACGCCTGAAAAAGTCGGTCGCAAAAGACTTGAGCCTCGCCCTTCTCGTCGCCTTTCAAAAGCGCTCTGTAAGTGACAAATTGTTCTAGTCTCTGAGTAATTTCAGACATTTGTGCTCCGCCAAATCAACAGTGAGAATTAACTAGCAGTTGCAATTTGATTTGTCGCTTGCTTGCTTAGCTGCGAGACTGACAAGTCTAGCAGAGTCGAAAGACGGCCATCGCTCAACGAGCTGCTGCTTTCCCCCCGCCCTTAATGCTCACCTTCGCTCCCTCCGGAAACGTCACCATCAATTGTAACTCCCCACCCAGCGCATGCACGTAATCGCGCAGGGTTGAGACTTTTACGTCGGAGCGGCTTTCGAGGCGTGATACGTAGACTTGCTTGCCGCCGAGGCGTTTGGCGACTTGTTCTTGGGTCAGAGCGCGGGATTTGCGGATGTCGCGCAGGGCCATTTCTTCGGCGATCAATTCTCCGGCGCGGGCTTTCACGCGGCGCTGTATGTCCTGCGGAAACTTGGCAAATACCTTTTCGTAGGGAATAGGCTTTTTCATCACTTGCTTTCCTTCTTCCTTCTGTAGGTCAGATGACTGTCAAACCGCCCGTCTGCCTTCGTGATCAACGTTCGGTAAAACCGTTTCTGCGAAACACCTGATTTATCACCTGCCACAAGCAAAATCGCCTTACGTTCCGGATCAAATGCAAAGGCAACGCGCCAAACGCCATCACCAGCCTGAAACCGCAGCTCCTTCATGTTCGCATGCCGCGACCCTTGCAGGGTATCAGCATGCGGACGCTTCAAAGTCGGCCCCACCGCAGCAAGTAACTCAACAAGCGCCGCAATCTCAATCTGTACGTCGCTGGTCAGTGCTTCAAATTCCGGCATAAACTCAGGATGGAATTCGATGTGCCATGGCATAAATCAACACATACACTACAAAGTATATATTGTCCAGTGTATGTCGACTGTTTAGCAAAAAGCACAGGGCTCTGCGAAATCCATAAGATGACGTATAGGGCCTGACGCCTGCCCGGTGCTGGAAAGTTAAGAGGAGGGGTGCAAGCTCTGAAGTGAAGCCCCAGTAAACGGCGGCCGTAACTATAACGGTCCTAAGGTAGCGAAATTCCTTGTCGAGTAAGTTCCGACCTGCACGAATGGCGTAACGACTTCCCCACTGTCTCCAGCATAGACTCAGTGAAATTGAATTCCCCGTGAAGATGCGCAGGTTTTGCGGTCAGGGACAAGACCCCGTGCACCTTTAATATAACTTTACACTGGCATTCGCATTGGCATGTGTAGCACGCTTCCAGACTTTGAAGCAGGGCTGCTCGCCCTCGTGGAGTCTCAGTGTGAAATCACCGCCTTGTTGTCATGCCAGTTTTAAGAATGGGATGTCTAACCGCGGTTTCTGAATCGAGGCCCGAGACAGTGTATGGTGGGTAGCTTGCCAGTGACGATTAAGGGTGCGGCGGTCGCCTCCCAAAGATTAACGGAGGTGCTGAGATGGTAAGCTCAGGCTGGTCGGAAATCAGCTGCGCCATGGCAATGGCCATGGCACTTTTTTGTTGACGCATCTTTCCACCGTCAAGTGAAAAACTTGGCGGCCCGATGCGCTGAGTGCAATGGCAGAAGCTTGCGTGCCTTGCGAGACTGACACGTCGAGCAGAGTTGACAAGACGGTCATAGTGATCCGGTGGTTCTACGTGAGGAGGGCCATCGCTTGGGCGGACTAAAAGGTGCTGCCTGAGGACAACAGGCTGATTGTCCCTGAGAGTCTATATCGACGGAGTCGTTTGGCGGCTTTTGTATTGGCGCGGCGCGTTGCAGGCTTATGGGATGTTGCCTCATCACGCGTAGTCTACAACGTTTGGAACATACAGCCGCCTCAGCGCTCCTCAAGTTTTGATGCAAGGTCTGACGCCATCATTGCTGTGAAGGCGGCTTTCAGTTTTTCGTCTTTTGCGAATGTGCTGTTCAAAAATGCATGCGGCCATTTGACGATTACCGATTCACCGGACACGCCAATGCGGGCCGAGGCTGCGCCGTTTTTCAGGTAAGCGACTTCTCCGATGAACGTGTTGTTCGGAATTGGGCGGTGCTGGCCACGCTTTTCCATGTCCACGTTGCCGCGCAATACAAAGTAGAGGCTGTCAGGATTTTTGCCTTCCTCTGTGAGGAAAACCGGTTCACTGGATTTTTGCCAGATGGTTCCTTTCAGAAGAGCCTTGAACTGCGCTGGTGTCAGGAGCTTCAGGGTTCGGAAAAGAAGCAATTCATTTTCGTCAAGAACCGGCATCCTGTTGTCCCGCAGCAGTGAGACGATCATGAACAGATTCAATGCGATGTTCGGGATGTTCCAGAATATTGCCTCCCACAGTGGTTTGTCGGCGGCCAGAAAATAATAGGAGAGATAAAACAGGTCCCCCAGAATTGCAAAACTTCGCAGCCAGATCTGGTTCTTGAAGGCAAAACAACAGAGATAGAGCATTGCGCCGATATGGACCAATCCACCTGGATAGAGCATTTCAAGCATGGAGATTTTCCCGTTTGGGAAAGAAGAACACTGCCACTGCCTAAATGCAAGGAAACCGTAGAAGGTTTGACACAACTCTGGCTTTGAAATTCGATACAGCTATGCTCAGCTGTCTCTATGCAAAACCCAATCGCCGTGTCGTCCTGGAGTGTTCACCGCAAGCTTGGCTATTCTTATGCCAATGGGCCGGGCGTGCTACCACCTTTTGTTAAATCTGATACGTGGGGTGCGGGTGAATTCAGCATTTTTGAGCTGCCTGCAGAGCTGGCGGCGCGCGGCTATACACGCTGTGAGATTTGTCATTTTCATATTGGCAGTCTTGATTTCCGCGAGCTTGCAAAAATCAAAACAGCGTTTGAGGCCAGTGGTGTGGTGATCCAGACTTTGCTTGTCGATGACGGGGACATCACGGACCCGGCGACGCTGGAGCGTGACCTTGCATGGATTGCGCAGTGGATTGAGGCAACCTCACATCTTGGTGCGGAACATGTGCGCGTTATTGCGGGCAAAGCCACGCCTTCGGCTGAGGCGCTTGCGCTTTCGGTTGAGGGGCTCATGCGGTTGGTGGCGGTTGGGCAAAAGTCTGGCGTGCCTGTGGTGACGGAGAACTGGTTTGATCTTCTTGGTTCGCCGCGCGAGGTTCACCATGTTCTGGACCATGTGCCGGGGCTTGGTTTTCTGGCGGATACGGGGAATTGGTCAGGACCGGCGAAGTATCGGGATTTGCAGTCGATCTTTGCGCGGGCCTCGCTCTGCCACGCCAAGGCGTCGCTTGCCCCCGGTTTTGATCTGGATGAAGATGACTTTAGGTCTTGCCTTGCTGCGGCGCGAGCTGCGAACTATGCAGGACCCCTGACGCTGATCTTTGCGGATGAGGGCGATGAGTGGCAGGGGCTTGAGACCGAGCGTCAGTTCATTCAGCGGCAACAGCAGTCATGACAGAGGGCTTGACGGCGCGGGCCACCGCCATACCCACCAACATGGCGGCGCAGAACAGCACGGCCTGCCATGCGCCAGTGCCAAGGGCTGTAATTGCAGGGCCGGGGCAGAAGCCGACGAGGCCCCAACCGATGCCGAATATTGCTGGCCCCACAACAATTGTGGGATCAATCGTGGTCGCGTTGGGAAGGTGGAACGCGTCGTCAAACAGGGGACGCCTCATCTTCCAGACCAGTTGATAGCCAATGGCGGCGATGATTACGCCGCCGCCCATGACGAAGGCGAGGCTCGCATCCCAGCTGCCGGAAGCGATGGCGGCCATATCGAGAAAGCTCAGAACCTTGGCAGGGTCTGACATGCCGGCGACGACGAGGCCTGTACCAAACAGCAGACCGATCAGGAATTGTATCAGCTTCGACATGGCTGGACCTTAGATGACGTGACGGACAATGAAGACGGTGAAAATTGCTGTGGCCATGAAGACAGAAACAGCAACGAAGGAACGTTTCGACAGGCGTGACAGGCCGCAAATGCCGTGGCCCGAGGTGCAGCCGTTGCCGAGCACCGAACCAAAGCCGACGAGCAGGCCGCCACCGATCAACAGGGCGGGATGGCTGGTCACCGTGAAGGCGGCGGGGTGGCCAGTCGCCACAGCGTAAACAACAGGTGCCGCAACCAGGCCGAGCAGGAAGAGCAGGCGGCCTGCAGTCTGATTGTCGATGTAAGGCGGCAGCAGCCGGGACGCGATGGTGCTGATGCCGGCGATGCGCCCGTGACTTGCCATCAGCAGAACGGCAGCAAAGCCAATCATGGCGCCGCCGATGGTGGAGGCGAGCGGGGTGAAGGGGGTAGGGTCCATCATTACAATTCAATTCCGTTGTTTGGTTGCGATTCAATCGCCTGTGAGGTGCAGCAGTGTCAATACTGTCGGGATCAGCACGGTGGCAAGCCAGAGCAGGGCCGAGGCCGTGGAGTTTTTGTGGTGTGGTAACAGGCGTTCAAACACCGCCGCTGGAATGCCAGTGACGATGGCATGCAGCAATGTGGAAATCACACCGCTCAACACCAGCATCACCTTGAGGTTCAAGGGTAAAAATGTGGGGTACCAGATGCCCTGCAAGGCAAAGACCGTGAGGGCCTTGGGCGAATAGACGCCGTTGAACAGGGCCAACGCTGCAATGGCCATATAAATCAGTACACGGATCATCCAGTACCGATCCGGGGCAACAGGCCATAACTGGCCATGACGAGATAAAACAGGACCCGCAGCGTGAGTAACCAGAACACAGTAAGCGCAGGAATTGACCAGGTCGGGATGATGGCGGGCGTCAGCACGGCAACGCTGCGGCGTGGCGGTGTGGCCATGGCTTGCAACAGGCCTCCCAGACCAAAATATGGGGGCGTCACACTGGCCAGGACAACAATCGCTGCCCACAGGGCAAGGCCTTGAAATATGCAGTTGAACAGCAAGCCTGCCAGCACAGGGTCACTCCAAAGTGTCTGTTTGATCGAAGCGGTGTTAGCACAGTTTCTGTGGAGCGGTGGTGGATTTTGGTCGCGCGTTCGGCACTGGATGTTCTATGCAGGGGGCAGCCCGGGAAACGGGTATGAAAAAAATGTCTTTGGGAGGCACCATGTCTACATCAACCGCAACGCCATCGGGCGCTGCCGGAATGACGAAGGACGAAAAATTCGTCATCTTCGCGTCATCCACCGGCACTGTGTTCGAATGGTATGATTTCTATCTCTACGCAACATTGACGCCGTTTTTCGCGGCCTATTTCTTTCCCGCTGGCAATGATACCTGGGCGCTTCTCGGTGCCTTGGGTGCCTATGCCGCTGGCTTTCTTGTGCGCCCCTTTGGTGCGCTGTTCTTTGGCCGCCTGGGTGATCTTGTCGGGCGGAAGCACACCTTCCTGATCACAATTGTGGTCATGGGCCTGTCTACTTTCCTTGTTGGCTGCTTGCCATCCTATGCGCAGATTGGTGCCTTGGCCCCAATCCTGCTGTTGATCATTCGCCTGACACAGGGCCTTGCCCTTGGCGGTGAATATGGTGGTGCTGCGACTTATGTGGCCGAACATTCCGCCAATGGCCGGCGTGGCTATGCCACAAGCTGGATTCAAACCACGGCGACCATCGGCTTCTTCCTGTCACTGCTCGTGATTGGTGGCCTGCGTTGGTTCTCCGATCCGGCCTGGTTCAAGGACGGCACGGGCGGCATCATTGCGGGCTGGCGCATTCCATTCCTGGCGTCGATCGTACTGTTGGCTTTCTCGGTCTGGATTCGTCTGAAGCTGAATGAATCGCCCGTCTTCCAGAAAATGAAATCCGAAGGCCGTGGATCGAAAACCCCTATCCGCGATTCTTTCTTCAAATACCCCAACAACAAATATGCCATGTTGGCGCTGTTCGGTGCCACCATGGGGCAGGGCGTCGTCTGGTACACTGCGCAATTCTACGCGCTGTTCTTCATCAACGGCCCGCTGAAGGCCGATTGGTGGGTGGGCTATACCGTCGTTGGTGTTGCCGTGTTGCTGGCCACGCCGCTGTTCGTGTTCTTTGGTCGCCTGTCTGACAAGATCGGACGTCTCAAGATCATCCTCGCAGGCTGTGCCTTGGCGGCGATCTGTTATCTGCCAGCCACGGGCATGTCGCTGTTCCACATGCTGTCACGCGCCATCAATCCGGAATTGGCGGCTTTCAATGACACCAGCATTTCAAAGCTGATTGTCACAGCAGATCCGGCACAATGCCATTTCACCATTTTCCCGGTGAAGGGCTGGACCACAGAAGGCGATTGCGACAAGGCCAAAGCCATTCTCACTTCGAACGGCATCGCCTTCACCTCGGCCTATAGTGCTGCGGGTTCAAAGGTCACCTTGAACAATGGAACCTCCACCATCGAAGGGGCCAGTCCCTATGCATGGCAGAAGGCACTGGGAGAGGCCGGCTATCCGCATTTCAAAGCGGTTGAAGCAAGCCTTGCCCTGACCAAGGAGCAAACGGATGCTTTGGTGAAAGCACAGACGGACAAGGTGCCCGCCGACATCACCAAAGTGGTCAATGACGCGCGCAAGGCGCTGGATGCGGCGGCCAAGCCACTGGCAGCCACGAACAGCATCGCTGCACCCGTTGTGGCGGCTGATGGGACGTCTACGGTGGCAATCGGGGAGATCAAGACCTCGACCGCCAAACCCCTCAGTATTGGCCAATACATCCAGGCCATCCTGCTGGTGTTCGTGATGATGGTGTTCACCACAATGGTCTACGGACCCATTGCCGCCTTCCTGGTGGAAATGTTCCCGTCGAATGTGCGCTACACCTCGATGTCACTGCCCTATCATATCGGCAATGGCTGGTTCGGCGGCATGCTGCCCCTGTTTGCCACCGCCTACGTGGCTTACACAGGCAACGTCTTTGCGGGACTTTGGTATCCGGTGGTGTTTGCGGCGATCACGGTGGTGGTTGGAATGTTGTTCCTTAAGGAAACCAAGGACGTCGATATAGCCAAGACCTGAGTTGGTTCTGAGGCCAGAGACCCCGGTTTTCGAACCGGGGTTTTTTGTTTTGCAAAGGCTGGACAAGGGCTTGGGTCTTGCTTATAGAACAGCACGCGTGCCCAGATAGCTCAGTTGGTAGAGCAGCGGATTGAAAATCCGCGTGTCGCTGGTTCAATTCCGGCTCTGGGCACCATTTTTCATCAACGGTTTGAAGTGATTAGCGAAAGCGTTCGATTTCGTTCGTACGTCTAAAAAGCGGCTCGGTAGCAGCTGGGTAGCAAAAACAAAATGAACATGTGTGCACCTGCTGCAACACCTGCTGCCAGTTCTCCAATGCGGAACTCCAATCATCTCATCTGTAGTGGACTTGCCGCGGTTTGATACCGCGTCTTTGATGAGAACACGAGCCATCAATGAGAACAGTTATGGCAAAGATAAACAACGGTGAGTTTAGGCGTGAGGCGGTGCATTTCGCGCATGAAAGGTGTGGTCAATCGACAAGAACAGGAAATCCTGTATCAAATCGCCATTGGGGACAATTCCTCGAGCGCCGCTGAAACAGCTTTGCAGAATTAATATCTGCAATTGCAAAATTGAAAACTTACTTTGCCAAATTTTGATCTATGGAAAAGCCAATGCCTTGTGTCCCATCGGCAATCACCGCAATCTTTTGTCGTTGATTCATTTTCGCTATTGAAGGCGCTGCTGGGTTTCGGGATCAAAAAAAACGGCCTTGCTCAGATTGAATGCCAGCGATGCCCTCCGCCCTGCCATGACAGGTGCGTCAGCGCGAAGCCGCGCAACAACTTCCCTGTCACAAAGTCTGGTGATGGCAAATGTATCCGACCCCGCAGGTTCCACGACCTCAATCAGGCATTCTGCCTCCGCGACGTCATCACCGCCGTGGTTGGCACTGGCAATATCCGTGAGCGCTTCTGGGCGGATTCCAAAAATCACGTCGCGGTCAATATAATCAGACAGGCTTGGTGTCGAAAGCGGGGCGTTAATCGTAAGAGGAGCTTCTGCATCTCGCGCGAGTACCAGCTTCAACTTTTGACCCACTTTTGTGACCTTCGTTTTCAGAAGGTTCATTGAAGGTGACCCCATAAAATCTGCCACAAACATATTGGCGGGACTGTTATAGATCTCAGCTGGTGAGCCAAATTGCTGCAATACGCCATCTTTAAGCACGGCAATTTTGGTTGCCAATGTCATTGCTTCGACCTGATCATGAGTCACGTAGACAATGGTGGTCTTCATGCGCTGGTGCAGGCGCTTTATTTCCGTGCGCATGTCTACGCGGAGCTTGGCATCCAGATTTGAGAGAGGTTCATCAAAGAGAAAAACCTGTGGCCGGCGCACCAGAGCACGGCCCATGGCGACCCGTTGTCGCTGCCCTCCGGACAGTTGGCCGGGCTTGCGCGCAAGCAGATGGGAGATTTGCAATGTCTCGGCAACAAGCTTGACAGCTGCATCACGTTCAGTTTTCGGGACACCGCGCATTTCCATGCCAAAGGCGATGTTTCCGGCCACTGTCATATTTGGGTAAAGTGCATAGGACTGGAACACCATGGCGATGTCACGCTGTGAAGGGTGAAGATCAGCAACATCGCGCCCACCGATCGCTATTAAGCCTCCTGCGATGGCCTCAAGGCCGGCAATGGTATTCAGCAGTGTTGATTTTCCGCAGCCCGATGGTCCTACGAGAACGAGAAACCCGCCCTCTTCAATCTCAAGAGAAATGTCGCGCAGAACCGCAACTGATCCAAAATTCTTATACAGGTTTTTGATTTGAATAAATGACATGATCACCCTTTGACTGAACCCGCCATAAGCCCGCGAACAAAGTATCGGCCGGACACGACATAAACCACCAGTGTCGGGAGGGCCGCCAGAATTGCACCAGCAAAATGCACGTTGTATTCTTTGACGCCGGTAGAGGAATTGACGAGATTATTAAGTGCCACGGTCATTGGTTGGGAGCCTGCGTCAGAGAATGAGGCTCCAAACAAAAAGTCATTCCAGATGTTGGTGAATTGCCAGATCACCGAGACGACGATGATAGGACCAGAATTGGGCAGCAGGATGCGCGTAAAGATTTGGAAAAAACCTGCGCCATCAATTTGGGCTGCGCGGATCAGTTCTGTTGGAAACGCATCATAATAATTTCTGTAGAAAAGTGTTGTAAACCCTAGCCCGTAGATCGCGTGAATCAGGATGAGGCCTGTTGTGGTTCCTGAAAGCCCCAGAAGTCCCAGGAGCTTTGCAGACGGAATAATGACTATCTGAAACGGAATAAAACAACTCAGCAACATCATTGCGAAGACAATCTCGCTACCACGAAATTTCCACTTGGTCAGAACATAGCCATTCAAGGCACCGAGGAGGCCGGAAATGAAAACTGCTGGAACGACCATCGCAATTGAGTTCAGGAAGTAGGGCTTCAGACCCGTTGGCTCCACCCCGATCTGCGCCGTTGACCATGCACTCCGCCATGCGTCGAACGTCCATTCCAAGGGAAGCGCCAGCATGTTGCCCTGCTGGATTTCTGACAGTGGCTTTACTGAGTTCACCAGCATCACGTAAAGCGGAAGCATGTAGTAAACCGCAAAAAGGCCTAGAACACCATAGACGAGGCTGCGTGCCACAGCGCCCATCCGGACTGTTTGCTGGCTCTGCGACGCACTCATGCTGCAGCTTTCTTTGCAAGTTCGGAATAGAGATAGGGCACGATAATCGCGGCCACCATCATCAGCATTACAATGGCAGAGGCAGAGCCAATGCCCATCTCGTTTCTTCCAAAGGTAAATCTTTGCATGAAAAGTGCCGGAGTCCAGGTTGCCGTACCCGGCCCGCCATCAGTCATGGCCACAACCAAGTCGTAAGACTTAATTGCCAAGTGCGCGAGAACCACAAAAGCGGATATAAAAACAGGTGCCATCAAAGGAATGATAATTCTGCGGTAAAGTATAAAGTTGGAGGCCCCATCAATCTGGGCAGCTTTGATGATTTCACTGTCAACGCCGCGCAGGCCTGCCAGAAACATGGCCATGACAAAGCCGGAGGACTGCCAAATTGCAGCAATGACAATGGTATAGATGGCCATATCAGAATCCTTGATCCACCGAAAGGTGAAGCCCCTAAAACCCCATGACTGCATGACGTGTTCCAAGCCAATGCCGGGATCAAGAAACCACTTCCACGCGACTCCCGTGACAATAAATGACAATGCCATCGGATAGAGATAGATCGGGCGCAGCAAGCCCTCGCCGCGAATTTTCTGATCAATCAGGATGGCTAAAAACAGTCCAAGGACCGAGCAGACACCGATGTAGAGTGTCGCAAAAATACCCAGATTGAACAGCGACGTTGACCAATTGGGATGGTTGAAAAGCTTTTGATAATTCGTCAGGCCAACCCAATGCGTAAGGTCTGGCATGATTTTCGAACCCGTGAATGACAAGACGCCCGTGAAAACAATGAACCCATAAACAAAGACCAAAGTGAGCGCAAAACTTGGTGCAACAACGAGTTTGGGAAGCATGGTTCCCACGGCATTCGCGAAGCGAGAATGTTGCGTCGCGTTTTTTGTCATCAGGCAACCCACCAATTTGTGCGCGGGCCTGAGTGGATATTCAGCGTTTTCGATTCGGTATAGTCTTCCACGGCATGTCGGCCAAGTTCGCGGCCAAGGCCAGATTGGTTCATGCCGCCAAAGGGCAGTTCAGGTGTACCGTCCATAAAGGTATTGACCCAAACTGTCCCTGCGCGCAGCCTGCGAGAGAAGGTCATGCAAGTGTCAATATTTTTTGACCAGACGGCTGCAGACAATCCGAAACTTGTGCCGTTGGCAATTTCAAGGGCCTGTTCTGCCGTCTTGAATTTGAGGACAGAAATGACTGGGCCAAAAACTTCTTCAGAGGCAATTTGCATTTGAGGTGCAACATTTGAAAGAATTATAGGTGCCATATACTGGCCGCGACCCAAATCCAATTTACCACCGCCCACTGCCAATTGCGCACCCTCATCCAGAGCTTGGGCAACACAGGTTTCAATTTTCTCAAAATGTTGTTCGCTGATGATTGCGCCGACTTGCGTTTGATCATTGAGTGGATCGCCAATTCTGATTTTAGCCGTCAAGGCAGAAACGCGCTCCAACATTTCGTCTTCTATATCTTCGTGGATAATCAGCCTTGAACCAGCATTGCAGCATTCGCCCGCGTTGAAGTAACCACCAAACACGGCGGCATCAGCAAAGGCGTCAAGGTCAGCGTCGGGAAAAGCAATCTGCGGGTTCTTGCCGCCGAGCTCCAGAGACACTTTTTTGACGGTCTGGGCCGCATTTGTCATGACGCTGCGCCCAACACCCGTTGAACCCGTAAACGTGACCATGTCGACATCTGGGTGCGAGGCCATGATGTTGCCAAAGACCGAGCCTTTGCCCGTTATGATATTCACTACGCCAGGCGGTAGACCTGCCTCCTGGAGAAGTTCACCTAGAAATACCGTGGAACCCGAGCTCAACTCAGCTGGTTTGACGACTGAAGTGCAGCCTGCGGCGATGGCAAAAGGCAGCTTCTGGGCTACGATGAGAAATGGAAAATTCCATGGCGTGATTATTGACACAACACCAATAGGGTCGCGCAATACAAGTCCCAAGGTCTGTGGGCCGAGATTGTTATAGGTTTCGCCGTAGAGTGTTCGCGTCAGAGAAGCCGCATAACGCCAGATATCAGCCGCACCTTTGATTTCACCGCGCACTTGAGCAATTGGCTTGCCCGCCTCAATTGCATCAAGTTGAGCGATCTTTTCCAAATTTGTGACGATGAGATCGGCAGTTCGATGCAATATTGTTGCGCGTTCAGCCGCCGTCATGCGTGGCCAAGGCCCTGAATCAAATGCTTTGCGCGCCGAGGCTATGGCAAGCAAAGCGTCATTTTCAGTTGCGGCTTGATAACGCCCGACGATGTCGCCGTGGCCAGGTGATCGTCTTTCAAATTCGGCACCAGAAAGTGAAGACACCCACTTGCCGTCAATTAGCAGCTTGTAGTCAGGTATAGCACGCCCCACCAAATCCTGAGGTTCAATCAGTGTATTCATTGGAAAAGCTGTCCTGCCAGTTTGATGTTTGAATTTGCTATTGATTCTATCTTTGTCGCTTGACCCGTGCGCGCAGACTGTGTTGTGAAGCAGTCAGTTTTTTTCTCTACAAATGCCTCGGCCCGCGCAGGTCCCGAGCTGACGCGCAGAACCAGCTTGCCACCAGAGGTCTGGATTGCATCGATTCACGTGCAGTCGTGCTCGCACCTGCAAGGCCCCATCTTGTCATTTTTAATGCATCATGCTTTTTTTGAGCAGTTGTACCGTCTTTTAAGGAAACTATTGGATCGTTCCAAATTAGTCAACAAAAAACTCTTGTGAGATTGATTGATCTGAGAATCTGGCTGAAAGTCAGCACTCACGATCCGCTGCTTATGTGACTTCAGGTTTTGGGCAAACGCACCAGCCCTGTGCTGGTCGTCCAATTCAGTAAATATCACGTCTCAAATTCAAGATCGAAAACCAGCACACCTTCAATGCCGCCCTGGGCAGCCGCCACAATTTTGGCTCCAATTTTTTGATGGCTTGGATTGTTTTGATAGGCGTGAAGCCCATCCCAAGTATCGAAGTCAATTGTGAAGCCGTGCATATAGCCACGCTCGATGTGTTCGGGGCTTGAACTTTTCCCGGAGGCCACTGGTCCCATTCCGCTGATGTTCGTGCGCAGTGGTTCGAGTTCAGCAAAAATTTCAATGATTTCAGACTCGGTTGTATTGGGCTCGAAGCGAACCAAGACTATGTGACGGATCATGTGATTTATCCTTTTCTCAATAAACGGTGCGTTGACGCGCGAACGATCAGTTTGGTTTCGCCACGTAACGGCGCTTTTTCATAGTCTTGCTTGTTAATCATCTGCAGCAGCCGCAAGGCCGCATTTTTTGCCATCTGCCGTATTCCAGCATCAATCGTTGTAAGTGCTGGTTGGGCATGGCTGGCTTCGGAAATATCGTCAAAGCCGACGAGCGAAAAATCTCTGCCAACAATAACGCCAGCCTCTGCCAAGAAGCGTGAAGCACCAAGCGCAACAACATCATTATAGCATACCGCTGCGGTGGGATTCGGACGTAAAGCCATGGTTTTCATCATTGCTTCGGCACCGCCCTCCCTGGTTGATGCCGCATCAATGACAAGCCTTTCATCAATGGCGATACCAGCGTTTTGCATGGCTTGCCGCCACCCACGGACACGCTCGCGGTGCGTACCATAACTGCTATCGCCGCCAATAAAAGCGATGTCGCGGTGTCCCAATCCCAAGAGGTGTTCGGTGGCTTGATAACTCCCCTTCACATTGTCTGGGCCGACAAATGGAAAAGGGCAGTCCTCAATTGAACACATGGTGACAACAACCGGCAAACCCTTTGGAACTGATTCCGCAATAGCCCACGCGCTCGTGCCACGCGCTGGACATAGAATAATTCCAGCCACCCCATGCTCGCGCAAAGTGCGAATGATTTGAGACTGCTTTTCCGGATCCTCACTGGTGTTGGCCAAAACCGGCAACATCTGATGTTCAAGCAAAACATCTTCAATTCCGGCAGCAAGTTCGGGGAAAAAAGGATTGGCAAGGTCGCCAATTACAATTCCGATAAAATCGGCCTTTGCCTGACGTAAGCCAGCCGCAGCTCTGTTATAAACATAACCGAGGCGGTCTATGGTTTCCAGCACAAGCTTTCGCGTTTCATCCTTCACCAAAGCACTTTCTTGCAAGACAAGAGACACGGTTGATTTTGAAACATTTGCCATCCGGGCGATATCAATAATGGTGACGTTGCCATTGCGTGATTTTGGTCGTGCAGGTTTTGAAGATGTCGTTTTTTTAGAAGACCGGGTAGTTCCTGCCAATTCACTTTGCTCCTTTGGATTGATCTATTTTCAATAGACGATTGCGACTACTGATGCAAAATATTATTGCATTTTAAGCATAATTTTGAACAAAATGTTCCCTATTGACTTTTGGAACGTTCCAATCAATTGTTACAAAAGAGTTTTTGGCCGATCGAAAATTGATCGGGACCAAACTCACAAGAAACCCAAGGCTTGTCGATCAGGACCTGGAGAGCTCGAAACATATTTTTGGAGGAACCAACATGAGTTACAATCTAACAAAAAGATATCTAGCCAAAGCCATGGTCGGCTTGGGTGTCTCACTTCTGCTGTCGACAAGTGCACTCACCATTGCTGCGCATGCAGAAGGCTCAGTTGAAGTCATGCACTTCTGGACCACGGGCGGCGAAGCAGCCGCTTTGAAAGCTGTGAAGGACAAAGTCGAAGCAGGCGGGGTTAAATGGGTTGACGCGCCAGTCGCAGGGGGCGGCGGCGACGCGGCAAAAGCAGCTTTGCAAGCTCGCATTTCAGGTGGAAATCCGCCTGCTGCCATGTTGATGCTGGGACAAAATATCATCGATTGGGCCAAGGCTGGAATGCTTGCCGATCTTGGTGACGTTGCAAAAGCGGGCGATTGGGAAAATGCCTTGCCTGATGCCGTGAAGCAGTTTGCCAAAGTTGATGGAAAATGGGTTTCGGCACCGACCAATATCCACCGCGTGAACATGGTATGGGCATCTAAAGCCGCATTTGACAAAATTGGTGCGCAACCGCCAAAGACCTGGGAAGAGTTCAATGCGCTTGCGCCAATATTCGAGAAGGCAGGTATCATCCCACTCGCCCACGGCGGACAGGCTTGGCAAGACTTGACGCTCTTTGACAGTGTGGCGCTTGGAATCGGCGGGCCTGATTTCTATCGGAAGGCTTTCGTGGAGCAAGACGACGCTACGCTTAAATCCGATGTAATGAAGGCTGTGTTTGATGAAATGCGTTTGTTGCGCGGCATGGTCGACAAAGACTTTTCTGGCCGGGATTGGAATCTCGCCACTGCCATGGTCATAGAAGGCAAGGCTGCCATGCAGATCATGGGCGACTGGTCCAAAGGTGAATTCACCAATGCGAAAAAGCAAGCTGATGTCGATTTTCTATGCTTCCCGGCGCCTGGAACGTCAGGCGACTTCACATTCCTGATCAACTCGTTCTCGATGTTTGAACAACCAACGCCTGAATCCAAACAGTCTCAGACCGTGCTCGCCAATGCGATCATGGACAAAGGTGTTCAAAACAAATTCAACATTGCCAAGGGGTCTATCCCCGCAGTGATTGGGACGCCAGAAGACGGATTTGACACTTGTGCCAAAAAGAATGTGGCGGACTTGGCGGAAGCTTCAAAGACCAATACGGCTTTGCCGACCGTTGCCTACACCCACGCTGCAAATGCTGCGGTCACCGGGGCAATCACGGACGTTGTTACCAAGCACTTCAACTCAGACATGTCTTCAGCTGATGCTGTGGAAGCACTGGCGAAGGCCGTTGCCGCTGTGAAATAACAATGCGCATTGAGGGTGAGCAAGTTTTGTTCGCCCTCAATGAATCACGATCCAAAGCGAGCGGGCGCTTTATCCAAAATTTGTCCGAATGGTGTTTGACCTTGCCCAAAACTCCTATCGAGTTTTGAGTTCGCTCCGGCGGTTGTGCCTTTTTTGAAAGCTGAATCAGTTGAATTGCAAAGTTTCAACCGTCTGGAAAAGTTCTTCGAAAAGAATGGCCACGGCCTCAGCACCCGGATCATTGTAGCCTGAAAGATGGGCTTCGGACACATAGCTTGCACGACCGGCTTTGGCGCGCAACATTTTCGCCGTAGAATCTGCACCTTTGCGGGCAGCCAATGCAGCCTGTTCCAGACCCAATCGCAAGCCATCCAATGCAGGTGACAAAGCATCAATCATGGTGCGGTCACCAATTGACGCTCCACCAACCTGCTGAATGCGCATGAGACCCGATTTCAGAGCACTCACTGCGTCCTGGCCATTGGCTGACGCATCACCTGCCGCCGTAAAGAAGATGGCGAGTAAGACACCAGACGACCCACCCATGGTCTGGCTGAGTTCCAAACCGATGGCACGATAAAGCTGCGTCCAGTCTGCCAGTGGCAAACGATCAAGCGCTTTGATCAATGCCCGTGATGCTGTGGTGAGGGTTGAGCCTGTATCACCATCGCCTGACTTTGCATCAAGCATGTTCAGTTCGCCTTCGGCAGCAATCAGAATCTCGCAGCAGCGGCGGACCAGGGTTTCTGCCTTTTTGTTCTTTGATGGCATGGGTTGAATAGGGGTCAGTCCATCTGGCAATGGCACCACTTTGACTTCCGATACCGGATGGCAGCCCGGCCATGCCAAGGGTGCTGCCTCTGCCTGCAATGCTGCAAGCATTTTCTCATCAACTGGCATCAGGGACACTGAGAATCCATGCATGTCGAGCGACGTCATCATCGGAGCAGGCCCGACGAAATGGCTGATGTGACTGCCAATGCGCGAGGTTGCCAGTTCTTTTGCAAGCACGGCCATCTCCAGCATTGTTGCACTGCCCAGATTATTGAGAAGGGCAACATGCGGGCCCGGTTTCATGCCCCGGATCAAGCGGTCTACGATCATTTGCATCGCTTCATGTGCGCCAATGAAATCAACCTGCTCAACGCCGGCTTCACCATGAATACCAAGTCCTAACTCGGCATGGCCATCAGGAATACGGTCTTCTTTCGGTGATCCCGGAACAGTGCAGGTATCAAGCGACATGCCAATCGACATGACGCCTTCAATAACCTTGTTGGCGGCCTCCGTTACCGTTTCAAGATCAGCTCCTTGATCTGCCAAGGCACCTGCAATTTTATGCACAAAGAGTGTACCCGCCACACCACGCGCCCGCGGCAGATGCGGCAAGGCCACATCGTCATCCACAACCACCATGCTGACGTTCAGACCGAAGGCGCGCGCACGTTCAGCGGCAAGACCAAAGTTCAGGCGGTCACCCGTGTAGTTTTTCACGATGAGCAGGCAACCGGCTGGCCCGGTCACAGCGAGTATCCCCGCGAGGACGGCGTCCACTGAAGGCGACGCAAAGACGTCGCCACAAACAGCGGCGGTCAACATGCCACGCCCGACAAAACCGGCATGGGCAGGCTCATGGCCCGAACCACCGCCTGAAACGAGGGCGACCTTGCTGCGGTCCCAGTCGGTGCGCACTACCACTTTGATATGCGGATAACCATCCAGTCGCGCAAGCTGCCCGCCCGTACAAAGTAATACTCCGTCGATGGCATCCTGGACCAGGGTTTCCTTGGTGTTGATGAATTGTTTCATGGCTACATCCTTAGGCGATACGCATACCGTTGGCATTGAAATAGAGTGGATTGCGGGGGCTTATGGCAAGACTGTCACCCGGCACAAGTTGGGAATGCACATTGGTCAGCGTAATAATGTCGTGTCCTTCAAATTGGAGGTGAAGCCGCGTTTGGTCACCCAATCTCTCCAAGCGCTTCACAATGGCAGGCTTGCCTTGGCCTTGAGACAAATGCTCAGGGCGCAAACCGATTGTCATTGCACCAGGTGGTGCCTGGCCAAACAGACCCGCGGGAAGCACATTCAGGCGTGGAATGCCAAGCCTGCCCGCGACATAGAGACTGACCGGGTTTTCATAAATCTCGCGTGGTGTGCCAAATTGTACGAGGCGGCCATTGTCGAGAACGCCAATGTGCGTGGCCATGGTCATGGCTTCAATCTGGTCGTGGGTGACGTAAAGAAACGTAGCACCAAGGTTTGCCTGAATGCTTTTCAATTCCACACGAAGATCAGCCCGCAACTTCGCATCGAGCGAACTCAGGGGTTCATCCATCAAATAGATTGCGGGGTTTCGCACCAGTGCGCGCCCGATGGATACGCGCTGCATTTCACCACCCGAAAGTGCCGTAGCCTTGTTATCAAGCTTGTGGGAGATACGCAGCACTTCTGCAACTTCGGAGACCTTGCGCTTGATGTCGTTTTCCGACGTCTTGTGAATGGGCGAGCGCAATGGAAAGGCCAGATTGTCCCTGACTGTCAGATGCGGGTAAAGTGAATATTGCTGAAACACCATTGCCACGTCACGTTGTGCTGGCGTTGTGTCAAGCACTGATCGACCATCAATCAACACGTCGCCGCTATCAGGTCGATCAAGTCCCGAAATCATCCGGAGGGTTGTGGTTTTTCCAGCACCTGTGGGCCCTAGCAAGACCACAAATGATCCATCTGGAATTGTCAGTGACACATCTGCCAGTGCTGACTGCTGTCCAAAGGATTTCGAGACGCCATTTAGCATGACCTCAGCCATGGGCAAGCACTCCTTCATTCAGCTCTGAACGCAAAGCGCGCCCGGTTTGATTGTCGAACATGGTCACCGTCTTGCCGTCAAATTCCATACCAACCGTTTCGCCCACGCGCGCAACTTCGCCTGATGCAGCGCGAGCCTTCACCATGCCATAGCCAGTTTTCAGCGTGATGATTTGAGTGGTGCCCAGATATTCAGTCGCCTTGACCACTCCGCGATAAGTTCCGCTGTCAGACAAACGGATGTGTTCGGGCCGAACGCCGAAAGCCAAGTCCCCTTCAAAGGGTTCACGCATTTGCGGAATGGCCAGTTTCTCGTTTTGCAGTTTCACAGCTTTGCCGCCCGTCTCGACATTGCCGTGGAATCGCAGAAAGTTCATTGACGGGGAACCGATGAATTCAGCCACGAACATGGTGGCGGGCTTGTCATAAACATCTTGGGGCTTGCCGAACTGCTCCACCACACCATGGTTCATGACAACAATCTTGTCGCCCATCTGCATCGCCTCCAACTGGTCATGCGTCACATAGACAGTCGTAGCCTTCATGCGGTCGTGCAGGGCCCGCAACTCAAGAGACATGTGTTCGCGGAACTCAGCGTCCAATGCTCCAAGTGGCTCGTCCATCATGAAGGCCTTGGGGTTGCGCACAATGGCACGACCAAGTGCTACACGTTGGCGGTCGCCGCCAGATAGCCCGCCCACCGGTTTCTCAAGAATGCTTTCGATACCAAGAATGTTGGCGACCTCCAAAACCTTGGCCCTTACCTGCGCACGCGGCATGCCCTGGCTGATCAAGGGGTAACTCATGTTCTTGCGCACATTCATGTGGGGGTAGAGCGCAAACATTTGAAATACGAAGGCGATGTCCCGTTGGCTTGCAGGCTTCTGTGCAACTTCTTCGCCGTCAATCCTGATCTCTCCGGAACTCGGCAATTCAAGTCCGGCGATCATGCGAAGCGTCGTGGTCTTGCCGCAGCCTGAAGGCCCCAGCAGCATGAAGAATTCGCCATCTTCAATCTTGAAGGAAGAGGACTGCACGGCAGTGAAACTGCCAAATTCCTTGCGCAAATTTCGAATGATGATTTCGGCCATTGCTCACTCCGGAAAATGACTGACGACGATGAACATGACGGTGCCCACCAATGTCACGATGAAGGAATAGGTGTAAATCCAGAGTGCGAAATGCTGCATCAGCATCACCACGCCAAGGGCAATCAGGATTGAGGCCAACATCTCCCACGGCCCGCGTTTGAGCCGGATCAATCCGTTGATGAAATCACTCATTTGCGCACGGCTCCGAATGTAATGCCACGCAACAGGTGCTTGCGCAGAAGTATGGTGAACACCATGACGGGTAGCAGGAACAATGTTGCGCCTGCGGCAACAGCTGGCCAATCCTTGCCGCCCACGCCAATGATCGTGGGAATGAAAGGAGGCGCGGTTTGTGCTGTTCCCGAGGTGAGCAACACGGCAAAGGCATATTCATTCCAAGCAAAGATCAAGCAGAAGATTGCGGTGGACGCGATGCCCGTGGCGGCTTGCGGCAAGACGACTTTGTAGAAGGCCTGGAACCGCGTGTAACCATCAATCAAGGCCGCTTCTTCATACTCCAACGGGATCTCGTCAATGAAGCCTTTGAGCAACCACACGGCCAGCGAGATGTTGACGGCGGTATAGAGCAGGATCATTCCCAAATGCGTGTCGCTGAGGCCCAGTGAGCGGAACATCAGGAACATTGGGATAGCCACGGCAATCGGCGGCATCATGCGTGTAGAGAGAATGAAGAACAGCAAATCGTCTTTCAGGGGAACTTTGAACCGACTGAAGGCATAGGCCGCAAGCGTGCCCAAAAACACTGACAGGATTGTTGAACCAAAGCCAATGATAACCGAATTCAGAAAGCGCTGGCCATAACGTGATGGCCCTGAAATGGCCATGCCATTGTCGCGTGCATTCTGCTCATACCACGATGTGGCTGGCGGAAAGGTGGCGACATCTGCCTGGTTTATGCGCGTTCGCGTGGTGAACAGATTTACGTAGCCATCGAGCTTGGGTTCGAAGAATACCTTCGGCGGATAGGCAATCGAGTCTTCACCTGATTTGAAGCCTGTTGCGATGATCCACAGCAATGGTGTGATGGTGACCAAGGCATAGAAAATGACAAGAAATCCTGCGAACCATTTTTGCCGTTGCGACGGTTCTGTGATGGAATATGAGCTCATCTTTCTTTCACCTTGTTCAGGGCCTTCACGTAAATGGAAGCGAGACCAAACACTGTTACGAAGAGAATGATGGCGTAGGCCGAGGCATAGCCGGTCCGCCACTTTTCGAAAGCTTCGCGTTTGAGATTGATTGACGTCAATTCGGTGGTTGAACCAGGCCCGCCGCCTGTGAGTTGCACGACAAGGTCGAACATCTTGAAATTCTCGATGCCGCGAAACAATACTGCAAGCATCAGAAACGGCAGGACCATTGGCACGGTGATGGTCCAGAATTGACGCCAGGGTCTGGCGCGGTCCACCGCCGCTGCTTCGTAAATGTAGTTAGGGATAGAACGCAACCCGGCAAGACAGATCAGCATCACGAAGGGCGTCCACATCCAGGTGTCGACGATGACAATCGCCCAAGGGGCGAGATCAACGGAACCGATCATGGAAAATGATGACGCATCACCCCCCGTGAACCAGGCAACTACGTAGTTGAATATGCCGATTTGCGGCTGATAGAAAAATGTCCAGAAATTTCCGACGACGGCTGGCGACAGCATCATCGGCAAGACGATGATGGTCGTCCACAAGTCATTGCCCTTGAATTTGCGATTGATCAGCCAGGCGAGTGTAAAGCCGATCAGTACTTGCAGGAAAATTGTCCAGAACAAAAAGTGTGCCGTCACCTGCATGGTGTTCCAGATATCTGGGTCATTGAGAATTTCGCGATAATTCTCAAGGCCCACCCATTGAATGGGGCGGTTTGGCTGATTGGCACGGTAGTTGGTCAGGCTCAACCTGATGGTCCAGAGCAGCGGAAAAATATTGACCGCCAGAAGCAGGAAAATTGTCGGTGCCACAAATATCCATGCAATGGCGCGGTCGCTCAAGCCTTTGACGCGGCGAACGACGGAAGCTGGCGTGGCAAGCGCAACGCGATGTGGCAGGGGTGACGTCATGGCAAAGTTCCAAAAAAGATTTGGGATAAGCTTGCGCAAGGTTTGACAGGAGGGAGTATCAAACCTTGCGCGTGGTGCTGGTTGCTCTCGAAATTAGAGCTTGCCGGCGTCCTTGAATGCTTTGGTCCAATCTTCGACCAAACCATCAAGCGCTTCCTGCGACGTGCCCTTGCCTGCCACAACATAGTCATGGAAACGCTTTTGCGTGTCCTGCAACAAAGTTGCGTAGCTAGGCTCGGCCCAGAAGTCTTTTACGATGGCCATCGAGTCAAGGAAGGTTTGGGCATAGGGCTGGCTTGTTGCAAAGTCGGGTGCTTCCACAACCGCACGCAGACAAGAGAAGCCACCGGCTTTCCACCAATTGGCTTGTACCTCAGGTTGGGCAAACCACTTGATGTATTCAAGTGCTGCTGCCTGTTTGGTGGAATATGAAACTACAGAGATGCCCTGTCCGCCGAGCTGTGCAAATTTTTCGCCGTTTGGACCCGCTGGATTTGCCAGATACCCCGTCTTGCCGCCGCCCACATTTGCATCAGCTTCAAAGCCGGGCCAGGTGAAGGCGAAGTTCATCTGCATGGCAACCTGGCCTGACTTGTAGGCGTCGATGCCTTCGCCCATGTAGCCGTTTGAAGAACCGGGCGGGGTGCAGCAATCATAGAGTGATTTGTAGAACTCAAGACCTGCTGCTGCTTCCTTGGAATTGACGAAGCCCTGCATGTCGTAGGGCTTGGCAGGATTGTCATACTTGAAGCCGTAGCTGTAGAGCACGTCCATGGCACCCATGGTGATGCCTTCCGAGCCGCGCTCTGTATAGATCGAGGCACCGTAAACAGTCTTGCCGTCAATGGTGCGGTTCTGGAAGAAGGTTGCGATATCCTTCAGTTCTGCAAAGGTTGCTGGTGGAGCCAGGTCGCGACCATATTTTTCCTTGAATTCTTTCTGCAGTTCAGGACGGGCAAACCAGTCCTTGCGATAAGTCCAACCCACAACGTCACCGAAGGCCGGCAGGGCCCAATAGTTTGGCGTGTTCTTTGGCCATTCCGAATAGCCTGTCACCGTTGCCGGCACGAAGTCTGACATTTTGATGCCATTGGCATCAAAAAATTCGTTGAGCTTCACATAGTGACCGCTTTCTGCGGCACCACCGATCCACTGGCTGTCACC
>JANPCL010000208.1:0-3155 GCA_031430915.1 Hyphomicrobiales bacterium
GGTGAGGATCACCGCCGCCGGTGCCCCGGTATCCGGGGCGACCGGATCGACTACACCGACAGCGGCTCGCCCGGTGCCGTGTTCATTCAGGCGCTCGAGCCAGGAGACTACGAGTGGGTGAACTTCAATGCCGGGCTCCACGGGGCGACAGACTTTTCAGCCAAGAATGCGCCGCGAGTCCCATCGGTCACTTCTTCTTCTTCACCTTCGGCACCGGCAATTCCGCCGCCGTAGCGCGCACCAATCCAGCCAACCATTCCGCATTATCCCACTTCTCGCCTGAGACCAGAAAATGCGGCTTGGCCCCGGGGTAGGGCGGCCCTTCGACAACAACATCAATCAGGCCGCGACCGGCCTTGGTCGGTTTCACAAACAACTGGTCACCGCAAAACAACGCCACCACCTTGCCATCACAGTAAAATGCATACTCCCCAAACATCGCCCGGGCCGAAACCTGACCGGCTCCCGAAAGCTGTTCCAGCAGATAGTCCACATTGCTCTTTTGCGAAGACATGGCACCCTCCAAAAGCAAAAAAGGCGGAAGCCTTGAAAGCCTCCGCCCTGTAACAGTCAATCAGTGGCGCCACGACCGATTTCGGCTCTTGGCAGCACACCCTCCCCAGACCTGGGACACACCCTGTGCAATCTTGGTCTTGTTTTTCTTATGGCGACAAACTGCCGCAAATTATTGCGCTTGCCAAGTTAAAAAAATGGCAGTCTTGTGACGCAGCGCAGCATTCTAGCAATGGTTGCAACAGGGAACGGCTTGAGTTGCGGCTGTAAATCCTTAAAAGGGCCGACATTCTATCGCATTCAGGGATTCTCATGCGCCTTTCGCAATATTTTCTGCCCATACTCCGTGACGATCCCAAGGAAGCGGAAGTCGTCTCCCACAAGTTGATGCTGCGCACCGGCATGATCCGCCAGGAAGCAGCCGGCAGCTATTCCTGGCTGCCCATGGGCTTTCGCGTGCTGAAAAAAATCGAGCAGATTGTGCGGGAAGAGCAAAACAGGGCAGGGGCCATTGAAGTGCTGATGCCGACGCTGCAATCGGCAGACCTGTGGAAAAAATCCGGCCGATATGACGCCTATGGCAAGGAAATGCTCCGCGTCAAAGACCGTCACGACCGCGAAATGCTCTACGGCCCCACCAACGAGGAAATGATAACCGACATTTTCCGTTCGGGCATACAATCCTACAAAGATGTTCCCCGTAATCTCTATCACATCCAGTGGAAATTCCGCGACGAAGTGCGCCCCCGTTTTGGTGTGATGCGCGGACGTGAGTTTTTGATGAAGGATGCCTATTCATTTGACCTCACCTTGGAAGCAGGCATGCACAGCTACAACAAGATGTTTGTGAGCTACCTGAAAACCTTTGCGCGCCTTGGCATCAAGGCTGTTCCGATGCGCGCAGACACAGGCCCC
The DNA here is from genome assembly GCA_031430915.1 of Hyphomicrobiales bacterium. GTDB lineage: Bacteria > Pseudomonadota > Alphaproteobacteria > Rhizobiales > Aestuariivirgaceae > Aestuariivirga. The sequence continues at coordinate 1,429 of JANPCL010000208.1, forward strand.
ATCGGCGGTGATGCAAGTCATGAATTTCTGGTGCTGGCGGAAACTGGAGAGAGCGGTGTGTTCTTTGACGGTGCGCTGCATGACATGGATTGGTCGTCGGTTGATATTGATTTTGACAATGTGGAAGCCGTGGCCAAGCTCGTGTCGGACTACACCTCAAGATACGCCGCAACAGATGAAAAACACGATCAGGCCGAATTTGAAAGCCGTGTACCCGAAGCAAAACGCATGAGCGGGCGCGGTATCGAAGTCGGCCACATTTTTTTCTTCGGCGATAAATATTCGGAACCATTGGGCTGTCAGGTGCAAGGTGCCGACGGCAAGATGGTGACGCTGCAATCCGGCTCCTACGGCATTGGCGTGTCGCGCTTGGTGGCGGGCATTATTGAGGCCTCACACGACAAGGACGGCATCATCTGGCCCGAGTCAGTGTCACCCTTCGACATCGGCCTGATCAACATCAAGACAGGCGACGTGGACGCCGATGCAGCAGCAGAAAAAATCTACAAAGGCCTCACTGCCAAAGGCAAAGATGTTTTGTATGACGACCGCAATGCCGCAGGCGGTGCAAAATTCGCAGCAATGGATCTGATCGGCTTGCCGTGGCAAGTGATCATCGGGCCGCGCGGTTTGAAGGATGGCGTGGCTGAGGTTAAGAACCGGAAGACGGGTGCACGCCAGAACGTATCCCTCGATAAAGTCGTGGAGCACTTCGCTTGAACGCACACCCTCTTCACCTCTCCCGCTTGCGGGAGAGGACGGCGCGGCACGCGCCAGGTGAGGGACGAGTCTTGACTTCCCTCACCCGCTTTCGCTGCGCGCAAGCGTCCTCTCCCGCAAGCGGGAGAGGTGAAGCATGACACAATCCCTCCCCGACACACGCCCCTTCGCCAACTTCGAATGGAAGATCGCGCTGCGCTATCTCCGGGCCCGCCGCAAGGCTGGTGTTGTCTCGGTCATAGCACTCTTCTCCTTCCTCGGTATCATGTTGGGTGTTGCAACCCTCATCGTCGTCATGTCTGTCTTCAATGGTTTTCGCGAAGAACTGCTCAACAAGGTTCTGGGCTTCTCCGGCCATGCCACCATTTATGATCCGCAGTTCGAACCGATCACCAATGCCGATGAGATCAAGGCGAAACTCGCAACCACTCCACATATCAAACAGGCGATATCCCTCGTCGAAGGCCAGGTGATGGTGTCTTCTGCCAAGAACGCCACAGGTGCCCTCGTGCGCGGCGTCAGTGAAGAAGACATTTTCAAGGTCGCGGGCCTCAACAATGATAGTCTTCGCACCGCCATCAGCAATCCCGGCGGCCTCGACAAGCAACCTGGTTTCAAGGGCTGGGACAAATCTGGTGGTGTTGCCATCGGCGAGCGCATGGCGTGGAAACACCAGGTCGGCCTCGGCACTACCATCACGCTGATTTCGCCCAACGGCCCCGATACCGTCATGGGGTCAACACCGCGCATCCGCGATTATCCAGTCGTCGCCATTTTCAAAATGGGCATGTCGGAATATGACGAGAATGTTGTTTATATGCCGGCCACAGAAGCACAGGAATTTTTTTCATCGGAAGAAGGCGTGACCGGCATTGAACTGCTGGTGGACGACCCAGACAATGTGCAGGCCTATCTCGGAGATATTCGCGTGGCCACAGGCAAAGGCCTGATGATCCAAACCTGGAAAGACCGCAACCAGGCTTGGATCATCAGGCCTTTGCCTGTGG
>JANPCL010000209.1:0-3999 GCA_031430915.1 Hyphomicrobiales bacterium
GCTCGTTGCCCCTCATCCCCCTTCGGGACCTTCTCCCGATGAAGGATCGGGAGAAGGCCACAACGTTTAGCCTTCTCCCGTTTCTTCCAACGGGAGAAGGTGCCCGAAGGGCGGATGAGGGGAAGCGAGTAACTGGCTTGCCAATTTAAAAAGGAGCAACTGACATGCCTACATGGGACGGCGAGACAAATGGCAACTTTCTGATTGGCACGAATTGGTCCGGTGATGTGGCCCCTTCTGCAGGAAGTGTTGTTGTCATCGACAACGGCGGGCTGGCGAACCAGCCGACCTTGGATGCGGGCGATGCCAGTACCGTTGATATAGTATCGGTCAGCGCTGGCTCGCTCATAGTCAACGGCAACCTCTCGGCCACCACTGGTGTTTTCATCACTGGTGGAATCGTTAAGGTGAATGGAGCGGGCTCCCTTGCCGGATTGGTAACAAACGCTGGCACGGGCATGCTCACAGTGGATGGAACGTTTTCCGGCAACTTCATCAGTTCAGGCGGCACGTCAACCTTCAGAATGTCGGGCGCACTTGGCGGAACACTCACGCTGTCGGGAGGGGAGGTCAATTTTGAGACGTTCGGCAGCTTGCTGGATGCGACCGATCTCATGATGGATGGCGGCACACTTCGCCTCAACAACGCCCATTTGTCCGTGGACTCCCTCTCCGGAAGCGGCGGCACCATTGACATGAGATCGGCCGCTGGTAACTCTGAGCTGTCTTTTGGATCCGATGGCGGATCAACCAGTTTTTCAGGTGTTGTTTCCACACAAATCGGGACTACCCTTGTCAAAGAAGGTGTTGGCAATACAACATTTTCTGGCGGTGTCAGCGGTGGTGGGGCTATTGCAGTGAATGGCGGTACCTTGACGCTTGCCGCAGCGAACAGTTTCAGCGGCATTGCCGAAATCAGCGCGGCAACCCTGGCGCTTTCCGGGGATGGCAGCATTGCCAACAGCAGTGCTGTGAGCATGGGCGGCAACGGCGTCTTTGACATCTCGGCCACGACCAGTGGCGCTGCAGTTAATCAAGTCTATCTCTATGCCGGACAGAGCGGCAGCATCAACATGGGCGGCAGGTCGCTGACCATTGCCAACCAGACCGATGCCATGGGTGGACTGACGTTCATCGGTGGTGTGGGGGTCGATGCCCTGTCCATCACGTTGTCGGCGGCTGTGGCAAATTTCAGCTTTGCAGGTGTCACCTTCAACAGCTGGACGAATGGTGAAGACAGCATCACCATCACGGGCAATGCTTTGGCCAATGTCATCACGGGCAGCAACGTAACCGAAATCATGAATGGAGGCGGTGGCAGCGATACGATTACGGGTCGTGACAGTGACAGCGCATCCGGTGGCACGGGTGACGACACGCTGATCAACCAGTTTGTGTCGCTCGGAGTGTGGGATGGGGGCGACGACAACGACACGCTCGATGTGCGCGCTGACAGATTCGATGATGGCGTTTTCAATCTGTCCGCAGCGAGTTTCGTCCTCTTTGGTGCGACGTTCAAGAATTTCGAAAATGTCATCGGCAGTCAGGGCAATGACATTCTCATCGGCACCAACACCATCAATCGTCTGAATGGTTTCAGCGGCGACGATCTGATTTCAGGTGGCGCTGGTGCTGATGTGATCGACGGTGGTGCGGGCACAGGTGACACGGCGGATTATCGCACCTCCACTGGCACAAACGTCAGCATCAGTCTTTTGGCCGACACGGCGTCGGGCGGACATGCTGCTGGTGATACGCTTGACGGTATTGAGAACCTGATGGGTTCGCTGACGCTGCGGGACGTTCTCATTGGCGATAACTCAGCGAACAGGCTGGAAGGGTTTGGCGGGGCGGATTCCCTGCGGGGTGAAGGCGGGGATGATTATCTCGATGGTGGCGCGGGCGGTGATGCTCTCAATGCCGGGGCCGGGGCCAATGACTGGGCGGGTTATCGCGCCAGCACCGTGGGCACGGTCAGCATCAACCTGTTGACGGCGGTGCATTCCGGCGGCGATGCGCAGGGTGACACGCTGTTCTTCATCGAAAACCTTGAGGGGTCGCTGACCAAGCGCGACATTCTCATCGGCAATATTGTGGCCAATCGTCTTGTCGGCAATGGTGGAGTGGATTCCCTGCTGGGTGGCGACGGCAATGATGTCCTCGAAGGGGGCACGGGTGGGGACAGTCTCAACGGCGGTGCCGGCATTGACACCGCCAGTTATCAATACTCGCCTGAGGGCGTCACAATTGACCTCGCCGTCGCCCTGCAAAGCAGTCTCGGCGATGCCGCTGGCGAGAGCCTGAACTTCATCGAAAATATCGACGGTTCCGTTTTTGCAGACAGCCTCACAGGCAACTACCAGTCCAACACGCTGCGGGGCGGCTTTGGCACCGATACGCTGAACGGCGGTGCTGGCTCAGACTATCTGACTGGCGGCGACGATGCCGACACCTTCCGCTTCTCCGGCCTCGGCTTTGGTGCAGACACCATCACCGACTGGGACGATGGCGTGGACCTGATCAGCATCGCCCTTCCGCTCGAAACATCTTTCGCAGGACTGACCTTCTCCGGCAACGGCACAACAAGCGTCATCGTGCGCGGCTTCAATGGAACAGGCAGTGCGATCATCGTGAAGGCCGATGCGGCGTTTACATTGGATGCGGGGGATTTTGTGTTTGTGTGAGGGCAATTGACGTTTCTGTCTTTGTCGTGCTTACTAACTTAAAGTTGGTCTGCGCGTAGCTTGGAAAGTCGCTCTTGAGGAGGTATTGTCATGCCCACGGCGCTGTCATCAGGATTTCGACATCCGCAGGGCGACGGAACGCTCACTGAGGCTTGGGACGGTGATGGGTTCTTTGTGCTTCCAAGCGATCCCGCGCTTCCAGGCTATAATAGTGCTTTGGGCGGTGCGAATTTTGGCGATCCTTATGATCGGAACGATCTCAGCCGGGGCTACCATGTCGGCGAGGATTGGAATTTTGAAGTTGGCGATGATCTGAACGCCCCCGTCTATGCGGCCTCAAACGGCCAAATCGTCTATGCAAGCGCTTACGGACACGGCATGGGCAACGTCATCGTCATCCGCCACGATCTGCCAAGCGGGGGCCCAGTCTACTCGCTCTATGCGCATCTGGATGAAAGCTACATCGGCCAGATTGGAACTGTGGGGACGGCTGGTTCTGCCATTCTCGGGTCAGGTCAGCTTGTCACAATTGGCGACAGGATTGGCGGCGTTGGCAACACAGGCCCAACCAGTCCGCATTTGCATTTTGAGATTTATCAAGGCTCATGGGATCTTGGATTGCTGGAGTTTGGTTACTCGACCACGCCGAGGCCGAGTGGTTGGATTGATCCGACGGATTTCATTGAGGCCAAACGGACATTGAGGGTGTACTGAAATGGCTCTTTTGCGAATTGGCTCGGAATTTCTGATCAATACGACGACCGTGAATTATCAGGATTCCAGCAGCGTTACGGCTTTGGCGGATGGCCGCTTTGTAGTGACCTGGACGGATTCGAGCCAGAGCGGCGGCGATACCAGCGGCAATGCCGTGCGGGGCCGCGTTTTCAATGCCGATGGCTCACAATTCGCGCCGGAATTTCTGGTCAATACGGCAACTGCGAGCTATCAGAGCGACAGCTGCGTCACGGCTTTGGCGGATGGCCGCTTTGTGGTAACTTGGAGTGATGGCAGCGAAAGCGGAGGCGACACCCACGGTATCGCGGTGCGGGGCCGCATTTTCAATGCAAACGGCTCACAATTCGCGCCGGAGTTTCTGGTCAATTCGACGATAGCGGGCTATCAGGGTGAAAGCAGCGTCACGGCTTTGGCAAATGGCCGCTTTGTGGTGACTTGGACAGATACCAGTGCGAGCGGCGGCGACACCAGCGGTTACGCGGTGCGGGGGCGCATTTTCAATGCCGACGGCACAGAGGCCGCGCCGGAGTTTCTGGTCAATGCGAAAACTGCGGGCGATCAACTTGTCAGCTGCGTCACG
>JANPCL010000210.1:0-5735 GCA_031430915.1 Hyphomicrobiales bacterium
CGTCGCCCCTCAAACGCCCATAGGCCACCATCTCCCCCCAAGAGGCGCGGGAGAAGGCAGGTGCGATAGCCTTCACCCGTTTCTTCCAACGGGAGAAGGTGGCCGAAGGCCGGATGAGGGGCCGCGCGTGACACTGTCGTCTGCATCACGCCACCCGCACCGCGCGGTATTTCTTGATCGCACCGATCAGCACCGCAACAGCCGCCGGGGTCATACCCTCAATCCGCGCAGCATGACCAATGGACTTCGGTGCCACCCGCTGCATCTTCTGGCGAAGCTCGATCGATAAGCCGGGTATGTCTGAAAAACCCATGTCCTGCGGAATAGCAAGGTTCTCTTCCGCCCGCGCCTGGGCAATTTCCCGTGTCTGACGATCTGCATAGCCCGCGTACAGCGCATCGGCCTCCAGCGCGTCTCGCGCATGTTGCGGTAGTGCTTTAAGCTCTGGCCAATGCTCTGCCACGCGGTCAAAACCAATGTCCGGCATAGCCATCAATTGCAAGGCTGTGCGCCGGAGCCCGTCTTGATTCACGTGAAACCCTGCCTTGGCGGCAGCGGCAGAGGTCAAGGATAAGTCTTCCGCCATGCTTCGAGCTCGTGCAAGTTCATCCATCCGTCGCGCAAAAGCTGTCTGACGACGAGACCCCACGAGACCCAGTGACAACCCCTTTGCCGTCAACCGCTCATCCGCATTATCGGCCCGCAACATCAAGCGAAACTCTGCCCGCGAAGTGAACATGCGATAGGGCTCAGTCACGCCACGTGTGATGAGATCATCCACCATGACGCCAAGATAGCCCTCCGCCCGGTCAAACCGCGCATGTTGCAAACCAGCAGCCAGACGTGCCGCATTCAGGCCAGCAATCAAACCTTGGGCTGCCGCCTCTTCATAACCCGTCGTGCCATTGATCTGACCCGCAAGAAACAACCCCGGCATCGCCTTTACAGCCAAACCATGGTCCAATTCTCGCGGGTCCACATGGTCATACTCAATGGCATAACCAGGTCGCAGGATGCGGACGGTCTCCAAACCGGGAATCGAATGGATGAAAGCCTCCTGCACGTCTTCAGGCAGCGACGTGGAAATCCCATTGGGATAGACCGTGTCATCATCCAGCCCTTCAGGCTCAAGGAAGATCTGGTGCGAATCCTTGGCCGCAAAGCGATGGATCTTGTCTTCAATGGAGGGACAATAGCGCGGGCCCGTGCCCTCAATCTGGCCGGAATACAGTGGCGAGCGCGAGAGATTGTCAGCGATGATGCGATGTGTCTTCGCCGTGGTATGGGTGATGAAGCAGGATACCTGCGGCGTCGTGATACACTCCGTCAGGAACGAGAAGGGCACAGCCGGGTCATCACCTTTCTGTTCTTCGAGTTCTCCCCAGGCAATCGTCTTGCCATCCAGCCGCGCTGGTGTGCCTGTCTTCAATCGTCCCAACCGCAATCCCGCACTGGCCAATTGCCGCGACAATCCCAAAGCTGGCGGATCACCCACCCGCCCCGCAGGTATTTTCTTGTCACCAATGTGAATCAGTCCGTTGAGGAACGTGCCCGTGGTCAGAACAACAGCAGCCGCTGCCATCTCTCGGCCATCCTCGGTTATGACTCCGCAAACCCGACCGTCTTTAATTAGAAGCGCATTCACAGCTCCCTCAACAATACTGAGATTTTCTGTTGCCCTGAGTTCGCGTTGCATCGCTTCGCGATAGAGCCTGCGATCAGCCTGTGCACGGGGACCTCTGACAGCAGGACCCTTGGATCGATTGAGCATGCGGAACTGAATCCCCGCCTGATCCGCCACGCGGCCCATCACACCATCCAACGCATCAATTTCACGTACGAGATGGCCCTTGCCCAATCCACCGATGGCGGGATTGCAAGACATTTCGCCCAAGGTCGAAAACTTGTGTGTGACCAAAGCGGTGGCTGCGCCAGCTCGTGCCGCAGCCGCGGCTGCTTCCACACCGGCATGGCCACCGCCCACTACAATCACATCAAACTTGTTTGGCATTGTTCAAACCTGAATAGCTCCGTCCACGGATGGAATTCCGTTTCACGTGAAACACGACAACGTCACTTGCCGACACAGAATTCGCTGAAGATGCGACCGAGAAAATCCTCAACGCCAATCCGGCCCGTGATGCTTGCCATGGATTGTGCAGCCTTTCGCACATCTTCAGCCATCAATTCAAGCGCATCATCTCGCTTCGACAAAGCATCGTTAAGGCTCCGAATCGATTCTGTCACAGCGGTTCTGTGGCGCGACCGCACCATAACAGCATGTTCCGACACATGAGTATGACTTGCAACCAGCAGAGACAAGCGTTCGCGCAACTCTTCGAGACCATCTCCACGCTTCACCGAAACCGCAAGATTCGAATCGTTTCGCAACTGAATCGAATCTGCTGACACCAAATCAGACTTATTGTGAATTACAAGTTCGGGAAGCCGGTTGGGTAGGGCCACAGATTCACCCGCTAGTGCCACCCAGATCAAAATGTCAGCCGCGTCGATTTCAGAACGGGACCGTAAGATGCCCTCTCGCTCAATCGCATCGTCAGTCTCGTCCCGCAAACCCGCCGTATCAGACAGACTGACTGCAAGTCCATTGATCACCAGAGCGGCCTCGACAACATCACGCGTCGTTCCTGCAATATCAGACACGATGGCTGCCCTTCGTCCTGCAAGCGCGTTGAGCAAGGACGACTTCCCCACGTTGGGCGCCCCAGCAATCACGATGCGCAAACCCCGCCGCACAAGCGAAGCACGTTCGGACTCCAGCAAGGCTGAAACCAGATTATCCCTCAAATCCACCAGCCGTGGCCGTACCTTCAACATGGCCTCAGCAGCCACACCATCCTCATCCGCAAAATCGATAGAGGCTTCAATGATGGCTAAAGCCCCGGTCAAATCAGAATGCCACTGATGATAAACCGAACTGGCTTCGCCAGAAAATTGCCGCATGGCAAGTCGCCGCTGCGCCTCACTTTCCGCCGAAAGCAAATCCGCCAGACCCTCCACCTCGACGAGATCAAGCCGTTCATTTCGAAATGCGCGTCGGGTGAATTCGCCAGCCTCCGCCGGCCGGCAATGCTCAAAGCCCGCCAATTCCAGCAACAGCCGCTCGACCACAGCCGGACTGCCATGGGTGTGAAACTCAGCGACATCCTCGCCCGTCACACTGGCAGGACCTGGAAAAAACAGAACCAGAGATTGGTCTATGACATCACTGTCATCACGAGAGCGGATAGTGCGAACAACAGCCTGACGGGGTTTCGGCAACTCGTCCGCCAGTGTTTTCAATATCAAAGCCGCGGCAGGTCCAGAAACCCGAACCACGGCAATACCAGCCCTACCGGAACCCGAAGACAGTGCAAAAATAGTGTCAGGTCTGATCATTTCGGAATCGAATCGATACCAACCTGACTCCTTTGTCAGGCATTCATGGAATCAAAGAAGTCACTGTTGCCCTTGGTCTGGCGCAACTTGTCGAGCAGGAATTCAACAGCATCCACGGTTCCCATCGGATTGAGAATACGCCGGAGCACGTAGGTCTTCTTGAGCGTATCTGGCTTGACCAGCAGTTCTTCCTTGCGTGTCCCGGAGCGCAGAATATCGATAGCCGGGAATACCCGCTTGTCTGCGATCTTGCGGTCGAGAATGATTTCGGAGTTACCGGTACCCTTGAACTCTTCAAAGATCACTTCATCCATGCGGCTGCCTGTATCAATCAGCGCTGTTGCAATAATGGTCAAGGAGCCACCATGTTCGATGTTCCGCGCAGCACCGAAGAAACGCTTGGGTCGCTGCAGCGCATTCGCGTCAACACCACCCGTCAGCACCTTGCCGGACGAAGGCACCACAGTGTTGTAGGCCCGCCCCAGACGCGTAATCGAATCGAGCAAGATCACCACATCGCGGCCATGTTCGACCAGCCGCTTGGCTTTCTCGATCACCATTTCAGCCACGGCCACATGGCGAGTCGCAGGCTCATCGAATGTCGAACTGATGACTTCACCCTTCACCGAGCGCTGCATGTCCGTCACTTCTTCAGGACGCTCGTCAATCAACAACACGATCAAGAAGCATTCGGGATGATTTGTCGTGATGGACTGCGCAATATTCTGCAGAATGACGGTTTTACCGGTACGCGGCGGAGCAACAATCAACCCACGCTGGCCCTTGCCGATGGGTGCAACGATATCGATGACGCGCGGGCTCAAGTCCTTGCGCGTTGGATCGGCAATTTCCAGTTCCAGCCGTTGATCAGGATACAGCGGCGTCAGGTTGTCAAAATGAACCTTGTGCTTCACCTTGTCCGGATTTTCAAAATTGATGTTGTTGACCTTCACCAGAGCAAAATATCGCTCGCCATCCTTGGGGCTGCGGATCTGTCCTTCAACGGTATCGCCGGTCCGCAAACCAAATTTCCGGATCTGGTTGGGACCCACATAAATATCATCGGGACCAGCCAGATAATTTGCTTCGGCAGAGCGGATAAAGCCAAAGCCATCTTGCAGAACTTCAACCACGCCTTCCCCAATGATCTCAACGCCTTTGGCGGCAAGATTTTTGAGAATGGCAAACATCAGCTCCTGCTTTCGAAGCGCGCTGGCATTTTCAACATCCAGCCCTTCTGCAGTGACCACCAGGTCCGCCGGCGTCCGCCGCTTGAGTTCGGAAAGCTTGATCTCCTTGAGATCGACAAGTTCAGACATCAGACATACTTCATTGAAAAGCTGTCATTGCGGGGCAAAACACCAAGGCAACAAGCAGCGAAAGGCGGGAAATCCCGAACGGGATAACAAGGCGATAACACAAGCCGAAGCCTCATGCAAACGGCTTAACGATCACCATGATCACAATAACAATCATCAACACTGTGGGCACTTCATTCAGAACCCGGAAATATCGACCAGTCCTCACCCGTTCACCCCGGGCGAAACCAGCTACATGTTTTTCGAGAACACCATGAACACCAAACATGCCAACAAGTGCCACAAGCTTGATCACCAACCAGATATCACCCAATCCATAACCAGCCACATGGATCAAACCCAAACCTGTCAACAAAGCCACAACCGCAGCAGGTCGCATGATAGCCTTGAGCAAGCGCCGCTCCATCGTTTTGAACGTCTCATCCTGCTCGGATCCAACAACCGATGCCACATGGTAAACCATGAGGCGCGGCAAATAGAGCAAACCTGCCATCCACGATATCACCGCCAGGACATGCAAGACCTTGAGCCAGTCATACATGGGCCAAACCAAGATCATGCTGACGTATGACGTCAATCAAAACAGTCACCATTTCCGGTTTCACCTGTGGCACGATGCCATGACCAAGATTAAAAATATGCCGCGCCATCGGCACACCGTCCAAGACTTTTACAACAGCTCCCCGCACAGTGTCTGTGTCTTCCAACAACAACTCGGGAGCAAGATTGCCCTGCACCGCATAACCACCAGCAAGTCCTGCCAAAACCTCCTGTAAAGCCATACCTTGTTCAACACCCACGCACGAGGCCTGCGTAGCCATAGCCATGGCGGCATGACCGTCGCCAATCCCGCGCGCAAACACAATCACCGGAAACCCGGGATAAACAGACCGCACACCGTCAACAATCGCACGTATGGGTTCAGTAACCACCCGGGACCGCGCTGCCACCGGAATATCCCCCGCCCAACTGTCGAATATCTGCACAGCCTGAACTCCCGCTTTGATCTGGCCCAAC
>JANPCL010000211.1:0-26131 GCA_031430915.1 Hyphomicrobiales bacterium
CCACGGAAATCCGTATGGCCCTTGATTTCAACATTGAGTGACGTGCAGCGCGGATCTTTCAACAGCGCTGCATATTGGCTGACCGACAGATCAAATGGCTTAGTGATGTCGGTCAGGTCATATTCAAAGCGGATCGGAAACACATTGGCGATGCGGTTCATGACGGCCACGCAGTCGTAAGGTGGCGGCGGTGGAGGCGGCTCTACGCCCTTGGCGACAATCACTACTTCACCGTCAGAAGAATCGGTTTGTACACGACCCCGCTTGTCGATGGATTCGGCGATGACGTTATAGGTGCCGACAGGCAGAGGTGCTGCCAGGGCGACACGCCAGTTGCCTTTTCCATCGCTGGTGAGTGGGCTTCCTGCTTCACCCATCACTGCGGTGAGGTTGGCCTGCGGAATGCTGACCTTGAGCCCCTTGGCCATGGTCTGATCCCATGTGCCAGAGAGGTGATCCGGCGACGAATCGCCCGAGGCGGTCATCACCGTTGGTGCAGCGGGCTGGGTTACATCCACCATAAGTTCATTTTCGGTGGTGTCCATGCCCATGTTGCCAGCCGCATCCATGGCTTCGGCGACGACGTCATAGGTACCGTCTTTCAGGGATGACCCGGGCAACAGCGTCCAGATGCTGCCTTTGGAACTCAGGTTGGCATCGGTGCCGAGTGTGTAGGTGCGGCCATCCAGTGTCACGTTCAGAATGGTAGCCACACTGTTTGGCCACCAACCCTTGATAACGGGGGCACCGGTCAAATCCAGCTTGTAGCCGACGGTGGGCGGCGGGATTTCAACGGGTCGCGGCGGTGGCGGAGTCACGGGTGCCGGTGTAGCAATGACAATCGCGGCCTTGGCGGTGATGACGGCGGTTTCGCCCGCAGCAGTGGTGGTTGTGAAATCCACATCATAGCTGCCCGGCTCAAATTTGGCCGAAGGTGCGAAGCTGAATTTGCCTGCACCGGGGCTGGCAAGCGCAGCGCCGCGACCCATGACATAGGTGCGGCCGTTGACGCTGGCGGACAGCGTGTTGCCGGGGCGATCATCCCATGTGCCGGTGACGACGTTGACTGTTCCGGCAGGAGCTGCTTCCAGTACAGCGGCTTTCAGAGGTTCTTCTGGAGGGGCTGGCGGTGTTGGTGGAGGGGCTGGCGGCGTTGGGGCCACAGGTTCCGGCACCACAATGGCGGCTTTGGCCGTGAGCATTGTCGCTTCACCCTTGCTGTTCGTGGTGATGAAATCCACATCATAGCTGCCGGGGGCAAACGTTGCCTTTGGCGAGAAGTTGAAGGTGCCCGGCTTGTCGCTGGTCAGGGCAGCACCACTGTTCAGTCTATATGTCCGGCCTGCAACGGCGGCGGTGAGAACGTTGCCGGGCTTGTCGTCCCACGTACCGGTGATGGTGTAGGGCCATTTCGCATCGGCTGGGAGCGCTGCAACCACGGCTGCGACAGGAACAGCAATGACCACGTCTTCAACCTTCGGCGGCTCGACTTTTGCTGGCTCCACCTTTGGCGGCTCGGGAATCACAATGGCTGCCGTCAGCGACTGCTTGGCGATGTTGCCCGCTGCGTCCTTCACAGCGATGTCCACATCATAACTGCCGGGGGCGAGTTCGACTTTCGGATTGAAGCTGAAGCCGCCCTGCCCGTCTGTCTTCAGGCTGTCATCCTTGTTTGCTTCATAGGTCTTGCCCGCAAGAACGGCGGCCAAGGTGTTGCCCGCCATTTCCGGCCACTTGCCTGCGATGGTAAAAGGCCATTTCAGGTCGGGCGCTGGCTTGTCCAGGGGGGGAACAACAGGCGGGGTGATGTCGATCACGGCTTTTGCCGGGGCTTCGGCGGTCTGCCACTTGCCATCCGTGCCGACGATACCGGGCATGACGAGGATTTCGCCCTCGGCCAGCGGCTTGGTGGGCACAAGTTGCCAGTTGCCGGACCCGTCGGTTGTCAATTCGGGGGCGGTTCCCAACACAAATGTCTGGTCGGCCAGCTTGACTTGCAGGTTCTTCTGGGCCGCAATCGCCTCTTTTTCTGGCCAGGTGCCCTTGAAGGTGGGTGTTTGCGAATTGCCAAAATAGTTTTCCACAGTTGGGGCTGGCAACTTGGGCAATTCAGGCAAATCGATGGTCACTGTGGCGGGCGCTGCGGCGGCCATTGTGGTTTTACCATCGGATGATTCGACCGTCACCGCCACGTTGCCTTCAGGCAAGGGCTTCGACAGTTTGAGCAGCCAGTTACCAGCCATGGTGGTCAGCTCCGGGCTCTCACCCAACTTATAGGGCGTTTCCCCCACTTTCACGGTGAGCGTATTGGCCACACCTTCCTGCCAGGTACCTGTGATTTCAGGCGTGGCCGTGTTGGCCACAACCGATTCTACAGTAGGGGCCAAAAGTGTGATGGGTGCGGCAATTGCCGCTGCGTTGGCAATGGTCCGTACACCATAGGTGCCAGCAACGGTTTTCACAGCCAAATCAACGGCTTCCTGGCTGGGTGCCGTGCCTGTGATGGTGATGTCGCGGGCGCTGCTGTCGAGCTTGGCCCAGGTCGTCATTTCATTGGCGGACAAGGCTTGCGCGGCGCGGCTGTTGATATCTTCCGTCAATGTTGTGGTGCCCGTCATATAAGCGGCAAGCAAGGGTAGCCCCACCCCCGCCAAAGCCCACGGAAGCCACTTGCCCGGACGACATTTTGCCATAACTGCTATTCCCCCTGATTAAACGTTCGATGGCCGGGACGGGCGCATGGTGATAGCGCCAGCCAAGCCGGAAATTAGAGATTTGTTAGCATTTTCAAATGACTTTGGCTACATTTACGGAACGCCATGCAGTATTAGGCAATATCACATGGCGTGCATGTCGGCCCAGCCCGCCAAACTGTTGCACCTCGGCCACATGTGGCTGAATTTTGGCCAAGTTGCGTCCAAGTAGGTTGACGTTAACTGTGCAAGCAGCGACAAAGCAACGGTGTGAGGTGATTCAAATGCCTCATTGCCTTCCCTTCAACATTGCAGGGGATCGGGGGGCTCATGCAACTCCAAATGATTTTGGGAGAATACATAATGAACGCAGTGAAAATTGCACTTCTCGGTACAGCCGCTCTCGCGGCAGTGTCGGTTAGCGCTCAAGCAAGCGAAACATCTGACCTTATTGCCCAGATGGAAGCCCTCAACAGCCGTATCGCGGCGCTTGAATCCGCTCCATCGATGCCAGCTGGCTATCAGCTGCTGTCGGTTTCCACGACCGATGCCATCATCGTTCCTGGCCTGAACTCTGAAAAAGACAAGATGTATGGCCCAAAGGCCCACAACATTGGCATTTTGCCAACAGCTGACGTTCCAGCTTCGACCAACATTCAGTGGTCTGGCTTCGTACGCGTCGGTTTGGTTTATGACAGCACTGATCCAATCAAGACAGCCGCAGTAGATGCAAAACCAGCTGCCGACCTTAACGGTGACGGTGATACATTGGATGCTGGCGAACCTTTCGCTGCAGCAGTTGCCGCAACGTTTGGCAACAGCACTCTTGATCTCGTTAGCCGCGCCGGTTTGAAGGTTGTAGGAACAACAGATACCGCTGTTGGTGAAGTAGGCGTTCGTATTGCTCTTCTTGCCTCAGTTGAAACCCGCGGCGGTGTAAACCGTTCGCACGACTCGGCAGTTGCCACAGACGGATACTGGGGCTGGTGGAAAATCACCCCTGAGCTGACGCTTGGTGGTGGTGTCGATGGTTCGCTTGGAAACTCGAGCAATCTGTTCGACAACCGTTGCTCGTGTGCTTATATCAACACGGGTGGTGCATTTGGTCACAATGACCCAACTCAACTCCGTTTGAGCTATGCTTCTGGCCCAATTTCGTTCGCAGTTGCTGTTGAAGACGAAGGTCATTCTGGTGGCAACCAGTTTGGCGTTGCGTCTGAACTGAAGTGGGCTGGGGACTCGTTCGGCTTCGATCTGAATGCTGGCTACTACTCTAAGAAGAACTACACGGTTAATGCAGGTGCTAATTTTGCGCTTGGTGACATTGCGAACGTAGGTCTTGCAGCTGGCGTGTTCCGTGAGCACGATGGTTCGAAGGGCATGAAGGCTGGCGCGTTCTTGGGCTTCACGCTCAGCGACTCGTTGACCGCTGAATTGGGCGCAACCTACATCGATGTGAAGAGTGGCGGTAGCGACTCTATGACCGTCGCTGGTGGTCTCTACTACACACCAGTCAGCCAGCTGACCTTGGGTGCAGAGGCCTCTTACACCGATGTGAAGTCTGGTGAAGATGCAACCGTTGCAGCCTTGATCTCGATCTGGCGCTTCTAATCCAGGCTTTGCCTGAATTAACGAAACGGCTCGCGCAAGCGGGCCGTTTTTGTTTGTGGGGGGCGGCGTGTAAGATCCCCCAACATTCCTGCAACACTCCCCCACTCTTCGCGATATTCCCCAAACATCGCCTTGTTGCCGAAACATTTGATTGCTAGATGCGACTTCCAATGATGCGATTTGCTTCCCTCACCTTCGCCCTTCTCCTCTCCGCCTGTGCTGCCGATGGTGGTCCTGGGCTTGATCTCGAGTCGCGTGCCATTGATGTGGAGCAGAATGCTGTGCCGACGTCCGGTGCGGGCGCGTCGCAGTCGGTCAGCCATCTGCTGCCCGCGACCGGGCCAACCTATGTGACGCTCACCGTATCGCGGGCTGATCCATCCAATTCCGGTGATGTGCGAAACTCTGGCACACAGGCCATCACCTCGGGCAGCGGTTATGTGGTGGATGGCAGTGGTTACGTTTTGACGGCGGCCCATGTGGGTGTTGGCAAGGGCAATCTGGTAGCGGCGCGTGCGGCCAATGGCCGGGTTTATTCCGGTTCCGTCATTGCGATTCTCCCCAACAACGACATGGCGCTGATCCGCCTCAAGGGTTTTGCGGGCAAGGCCGTAAACCCAACGGCTCCCGGCTGTGTGGCCAAGGGCGATCTGGTGTATACGCTTGGCCGTCCCCATTCGAAAAATGACGTGGCACGGGTGGGGGCTTTTGAGGCCAAGCACTTCGGCCGGGCTGTGGCATACGGCAAGTTTGGCTACCCAGATGCCCTGGTCTTGCACATGGGCACGCAAAAGGGCGAATCCGGCGGGCCAGTGTTTGATGGCAATGGCAAGCTGATCGGCATGGTGGTGAGCACGCTGTCTGACTCGCAAGGCAATTCCATCAATCTCGCCCATGCGATACCGTCAACGGCGCTGGCGGGTTTTTATTGCGCCAATGCGGTGTGCAGCCCGGAGTGGGCGGCTTTGGTGAACAAGTCTGTAGATGATTGCGGGGCGTGAGGAAGGCCCTCATCCTACGGCACCAGCACCGTTGTTCCCGTGGTTTTCCTTGCTTCCAAGTCCCGGTGCGCCTGCACTGCATCTCCAAACGCATAGCGCTGGTTGACCGGCACTTTCACTTTTCCTGACGCCACGACATCCACCAGATCCTGCGCAGTGGTCGCAAAATCGGCATCAGTGGAGGTATAACTGAACAAGGTTGGACGCGTCAGATAGAGCGAGCCTTTGGCGGCCAATAGTCCCAGATCAAAATTTTTCACGGGACCCGAAGCATTGCCGAAGCAGACCAGAAGCCCCCGAGGTTGCAGGCAGTCCAGCGAGGTCATGATTGTGGCCTGGCCTACGCCATCATAAACCACCGGCACGCCTTTGCCGCCAGTTTCGTCGCGCACCCGTTTCACCACATCCTCTTCGCTGCTGTTGATCACAACATCACAGCCATGAGCTGATGCGATATCGATCTTCGCTGCACTGCCCACCGTGCCGATGACGCGGGCGCCCAAGGCTTTGGCCCATTGCGTCAACAACAATCCCACACCGCCAGCAGCTGCGTGCATAAGGATTGTATCGCCGGGCTTTACCACATAGGTGGCACGCAGCAGATAACGTACGGTCATGCCTTTCAACATCATGCCTGCTGCGGTTTCGTCGGCAATTGAGCCGGGCAATTTGACCAAGCGATTGGCAGGAAAATTGCGGGCTTCGGCATAGGCCCCGATGGGACCCGTGCCGTAGGCTACTCGGTCTCCGGCTTTGAGGGTCGTCACACCCTGCCCCAATTCCTCAACAACGCCTGCGCCTTCAAGGCCGATGCCGGATGGCATGGGAACCGGATAGAGGCCCGAGCGATGATAAGTGTCGATGTAATTGAGTCCAATGGCAGTTTGGCGAATGCGCACTTCGCCGGGTCCCGGTGGTGGTACGTCTATTGCCTCGAGCTGCATCACCTCGGGTCCGCCGACTTCTGAAAAACGAATTGCTTTTGTCATGTTTTCTCGTCCCACATCCCGGCAAGCGCTGCCACCAACTGATCATAGCCCAGTTCTTCAAGCGAAATGATACGCACATCGAGCACGGCTGCCTTGCCCATCAAGGCGTTGTAACGCGGCACACCCCTGATCTCGTCATGCAAGTCAGTTGTAACGAGAACCGCCACACGTTCGCCGGGCTTGCCGAAATGGTCGCACAGATTGTCGGCTTCATGCACGGCATCCATCAGGCGGTTGCGGTGCTTCTTGTCGTGCATGTCCAGTTCAGAGCGCAGCGCCTTGCAGGAGACAAAGCCAAGGGTGCCCTCGCGCCGCATGATCAGGTCAATTTCATTCTCGCCATGAAAGCCTTTCACCGACCAGCCGATACACTGGCCATAGAAAGCTTCGTCAGCCTTTGCATCCATGGCGGCGACCCAGGCCAGCTCTTCAAGCCAGCCCCCCGAGAGATAACGCCGCCCCGCCACTTCGCAGATGGCGTGGCCATGTTCTTCCTTCACCACAAGCTTTTGTTTGAGAAGCTCAGCCACCACTTCATGGCCCTTGGGCGAAATGGTTTCGGGAATTATTTCCACATGGCGCATGAAGCTTTCGGTGGCACGGAAAATCCGGTCGCGCACCTCTTCGAAGACGCGGTAGTTGTTGGCAATCATGCACGTGAGTGTTTTGCGGGACAGGGCTTCATCCTGGTCTCCCGTATCGCCTTTCAGCCAAGCGCCGCGTGCAGACAGCAGGGCTTCTATCGTATGCGCATTCATGGCAAGTTTATCGCCCTAGGGCGTGATTGGTTCAAGTCTTTAAAAGCCGGAGTGTGAAATTCATGTTGATGTCGGTATCGCCGCAGGTTGCAAGCGTTGAAGCGCCACCCATTGCCGAGGCCATGAGCTGGGTCAGGCAGGGAGAGCGCAACCGGGTGTTTCTGAATTTGTGCCAAGCGGTGCCGAGTTACCCGCCAGCTCAGGAATTACAGGCGGAATTTGCACGACTGGCGCAAACCGACGGCATTGGTGGCTATACCAACATCTATGGGCTGGAGGGTTTGCGGCAGACCCACGCCGCGTCGATGGCGGCAGATTATGGTGCCAGCATCGCCGCTTCGAAAGTGGCGATCACAACAGGCTGCAACCAGGCCTTCGCCGCAGCAATTTTGGCCGTGGCGCAAGCAGGTGACACCGTGGTGTTGCCAACACCATGGTATTTCAATCACCAAATGTGGTTGAAAATGCTGGGCATTGGTATTCAGCCCATCAACGCTTTTGCGGGTGGTCACAATTACCCCGATGTGGACGAGGCGGAAAAAGCCATCACGTCGACAACCCGCGCGATTGTTCTGTGTACGCCCAACAATCCGACAGGGGCGATCTATCCCGCCGACGTCATCCACGCTTTCTTTGAACTGGCGCAACGCAAGGGCATCGCGCTGATTCTGGATGAAACCTACAAGGACTTCCGCCCTGATACCGTTCCGCCGCACGCATTGTTTCAACGCGATGATTGGGATGGAACACTGATCCAGCTTTACAGCTTCTCAAAAGTCTATGCCTTGGCGGGCTATCGTTTGGGCTCGATGATCGCGAGCGAGACTTTGCTTTCGGAAGCCGCAAAGGTTCTGGACTGTATGACCATCTGCCCGCCGCACATCACGCAAGCCGGGGTCATTTTTGCGCTGAGGGAACTTGGTGAGTGGAAACGCGGCAAGCTGGATATCATGGCAGGCCGCCTGGCGGCTATTCGTTCAGCCTTTGAACATGCTGACCTGAAATTTGAGATGGTGTCATCGGGGGCTTATTTTGCCTATGTCAAGCATCCCTTCCGAGGGGAATTGTCAAAGCCCGTGGCAATGCGTTTGGCGCAGGAACATGATGTGCTTTGCCTGCCCGGTGTGATGTTCGGACCGGGGCAGGAAGACTATCTGCGCTTTGCCTTTGCCAATGTGGAGGGCGCGTTGATGCAGCCGCTGGTGGATCGTTTGATAGGTGCGCAACAGGTTTGAACAATATCGTCTGTTGCCGATAGTCACTGGGCGGTGCGGCTGTTGCCTTTCGCCACCAGCATGATGGCGAGGGCTGAAAAGAAAAACGCCTCGCGCCAGATGATGGGCAGATAGCCATCCCACAGCGCTTCCGCCTCGCCATAAGCAAAGGCCGAGAGGGCTGCATGGCGCGGTGTGGAAAATCCTCCTGCGGCTGCAATGAAGAGCACTTTCAAACCATAGGTCAACCCTGCCCCGAAGGACATGTTGCCGAAATAAAACAGCGCCAGAACGCCGCCGATGCAGGACAGCACGCCGGAGGCTGTTGCCGTGAGTACCACGACACGGTCTGGGTTGATGCCGCAGAGGGCGGCGGCTTTGCGGTCTTGCGCCACGGCGCGCACGGCCCTTCCGGCACCAGTGCCATTCAACACGAGATCGGTGAGCAGCAACAGTGCGAGAATGATTGCCATGTTGACGGCCTGCACAAGAGACACACTGGCTCCCATGCCCAGTGGCAATTGTATGTCACTCAGCGGTGGCAGCCAAAAATCACGACCACCGGCACCAATGCGCACGGCCTCCATCAGGATGATCGACAATGCAAGCGTCACAACAATCATCATGTTGGGTGTCCCCGTGCTGAAGCGCGGCACCAACACCAGGGCAAAGACCGACAGCAGGATTGCACTCAGTATCGCTGATACGGCAAGGCCGAAAGCCAGGGATGAGGCAAAGGTAAAGATCAGCGTGCTGTAGGCCAGCGTGGTGCCCAGCACCAGAACCTGACCGGAGAAAGCAAAGAACGCGCCATGGGCAAGATTGGGTCGTTTCACCACGAGGTTCAACAACACATAGCCATAGGCCAGCAAGGCATAGAGAAAGCCATTGTGCAGCCCATTGGCAAGAATTTGGACAAGGTAGTTCATGTGTCGCTTTTCAGGAGACTCTATAGCCTGTAAAGCGCACTTGAAGGAGGCCCAATCATGCGGTGGAGACTGTTGCTTGTTGCGCTGTTGCTTGCTGGCTGCACTGACGAAGCGCGACTGTCTTACATGTCGCTCTCGGGTCGTTTGTTCATTTTCAATCCGCGCATGGGGTCAGCCACTTACGTGGTGACACTTGCTGTGAACAAAACGCCGCCTGAGGGATCGCGCGTGGTAGCGATATTTGAAAATCCGGCTGGTGGTCCGGCGTTGGTTGTCGATCAGAAAATCTTTCCGGCACAACAGAAGATTTCCCTCGAAAGCGAAAACCTGACCTGCATCAAGAAGGGTCGGCGTTACGCATTCGAAGTGGTTTTGCAGGATGCAGCGGGTAAAGAATTGCAGAAAGTTTCATCGTCAATCGAATCGACGCTCGATCAATCCATCATGCCTGATGCACCACTGGTGGTGGGACCAGCCTACGATCCCAATCCGGTGTTTAAAGGCCGAACTGATGGGAAGATTGAGGGGCTGGTGAAGGCTACTTGTCCGGCGTGACAGTGTTCAGTGCAACACATCCGTCACATACAACTTCACCCTCAAGCCACCATGATTGATGGGTGGTCCTGGTTGTTTGAAAGGCAAGCCTGTTTGATAGGCGAGTGAGCGTTCGCTGGTGACGAGGGCCACCCGCCAGCCATCGAAACGCTGCATCAAGGTTTGTCCCAGTGCTGCATGCAAGGCTCCAAGTTTTGTCTTGTCGCCAAGGCGTGCTCCATAGGGTGGATTGACGATCACGAGGCCGGGGCTCACGTCCGGGCGTTGCAATTCGCTGACGGACTGTTTGGCGAAGGCGGTGATCTCAGCAACCCCTGCCCTGTCGGCATTGGCGGATGCCATATCCACTGCGCCCTTGTCCCTGTCGAAACCAAAATAGCGGTATGTGGGCTGCCTGACTTGAATGCCCGATTTCATCTCTTGCCATTTGGCCGCGTTGAAACTGGGCAGACCTTCAAATGCAAATGAACGCTCCCGGCCAGGTGCCAGTCCCATGGCGATTTCTGCGGCTTCAATGATAAAAGTGCCGGAGCCGCACATGGGATCGAGAACCGATTCTGTGCCGCTGTAGCCCGCCATGCGTAACAGGTTAGCAGCGAGAGTTTCGCGCAAGGGCGCTTTGCCCACGGCCTGCTTGTGGCCGCGCTTGTGCAGCAACTCACCCGAGGTATCAATGCTCAGTGTACAGAGGTTATTTTCGATGCGAACCGAAACCCGAAGTGCCGACTTTTCGTCCAGCGTGCCACCGGTTGCTGCGGCAATGGCTTTGGCTACTCGTTCAGCGGCTGCACCTGCATGATAGATGCGGGATTTGCGGCACGTTGCATCCACTGCAAACGCGACATCTTTTGGCAGCAATGTGAGCCACGGCACTTGCCGCGCCAGTTTGTCAAGCTGGGCCAGATGGGCGACGTGAAACTGCGCTACGCGGGCCAGTACGGTGTTGACGCCGCGCAACACAAGATTGGCACGCCACACATCGTCCCATATGCCTTTGATTGTGACGCCGCCGGGAACCGCCTTTGGTACCGAGAAACCCGCAGCTGCCGCCTCACCACAAAGCACATCCTCACACCCGGGTGTGACCGAAAGGAAGATTTCGAAATGTTGAGGTGACGTCAAACTCTCGGTCGCTTGGGCATAAAATGGCGGAGACGGAGGGATTCGAACCCTCGATACGCCTTGCGACGTATGACGATTTAGCAAACCGTTGCCTTCAGCCACTCGGCCACGTCTCCGTTGGGGGGCTTTTGCCGTGATTTGATGAAAGCTGCAAGCGTCCATCGCAAGGTTATGACGGAAAGTTAATTCCGATTGGCTGTATCGGCTATTGACGGGTTCAAACTGCGGGCTTATTACTATCCGATTAATTTAGTCGGAGATGTCAATGCGCCTTACCCGTCGCTCAGCCTTGGTCATTTTGGCCGCCGCCCTTCCCCTCTGTGGCCCAGCCTTTGCCGAAGGTGTGGTCAATGTCTACTCCTACCGCCAGCCGCCGTTGGTACAGCCCTTGTTCGATGCCTTCACCGCCAAAACCGGGATTGCCGTCAAGATGGTTTTTGCCGAAAAAGGCTTGATCGAACGGCTGGAACAGGAAGGGCCTTTAAGCCCGGCTGATGTGCTGCTATCGTCGGATGTGGGCAAACTGGTTGAGGCAACCGGCAAGGGGCTGGCGCAACCTGTCTCTTCCGATTTGATCTCCAGTAAAATTCCCGTCAATCTTCGAGCCACTGACAATCAGTGGTTTGGTCTCACCATGCGCGCGCGCGTGGTTTATGCCTCGGTTGAACGGGTGCCGCAAACCAGCATCTCCTACGAGGAACTGGCCGATCCCAAGTGGAAGGGCAAGATCTGCACGCGGCCTTTCGACCATCCTTATAACCTGGGCCTCACAGCCTTCATGTTGGCCAAAAAGGGTGATGCCGCTACCAAACTGTGGCTCGAAGGGGTGAAAGCCAATTTCGCCGTCAAACCCAATGGCAATGACCGATCACAGGCAAAAAGCGTTATGGCGGGCGAATGTGATCTGGCACTTGGCAACACCTATTACATGGGGTTGATGCAGACCAACACAACCGAGCCTGAACAGCAGGAATGGGCAAAAGCGTCGCGCATTCTGTTTCCCGCCTCTCCCGCCATGGGCACCCATGTGAACATCTCCGGCATGTTGATGACGAAAAATGCACCCGACAAAGATAATGCCCTGAAGCTGATGGAGTTTTTGGCCAGCGACGAAGCCCAAGCCCTTTATGCCAGTGGCAACTTTGAATACCCGGTCAACCCCGCTGTGAAACCGTCAGATACCGTTGCCGCCTGGGGACCACTCATTCCCGACAGCATCAACGTCGCTGACGTGGCCAAGCATTTGAAGCGGGCGGCGGAATTGGTGGCAGAGGTTGATATGAATGAGTGAGCGGGAAGACCCTCATCCGGCGCTTCGCGCCACCTTCTCGCGCAAGCGGGAGAAGTGAAACAAGTGGTTGCCCTTTACTTCTCCCGTTTCCGGGAGAAGGTGGATCGCGCGGCGCGCGAGACGGATGAGGGCCTTCTCTGTTACATGCAGTTGCCCTCCCTTCCCCCTCATGCTTAACGAAATCTTCTGGCTTTGGCTGCAACATCATGGCAGGTTTGGGGGATGAGCATGATCAAAATTTGTTTGTCAGTTGCTGCGGTGTTGGCCTCGTCGTCGATGGCCATGGCCTATGAGAACTATATCCCCCTGGGCACCGGCTACTCCCCGACGGTAGACAGTCTGCCGCAGTTTGACAGTGAAGCTGGTGAAATAAGTCGGCGTACTGACACCTACGAGACGGAGCTCTATCTGCTCAACAAGAAGCGCGCCGAGCAGGATAGCCGGCTGCAAAACTTCTTTTCCCGCAGTGACTCCAACGGCGTCGACAACGGTATCGATTATTGAAATTCACTTAAGGCCAAATCACTCGCGACAAAATTGACTGCGGCGGGGTTAGCCTTTTTTGCGGTCATGGTTTTAACGGCGCATAGTGCTGCAAAGCGACAACCCTTACGCCGTATTTGGTTTTTTCAAATTGATTGCAAAACTGCCTGTCCGCAGTGACAACCATGCCATCAATCTGAATGGCAAGTGCAAGATAAATGCAATCAAAAATCGGATGTTTATGGGCAATCGCAATGTCCAAGGCGTGTTCGTGCAACTGCTCATCAGCATGCCAAAACGGAATTGACTTTTTTAGCTGGCGGCATGCAATGCGCCAGACCTCCATTGACGTTCTGCCTGCAACGCTGTGCTTCCAGTAAATATTTGCAAATTCCGTTGCCAGAAAATGCGGCGCATGGAATTCCAGTCCCTCTTCAAAAAGCGCTTCAGCTGCTTCACTGTCAGATTCCGGAAGATACCATTTCGCGGCAATATTGGCGTCGATTACCAGCCGCCTCATTCCAGACCATCGCGATAGTCTGCCGAATTCAGTGAGGGCACCATGCCTGACGTCAAAGCCCTGATACGCCGCATCTCTTCCAAATGAGCGGTGAGATTTGGGCTACCTTCGGCTTCGATCAACTCGCGCACTACGCTTTCCAACGACTGGCCTTTCATTTGCGCCTTGGTGCGCAAGGCCTTCAAGGCGTCTTCATTGATGTTGCGAACAAGAATCTGGCCCATGAAAAATCTCCGTGATATCGGTCTAGATATCATGTATTTTTACGGGCTACAATAAAGCAGAAAGATGTAGCTATCAATCACGCCAAATACCCCGTCGGGCCGTTCCGGCTCTCTTGCGGGGTTTTTGGTTTGACGATTGTGTTTAGTGTAATGTCAGGAACTGCCGGGCCTGGCGCTGGGCTTCGGCAATCTCTCCGGCTGACATCTCCTGACTGAGTTCCAGACGATAGCTCTTGGCTTTTTCACAGCCCTTGATGGCCGCAATATTGAACCACTTGTGGGCCGCAATATTGTTCTGTGCCACACCGTGGCCAATGCAGTACTTCATGCCCATTGCGAGGCAGGCGTCTGCATTGGCTGTCACGGATGTGATGTCTTCAAATGAAGCGTTATTCGTATCCCAAATCATGTCTGATCCCCTTGTTAAGTCCGCCGCCGGTTTTTGTTTGGCATGTCGGTTGATAGGGACATTGTGACGGAGGCGATGCAACAAGCGCTTAAGCAGCAGGCTTAAGCGCCGGTGAACGGGTCAGCGTGAACAAAAACTCAATACACATTGATTCAATCACTTAGGATCAAATTCAAGAAGGCTTTACCATCGCGCCTTAACGGTGGATTCACTGTGCCAAGCAAAGCCTGTCGCGGCTATCGCTTCAACGCCAGCGTCAAGACAATCGGATAATGGTCAGAGCCTGCCGCTTCCCCGATCTGCTGGTTGCCGACGACGCGGAAATTTGCAGAGGCAAAGATATGGTCGATGGCCAATTGCGGCAATTGCCATGTGGCGGGCCATGTCGGCAGTTCCGTCAGGCGCTTGACGTTGGCGCCCTGCTCCATGGTGGAAATGACGCGCGAAAACGGTGTCGAATTGAAGTCACCCATGACGATGTGATCGTCTGGCCCCCAGTTCAGATCTTTGACGAGTTCGTGTACCTGGCGCAACTGGGAACGGGAAAACGGGAAGCGCGTGGTGTGAACGCCGGTCACCGTAACACCCGCCATGGCCCCGCCGAGGGTGACGCGCACATAGGGCGCGCCGTCCCATTCGTCCATGCCAGCGGTATTGGAAATCGGGTAAACTGACAAGATGGCCATGTCGCATATGCGGCCGCTGTTGCAATCATATTGATAGGGATATCTGGCCTTGAGCGATGGCAGAACGGCGGCCATTTTTTCTGGGCTTACCTCTACCAGATTTACAACATCGGCATCGAGGCGCAGGATTTCTGCGACAATCGCCTTGTAATCGTAATTGTTCTTGTAGGTGTTGAAATGGGCCACGCGTAACAGGGTTTCGCCCGCCGCCATCGGGTAAGGGCCCTGTTGCAGGGGCGATGATACCAGATGGGGCCAGCCACCATAGGCTGCCAACAGACCAGCCGTTATTGCTGTGCCAACGAATGTCTTGTAGCGCGAAAACAACAAGGCGAGGCTGAAGCCCGTCGCCATGGCAATGAATTGGACGCTGAACTGGGTAAAGACATCAAAGCGGGGATAGAGCTGGCCGAGACGGCCTGCCACGAGCCCGCCGATGGCAAACAGCAGCCAGAAACTTGCCCCACCCCATTGCCTGTGGCGCAGCTTCTTCGGCTTGGCCGGTGATGGGGCCTCAGGCAGTGGTGTTTCCAAAGGGGACAAGGTGTGACTCACTCAAGCAGCAAAAGTTGCGCTGCCTTACACCAGTCTGCTCTCCATTGGCAAAAGTTGCTCCGGCGTTGCAAAACCCGGCAAGGCTTCCATTTTCAGTTTCCAGCGCGCCACCGTTGGATAGTGGTTGAGGTCGATATTCGCATCCGCGCAATAGCGCAGCACACAGTAAATGCCCACATCCGCAGCGGTAGCTTTTTTGCCCGCAATCCATTCGTTCTTTTGCAAATCCTGCTCCAGAACGGCCAAAGCCGCCTTGGCTTCGGTATCATACATGACGCGAACCTCATCGCCGAACTGGCGGATGCCCTTGTTGCGGGCACGCAGTCGATAGATTGGAAGCGCCAACTTGTCCCATTGCCAGAACAGCCATTCGCGAATGCGGCCTTTTTCAAGTGCCGTCTTGCCATCAAACTTGGCGAGAACTTCCGAGATGTGCAGCAAAATGGCTGCTGACTGGACAAAATAGGTCTGGCCGTCACGCAAGGCAGGCACCTGACCGTAGCGGTTCTTGACCAGATAATCTGGCTGCTTGTGAGCTCCATCGCGGAGGGAAACGTGGATATAAGAGAAGGGGTGTCGGCAGAGCGACAGCATCAGTGCCACGGTATAGGTGTTGGGCGACGCCGCAAATCCATAGAGCGTGAAGCGATTTTTTTCCGCCGTGGATGGCCCTTTGCCGACCTGAGGCTTGGCCGCCACAGCTTTGGCAGCCGACTTCACTGGCGGTTTCACGGCAGCTTTGGCTTTTGTTGATTTTGCAGGATTTTTTGCAACGGGTTTGGCCTTTGCGGCTTTTTTGGATGGCTTGGCCATCGATCTCTCTCCCTTTCACACACGAAACCCGCAATCCGGCGGTTAGCCGGAACGCTTGCAGGCGCTATCTGTCTATCTGCTTGATCGAAGCCCCCAAATTGTCCGAGTGGACAACCCCCAAAGCCCCGCCAAAAGAATTCAGCACACGGATGATAGCAGAGTTGACGGGAAAGGCAATGAGGAAGTCAACTATATGATTTATATGTGATATTAAAGCCTGAAATGACGTTTGTCCCAGATCAATTTTCGCTCTTTACCGACGACAAGCCTTTTGAAATCGGGATGCAAAGGGTTAATAAGCGCGTTCCAATCGCCGGGCGAAGCAGCCGATGGAACCAACAGTATTGAGCTTACCAAAGAGATCGCCCATTCGTCTCCATAACCCTGAGATTCATACTCCAGCTTAGGCGGACGACGGCGAGGATATCTCTTTATTTCAACGCCGTCGGGCACAGCCACGATAACATAACCATAACCTTTGGGCATGAGGCCAAAAGCACCGCCCTGGGCGAGCAACTCCAGTTTTGCACCTGCCAAACTGGTGGCAGTATAGATTATCTGTTGCCCTGGACTGTTCCAACGACCGCCTTGTTTGGCAGCACCGAAACCACTGAAAATTGGATACTTGAGCTGTGCTATGCGGAACAAATGCACGTCCGCGAACCCTTTTTAATACGGAAGCCCGTGGATCATTCCGTTAAGAATTCGTTCTACTTCACGCCCGCCCCACTCTGTTTCGAGCTTTGCCAAAGGCGTTGTCCCGAGTTTTGGATGTTTGTGCATCAAGAATTTCTTGGCCATTTCTTCACTGCCAAAGGCGTCCTTCGCCAAATTCAGAATGTAAAGCAGGCGGGTAGCACGCTCATTCTGGCTACGCGCTAAAGTCACTTCGCTCGAACCGATCTCTGCATCCATCCATTTCATAGTCTCTTCGTTTTTGAGCACAGGCGATTTCGACTTTGCCAAACGGTCAAGCGCGGCAAAATTCATATCCATACTGGTTGCAAGTTTCATGGCAGATCGTTGGGCAGCGGTCATTATCTTACCTTCTAATCGGAGGATAATCCGATTTTAACAAACGTCAAACCCCCATCTTCGCCTTCAAGATATCGTTCACCGCCTGGGGGTTTGCCTTGCCTCCGGTGGACTTCATGACCTGGCCTACGAACCAGCCCAGCATGCTTGGCTTCAGTTTCACCTGCTCCACCTTGTCCGGATTGGCGGCGATGATGTCGTCTACGGCTTTTTCGATGGCACCCATGTCAGTGACCTGTTTCAGGCCGCGTGACTCGACGATCTGTGCGGGGTCGCCGCCTTCGGTCCAGAGGATCTCGAAGACGTCCTTGGCAATTTTGCCGGAAATGACGTTTGACGTTATGAGGTCAACGAGGCCGCCAATCTGCGCGGGCGAGATGGGCGAGGTTTCGACGGATTTGCCTTCTTTGTTCAGGCGGCCGAACAATTCGTTGATCACCCAATTGGCGGAGAGTTTGCCGTCCCGGCCCTTGGCCACCGCTTCGTAATAATCGGCGGAGGCACGTTCTGCGGCGAGCACGGCTGCATCATAGGCTGACAGGCCGTAGCTTGCCATGAAGCGGGCTCGCTTGTCGTCCGGCAACTCCGGTAGCGTTGCCTTGATACCGTCCACCCACGACTGCTCCAGTTCAAGTGGCAGGAGATCAGGATCGGGGAAGTATCTGTAATCATGGGCTTCTTCCTTGGAGCGCATGGAGCGGGTTTCGCCCTTTTTGGGGTCATAAAGCCGGGTTTCCTGGGCGATGCTGCCACCGTCTTCCAGCACGCCAATCTGACGACGGGCTTCATATTCAATGGCCTGGCCCATGAAGCGGATGGAGTTGACGTTCTTGATTTCACAGCGCGTGCCAAAGTCTGCGCCGGGCTTGCGCACGGACACGTTCACATCGGCCCGCATGGATCCCTGCTCCATGTTGCCGTCACAGGTGCCAAGGTAGCGCATGATCTGGCGCAGCTTGGTGACATAGGCCTTGGCTTCATCAGCCGAGCGCATGTCGGGACGGGAGACGATCTCCATCAGCGCACAGCCAGAGCGGTTCAGGTCCACGAACGACATGTTGGGGTGCTGGTCATGCAGGGATTTTCCGGCGTCCTGTTCGAGGTGCAGGCGTTCGACACCGACAGTGACGGTTGCGCCATCATCCAGGTCCACCACAACTTCGCCCTCGCCCACCACGGGCTGCTTGAACTGGGAAATCTGGTAGCCCTGCGGCAAGTCAGGGTAGAAATAGTTCTTGCGGTCAAACACCGAGTAATTGTTGATCTGGGCCTTCAGGCCAAGGCCAGTGCGCACGGCCTGTTCGACGCAGAATTTGTTGATGACAGGCAGCATGCCAGGCATGGCGGCATCCACGATCGATACGTGGGCATTGGGTTCACCGCCGAATTCAGCCGACGCGCCAGAAAACAGTTTGGCCTTGGACAACACCTGGGCATGCACTTCCAAACCAATGACGATCTCCCAATCGCCAGTGGCACCCTTGATCCAGTCTTTCTTGTCGGCAATGCGCTTGGCGGAATCCATGGTCTTGTCCTTGATGTGTTGGGGAGGCAATAATGGCTTGGCGCGCAAGGAGCAAGCGTTGAAGACGGATTTGTCATCGGCGAAGTGTCCTCATCAGCCCTTCGGGCAGCTTCTCCAAAGGAGAAGCGATTGGTTGCAGCACCTCCCTACACTCTCAAACATCGAGAGAGGTCCCTCAACCCGTCGCTTCTCCTTTGGAGAAGCTGCCCGAAGAGCTGATGAGGTCCCTTTCTACCTGCAAACTCGAACACTTAAGGTATCAGTTGCTACCCTCCTCCGACGAATGATCCCGCACTTCCCTGCCAATCCCCCGCACCAGATAAACCGCCAGAAGGAACAAAACACCCAATACCCCCAGAAACCCTACGTCACCTTTCTGAAACACCAGACCATCCGGCGTCCAGCGTTGGAACAGCAATATCCCGGCAAACAAAGCCAGCAAGGCCGCCGCTGCCCAAGAGCCTTTCTGCAGAATGACCATCAAAAAACGGGCGAGTGGTGACATTTCGGCCATGGGAAATCCTGTTGTTGTGCGGCATAAGGTTGTCATCATAGCGAAGAAGTGACCATGGCCAAAACAATTAAAGACCGTTCAGCCCTCAAGCCCACGACGCGCATTGCCACTGCAGCGCAACAGTATAACGAACATGGAGCGGTGAACCCTGCCGTCTATCATGCGTCAACGATCACCTTTCCGGATGTGGCCACACTCAACAGCCGCGCGCAGACCTATACCTATGGCCGCAAGGGCACGCCAACGTCACGGGCGTTTGAGACAGCCGTCGCTGAACTGGAAGGCGGCTATGACTGCAAGGCGGGGCCTTCGGGACTTGCGGCCATCACATCTGCGCTGCTGGCCTTTCTCAAGACGGGGGATCACCTCTTGATGGTGGATACTGTCTATTGGCCGGTACGGCATCTCTGTGACACCTTGCTCATGGGCCTCGGCATCGAGACAACTTACTATGATCCGATGCTTGGCAAATTGATCAGTACACAGATGAAACCGAACACCCGCGTGGTCTACTGCGAATGCCCGGGTTCACAGACCATGGAAATGCAGGATATTCCTGCAACCGCAGAGGCCGCGAAAGCCGGAGGCGCACTGGTGATGGTGGACAATACCTGGAGTGGCGGGCATTTCTTCAAGGCGTTTGAACACGGTGCCGATATTTCAGTGCAGGCCGCCACCAAATATATTGTTGGCCATTCCGACGCCATGCTGGGAACAGTCGTGTGCAACGAAGCGACGTGGCCGCAGTTCAAGGACGCGTTCGAAACCATGGGCCTGTTTGCGGGGCCCGATGACATGTACCTGGGTCTGCGCGGGCTTCGCACTTTGGACGTGCGGTTACAGCGCCACATGGAGTCAACGCTCACGGTGGCGCAATGGTTGCGTGGGCAGGCCGAAGTTGAGACTGTGCTGTACCCTGCCCTTTCCAACACACCCGGTCATGATATCTGGAAGCGGGATTTCAGCGGGGCGTCCGGATTGTTTTCAATCGTGCTGAAACCTGCGTCTGAAACGGCTGTTGCGGCCATGCTGGACGGACTGGAACTCTTCGCCATGGGCTACAGCTGGGGCGGGTTTGAAAGCCTTGTTGTGCCCTTCAAACCGCATCGCACGGCCACGACATGGAAGGCTGATAGACCAGCACTCCGCTTCCACATTGGCATGGAACACCCGGATGATTTGATCAGGGACTTGAATGACGGGTTCAAACGGCTGGCGGCCAAGCGTTGAAATCACGGGCGGACACACCATATGCCCTTCACATCGGGAGATCAGACATGAAGACAATTGCCATCGCCTTGCTCGCAGCCACCTGTATTGCCGGGCCAGCACTCGCCCAGGAAGCAGATGATCCGGAACTGATTTTCCAGAAGACGACGGTGTGGCGCATGCTCTCGCCGGATGCCAAACTTTCAACCTATGCCATTGATGATCCCGGTGTTGAAGGGATAGCCTGTTACTTCACAGTGCCGGAAGTCGGGGGTTGGAAGGGCTGGGCTGGTTTTGCCGAGGAGCGGTCCGAGACGTCCATATCCTGCCGGCAGGTCGGGCCAATCGTCATCAAGGCCAAGTTTGAGCAGGGCGAAGAAATCTATCGTCAGCGCCGTTCGCTGTTCTTCAAGAAAATGCAGATCGTGCGGGGCTGCGATGTGAAGCGCAATGTGCTGGTCTATCTCACCTATACAGACCGCATCATCGAAGGGTCACCGCAGAACAGCAACTCCTCTGTTGCAATTATGCCTTGGGGCAATTCTTCAGCACCGAAATGCTCGGAATTTGTGACGAAGTAAACTTTCACTGCTTCTTCGATGTCGCATGTCCGATATACATGACGGTTTGAAACGGCAGTCGACCAAATGTTACATCAAGGTTTTTCTTGATCCCGCGCGGGCCAAAGCCGGACATGCGAATGTGTGAAAACCCGCGCGCCTCCAGCAGCTCATGCAGGTGCCGCGGTGGAATGAACAACGCTGGGTCATGGGTGCCCTTCGGCAACAACCGCAATATCGTCTCGCCAAAGTGAACGACGAAAAGTGTCGCCAACATGGTGCGGTTGATGGTGTCGAACAGGAACATCCCACCCGGCTTGAGCACCCGATTGACTTCGTCCAGCACGATGTTCAAATCTGCAACGTGTTCCAGCACATCTACGCAGACCACACAGTCCATGCTGTGATCAGCGAGCGGCACTGACTCGCCTGAGGCTACAAGATATTTGATGCCGAGGCCCTGTGCTGCCGCATGGCGCTTTGCAATGGCGATAGCACCTGCCGCCGGATCAATGGCCGTTACAATTGCACCCCGTCTGGCCAGGGCTTCAGACATGAAGCCACCGCCACAGCCAAGATCCAAAACGGTTTTGTCTTGCCACTTCATTTCCCAGTCAAAATATTTGAAGCGGGCGGGAACGATGTTTTGCAAAGTGCGCAACCAGCGCTGAGAACCGTCCCACCACTGTTCGGCATAGCGATCGTAGATTGAGAGATCATTGCGTTTGGTCATGTTTTCTTTCGGGGAAACGGAACCCAGTAGGGATGAGTTTTTTGATAGTCAAGAAAGGCCTGGCCGTAGATTTGGCGAAACCGCGCTTCCTTGAACAGCGGCCCGATGAGGCAATAGGCGCTGAGTGTGAGGGCGATGACGAGTTGGTCCGGGCTCCAGTTTGGAACCGTCCACACAGTGCAGGCGAAAGCCACATAGATGGGTTGGCGCATCACGCGAAACAATCCGCGCACAGGCATGGCCGGAAAGACCGGTTTCCGGTTTCGGAACACCGCCCACCAACCGAGGAACCCGGTTTGCAACGTGATGCCAGCACTCAAAATAGCAAGCCCAAGCAAAATCCAACTTGCGGCATAAAGCACCATCAACACCGCCAAGCCAGCACCCGATGCCTGCCACCACACAACGCCGCTAAAACTCCAGAAGTTGAACAACAGGAAAACTTGTATGGAAGCGACAATGACGTAGGTTGTTGTGGAGAGATCACTCGCAAATAGTGCTGGGGCCAGGCGTTTAAGCCAAGCACGCCCCTTGGCCGTCAACAGCACGGAATGGCCAATTGGAAACTGCAGGAGCAACAGCGCGTTGGTAATCCAGCTCCATGGCGCAGCAAGTGTACCCAGACTGTAACGCATGCCGAAAAACATGTGAAAGATCATGAGGCCAACACTGGCCACAAAGATCACATGGCAAACAAGGCCATAGCTGAGGGCGAGGGCACGCTGGCCGGGTGATGGCGGTGTGGAGGTCATGACACAGTGTAAGGGCTGCCGAGGTCAATAAAAAGGCGGAAATTCATAGGATCAGCCAAAGGCCCAGCTCTCCCCTTCGGGCAGGGTTATCGCATATGGGAGAGAAGGGACCACATCAGCCCTTCGGGCAGCGTCTCCAGGGGAGAAGCGACTTGCTGCTATACCTCCCGAAACTATAAATATTGAGGGCGCTTTACCAACGAGTCGCTTCTCCCCTGGAGAAGCTGCCCGCAGGGTTGATGAGGTCCCTTTCCAAAATCAATAACTACGCCATCACACAAACATGAAATCCGACGCATCCAGCGTAAACGCGCTCGCACTTTGCACCACGATTGTGCCTGACGTATTGAAGCCCCTGACCATCACTGATGTTGTGCCGTTGCCGGTGATGCTTAGCCCGGCGAAGGATGTTTCGAGCGGCAGGGCGATGCTGATTTTGTCGACGCCGTCTTCCCAATCCACGACGCGGTCTGAACCAAAGCTCAAGTCCTGAAAACGGAAGGTGTCGGCTCCGCCGCCGCCACGCAATACGTCACTGCCGGTGCCGCCATCAAGTGTGTCTGCGCCAAGTCCGCCAACCAAGGTATTGGCCAAGAGATTGCCGATCAACGTATCGGCCTTATCGGAACCCGTGATGTTCTCGAAGAAGAACAAGCTGTCGCCAGAGGCCTCACCCGCGCTGACCTGAGTAGCGATCTTGAGATCGACGGTGACGCCTGCTGTGGAATGTTCATAGGTGACTGTATCAATGCCCGCTCCCGCATTCAGGCTGTCTGCCCCAGCGCCACCTTCAATGGTATCGTTGCCGCCTTCGCCACGTATGGAATCCACACCATTGTGGCCGACGATCTTGTTGACGAGATCG
The DNA here is from genome assembly GCA_031430915.1 of Hyphomicrobiales bacterium. Taxonomy (GTDB): domain Bacteria; phylum Pseudomonadota; class Alphaproteobacteria; order Rhizobiales; family Aestuariivirgaceae; genus Aestuariivirga. Next base: position 23,047 of record JANPCL010000211.1, read on the forward strand.
TTACCTACGAGAATGCTGCGAATGCCGAGCGCGCCTTCCAGATTTTCCACGAAGAACAAGGTGTCACCTTGGGCATCGCCACCCGTGTTGATATTGGTGAGCAGGTTAACGCTGATCTGCCCGGCCAGATTGGTCACATAACTGGCCCAGTCATTGACGCCTGCACCCGCGTTGATGGCATCTGCCCCAAGGCCACCCACAAGGTAATCGTCGCCCCCCTCGCCGCGCAGTGAATCATCACCGCCATTGCCATAAATGGCGTTGACACCGTCATTGCCGATGAGAATATCGCGCTGCGTCAGCGAGCCATAGAGATCTTCGATGCTGACGAAAGTATCACCTTGGGCGTGGCCACCTGTCGCAATTCCCGTGAGCAGGCTGACATTGACGGATGTACCGGTGGATTGGCGATAGTCGGCGGCATCAATGTCGTCTCCGCCGTTCAGCACGTCAGCACCAGCACCGCCTTCGAGTACGTCAGCACCCAAACCACCGTTAAGCCTGTCGATGCCGTTGCCTCCGCTCAGGCGATTGGCAAGGGCGTTTCCTGTAATGTCATCACTGCCGGAGCCGCCGACTGCGTTTTCGATATTGGCACGCATGGCGATTGAGAAGCTGGCAGTCATGCCCCCCACATTCGAAAAGGCACCGCTGACGAGCGAAATCTGCTGGTCTTGCGCGAAGCCCGAAAAGTCAACTGTGTCGGTTCCACCGCCATCCCAGATGCACAGGGCCGAATTGCCATTGGTCGCAAAATTATAAACGCCGCCTGCGTTTGAATTGAAACCGTAAACAGTATTGCCAGTGCGGGTTGCCATGTTGGCCCCGTAGATGTTCTGCAAAACTTCAATGTCGCTGAGCATCAACGTGACGGGATGACCTGGCACAATGGCGCCCGTATCGTCAGCATTGAAGTAGCTCATGATGGTATATTGTTCCGAGTCCTCGAAGAACTGGGCGTTGGCGGCGTAGGTAATGGTCACGTCGGGAGCCGCATTGTAGACGCCGGGGTGTGACAGGCCCAAAGCGTGGCCAATTTCATGGATGATGGTGGCGTAGTCGTAACTGCCAAGTGTGACGGCTGTTGTTGAGATGCTGTCCGTATTCAACCAGACATCACCGTCTTGATTGGTGGGATCGGTGGAACCCGGCGAGTAGGCAAATGCGCCTGCACCATCATTGGGGTCGTAGTAGTTGCCAAACAAAATGGCTGCAGTGTTGGTGAGGCCATTCGGATTGGCGTCAGTAAAGGTCAAGCCACAGACTTGCGAAATCATTGCCAGAATTTGACGCACGGCTGTTTGTTCCACGCCTGTCAGGGCTGTGAATGTGGCGACATTGCTGCCGTCAACAACGTAGCTTGCGCCGGTGGAACGAAAGCCAAAGCTGACGGTGGCCGGAAGGCCTTGACCCGCTGCCCAGGTAGAAGCCGAGTTCAAGACACCCGCCGCCATGTCCGCATCAAACACAGCCTTGTTTTGCGCCGTGTATGACAGGCCATATTGGCCGCTAGATAAAGAATTGAAGGCCCTCACACCGACAGAATATGTGCCCGTGGACAAAGCCGTGTAAGTGGCGAGGGAATTGGCATTTGGAAGCCCGTCATCGAAATCGCCGATCAGGGTTCCAAACTGGTCGCGCATTTCGAGTGCCGGATCTACGACACCATTCAAGCCGGTGCCCACCAGGGCGATGACATAGGTTTGACCGGCCACAAGGTTGATGTTGTAGTAGTCAAGATCAGTCGTGCTGGACAATGTTCCGCGCAGCACCTGGTCAACCTGCAACACTTGCGCTCCAGCTGAACTTCCAGGCGCATCCCCAATTTCAAAAACATCCGGCATGTCTGTCTCCCCAGCAAAGCCCAGTCTCAACAATGATTTGTGGCTAAAGTTTAGCGTGAAACGTAAAATATTAAAAGTGGCGACTCCGGTTGGATTCGAACCAACGACCTAGCGCTTAGAAGGCGCTTGCTCTAGTCCAGCTGAGCTACGGAGTCATTTTGGGATCGACTATACCGCTAGTGAGTCCAGTTTTCGTCGCGGCCGAATTTGAAATTGTCGGAATAGGATTTCTTCTGCAGCTTTGTCACCGCTTCGACCTGCACCGTGTAGGCAACGCCCTTCCGCTTGGCATAGGCCTCGGCCTCTTCGCGGGTGGCGAACGTCAACTTTACCTGTGTGGCCGTATCATCCGACGACGTCCAGCCCATCAGGGGGTCAGCACTGCGCTCGGTGGACTGTTCATATTCAAACACCCACGCTTGCGATTTTCCCTTGCCGGACTGCATGGCATTGCGGGATGGCTTGTAGATGCGTGCGGGCATGGTTAGAACTTATTCCTCAGTTTCAGAACTTCAAACTAGCCAAAAAATCACTTTGGCCAAAGCCTTTTTTTTGCGAAAGCCCGCCCAGAACCAGACTTCAAATATGTCTCAAATGCCTTTGCGTCTTTTTCTTCAGAGAAAGCATGATAACCGACAAGTTTCCAAGGAACAAATTTTTTGTGTGGAACGACTCAGCATTATTGTGTGCAGCAAGCCGCTTCTTCAAATCTGTGGTGAATCCCACATAGCGCTGGTTTGAATGTTCAATGCTTTGCAGAAGATAAACATAGTGCATTTTAAGGCCTGCCACTGGCTGGATCCACCAGTCCTCCTCCGCTCCAAAAAGCTTCGGCGGACATCCTTCGCCTTTGGCTACGGTAGCAGTTTAGCCTCACTGGCGAAGCCAGCCGTAGCCAAAGGCGAAGGATGGTCGGGGCGGCGGGATTCGAACTCGCGACCCCCTGCGCCCAAGGCAGGTGCGCTACCAGACTGCGCTACACCCCGACTTTTCCTTGACGACGCGGTGGATAGCCGAAGTTTGCACTGCACTGCAAGGGAAAAGGCGCGATTTGTTGTGGCGGCAAAAAAGGAACCTCATCAGCCCTTCGGGCAGCTTCTCCAAAGGAGAAGCGACTTGTTGCGACACCTCCCTAAACTATCAACATTGAGGGAGGTCTATCAACCAGTCGCTTCTCCTTTGGAGAAGCTCCCCGAAGGGGTGATGAGGTCCTTATCCCCTACTGGTCTGCCGTCTTAAAT
>JANPCL010000212.1:0-27272 GCA_031430915.1 Hyphomicrobiales bacterium
ACATTTCAATAGGTCGCCCTGCCCCCTGAAATATCAAACACTGCGCCAGTCGAGAACGAGCATTCCTCGCTCGCCAGCCAGCAAATGAGACTCGCGTTCTCCTCCACTGTGCCAAAGCGGGCCTTTGGAATTTTCGCCAGCATGAAGTCGATATGTTCTTGTGGCATTTGATCGAAGATGGGCGTGCGCACGGCGGCGGGCGTCACGGCATTCACTGTGATGTTGGTTTTCGCCAATTCCTTGCCGAGTGATTTTGTGAAACCAATGACTGCAGCTTTCGACGCTGAATAGGCGGAGGCATTGGGGTTGCCTTCTTTCCCCGCAATCGACGCTATATTGACGATGCGGCCATAATTCTGGGCGATCATCAGAGGTACTACGGCACGGTTGGTGAAAAAGCAGCCATTGACATTGACGGCCATGGTCATCAGCCAGCCCTCAATGGGAAAACCATTCACGGGAACTGTCGGGCCGGTGATGCCTGCGCTGTTGACGAGAATATCAATGCCACCAATCTGCTTCAGTGTTTCAGCCACCGAGGCTTCAACCGAGGCGTAATCTGAAATATCGGTCTTGATGCCACCTGTCATATCCCACACAACAACATTGCCGCCTTCGGCAGCAATGCGCTTGGCCACAGCTTCACCAATGCCAGACATTCCGCCTGTCACAACGGCGCGTTTGCCATCGAATCTCATGCTTTCACCTTCCATGTCTCCATGCAATGAAGTGTGTGTTCAAAATTCCGGATACCCGCATCGGAGCCTAATCCGGTTGCAACCAGACCTGCGGTGGCTTGCGCAAAGCGAAGGGATGTTTCCACATCCATTTTATGATGCAGGGCTGCGATAAAGCCAGCATCAAAAGCGTCGCCACAGCCTGTTGTATCCACCACCCTGATGTCAAAAGCGGGCGACATCATTCGCGTGCCGTTTTTGTGAGCGTAGTAAGCGCCGTCTCCGCCCAAGGTGAAAACACAGCAGGCAGCACCATGATCGAGATAAAATGTTGCACAATCTTCGACCGTGTTTTGCCCACTCATGTCTTTGGCTTCTTCAATCGATGGCATGAAGTAGTCGATGTAGGGTAATAGTGGTTTGACGATGGCGGCGGTTTCCGCGTTGGCTGCTATCAAGTCGAAAGTGACGGTACAGCCGCGCCGCTTTGCTTCTTTCACAAGGTCCAGACTGCGGGGACCATCGAGTTTTTTCAGCAACCCGGTTCCACCGAGATGCACAATGGGAGATGCGAAAACCTGGTCATACATCTGCTCCGGCACATCGAAGTGATCAGATGCACCCCGCGCATGCAAGGCTGGACGTTCGCCATTGGGGCGGATGTTCAGAATGGTGGCCGATGTGGGCACACCTTTCAGGCGCTGCATAGCCGAGGTATCGATGCCATGTTTCTGCATGGTCATGAGCACCCAGTCGGCCTTTTCGTCATCTCCGACAGCGCCAACGGCCAGGCTTTTCATCCCCAGTTTTGCAGTGTCAATAACAGTGCCACCTGCGGTTCCCGCAACCGTCAGCCTGATCTCTTCAATAAAATCGACGCCTCCCAGTTCGGGTATGCGGGTGACCGGACGACCGAGGACGTCCAGTATATAAAGGCCAATGACCGAAACCTCATGAGCCATAGTTGGATCAACCCTTGCGGCGCGATCGCAGCGTGACGAGACCTGCGAGCACCGCAGCGACGGCGGCTACACTGAGAGTAAAGCTGTGCAGGTACCAGGGCGTGGCCTTGAGCTGTATTTTGCCTGCACTGGTATTGGGGTCTGGCGGATTCAGAAAGAAAGTGCCGTAGAGCGAAGCTGACAGTATGGCCAGCAACAGCACGATGCAAAAAATCATGGCAACGACCATGGCAATGGTCACCACGGTGCGGGGTGGCACGCCGGGTTGTGCGAGCGGCAAGAGGTTGTTTACCAGTCCTGCAAACACAACAAGCATGGCACCTGCGGTGAAAAGACCAATCGAGAAAGGTTGGAAGATCATGGCCAATGCTACAATGCCCAGGCCGATGATCGCGAATTCCAGTTTGCGGGCAGCTGCAGGTGACATGCCATCTGGTTGAAGCGGAGAATTGCTCATGCTCTCACAGCCTTTCCGTCGTCTCCAAAGACATGGGTTTGCGAAGCATCCAGTTTCAGGTGCAGCGTCTCCCCCACCTTGACTCGCTTTTCACGCGGCACCACCGCGCGGATTTCACCACCACCTGAGAGCCTGGCGTGGACCAGGGTTTCAGCACCCATCGGCTCAATCAATTCGGCTTGCGCTGTCAGGCTGTCACGTCCTGCCTTATCCACTGTCGTGAAGGCGCGGGGGCGAATGCCGAGGGTGATCTTCGGGTTTTTAAGTTTGCTGGCGGCCGGGTTGACAGTGAGATTCACCGTGTTGCCGTTGATGTCAATACCAGCTTCGCCCAGACGGAACCCTGTGAGACTGGCTTCGAGCAAATTCATCTGCGGCGTGCCGATGAAGCTGGCCACAAATACATTTGCTGGCTTCGCAAACACATCATGGGGTGTTCCCACCTGTTCGATCAATCCATCACGCATGATGGCGATGCGGTCTGCCATGGTCAGCGCTTCAAGCTGATCATGCGTCACAATTACAGTGGCCTTGGAGAGATTGGACAAAACTTCCTTGATTTGCCCACGCATGGAATGCCGGAGTTCCACATCAAGTCGTGACAGCGGTTCATCAAACAGAAAGCAGTTGGGATCGCGGACAATGGCGCGGGCCACGGCGACGCGTTGCTTTTCACCCTCAGAGACTTGCCCAGGCAAACGGTCCAGCACGTCGGTGAGGGCGAGGATTTTTGCGACTTTCAGTACGCGCGTATCGCGGTCTTGTTTCGACAGGTTTTCGAAATGCAAGGGCATGGCGATGTTTTCACCCACGCTGAGAGCGGGATAAAGTGCGTAGAACTGGAACACCATGGCGATGTCGCGTTTTTCCGGCGACAGTTCATTCATGTTTTTGCCGGCGATGATCACTTCGCCGGATGTTGCACGTTCAAGCCCGGCAATCATGCGCAGTGTTGTGGTCTTGCCACACCCAGAGGGTCCGAGCAGACATACAACTTCGCCCGCATCCACCTTAAGATCAGCGTCGCGCACGGCCACAAATTCGCCGAACTTCTTGGTGACTTTTCTCACATCAATAGTGGACATTATTTTTTCACAGTGCCGAAAGTCACGCCACGCAACAGGTGATCCTGCAGGAAGAAGGTGACGAGAAAGACGGGGATGAGGAACAGGGTTTCGATGGACGCAAGCAAGGTCCAATCAGTGCCGCGCCCGCCGGAAGATACGGCCTGGTTCATGGCCACGGGTACCGTGCGCGTATCAACCCCCGTGAGAAGCAGGGCAAACAGAAACTCGTTCCAGGTGAGGATGAGGCCGAAGACGAATGTTGCGGCAAGGCCCGCAACCACCTGCGGCAGAGCAATCTTGAAGAACACTTTCTTTTCCGACGAGCCGTCAATGCGGGCGGCATCTTCCACATCCGTCGACAACTCGTCAAAGAAGCTCTTCATCATCCAGATGGTGAAGGCGAGGTTGAAGGCTGTGTAGAGCAGGATGATGCCGATATAGGAACCGGACAAGCCCACAACACGGAACATCAAGATCACAGGGATGATGACCACAATGGCAGGCAGCATGCGGGTGGTGAGGATGATGAAGAGGTAGGTGTCGTTACCCTTCAGCGGATAGCGCGAAAACCCGTAGGACGCCAGTGTGCCAATGACCAGCGCCAGCAATACTGAAATGGAGGCAATCACGATTGAGTTGAAGAAAAACTTGTCAAAACCCGTGGCTTCCGGCTGGCCACCTGTGGTCATGACACGCTTGAACACGGAGCCAAAATTTTCCAGCGTCGGCGTGAAAACAAACTGATCGGGGATCAGGCCAAACAGCGAGGTGGGCGACAGGGTGGGTGGCACTGAAAGGGCGGCGTCCTGCGGTTTGAAAGCGGTGAAGATGATCATCAACACCGGCAGGAAGTAGATGAAGGCGATGATGGCAACAAACAAAGTGCGGCCCCAGCCCGCTTCACCAACGCCAGAGGCTTTTCGGAAACCGAGATTTTCAAGAATCGTGCTCATGCAGACTGGCTCCGGCGATTTGCCAAGTAGAGGTACAAATTCGTCAAGACGATTACCATGAAGAGCATAACGTAGGAAATGGAAGCTCCCTCACTCGTCTTGTTCTGCTCGTTGGCGATACGGATGAGGTGATAGGAAATCGTCATTGTATCGTTGCCGCCTTTGGTCAACAGAATGACAAGGTCTGCCAGTTTGAAAGCTTCGATGGTGCGAAAGAGCAGCGCCAACATCAACAGACCACGAATGTATGGGAAGGTAATGTTCCAGAATCTGCGCCACGCTGACACACGGTCAATGGCTGCGGCTTCATAAAGATATTTGGGAACCGACACGAGGCCCGCCAGCACCAGCAGCATAACGAAAGGTGCCCACATCCATGCATCAGCAAAGACAATACCTGCAACAGCGCCCACCTTGTTGTCCATCAAAATGAACTGTTCGCCAGTGATCGAACCCATCACGTAACTCAAAATACCAAATGTAGGATCAAAGTAATAGGTGAAGAACACGCCGGATGCCACGACCGACAACATCATGGGGGTAAGCACCAGGATCAGCAAATACTTGCGCAACGGAAACTGTTTCGAAAACAGCATGGCCAGCAAGAAACCCAACACCATCTGTGCTGATACCGTGAGCACCACAAACATTGCAGTGTTGATCAGGGCTTTCCAATTGTCGGCGGATGCCAAATCATTGGTGAGGATCTTGATGTAATTATTGAGACCAACAAAGCGGATAGACTGGTTGTTGGACTGGTAGGCGAAAAACGAAAGCCCCAATGACCACAACAACGGAAAAATATTCATGACGAACAGCACAGCAATGGCCGGTGCAACGAGAAGGCCGCCATAATATTTACGGCGATAGGCGTTGATGGCAAAGGCCCCGGCAATGAGTGCGGCCGCGAGTGCGACGATCCAGAAGGAAGCGGCAGCCGGGAGTGTGAGGATGGCAAGGATGGAGACAATAAGTCCAGCCAGAATTGCGAGCTTCCAATTATGGGCTTCGAATGTGAAGAACGAAGGCTGTGGTTCGATGGTCGTGGCAGTCATATGTTAATTTCTCGCTTGATCCGAAGGGACCTCATCCGCCCTTCGGGCACCTTCTCCAGCAAAAGGGCTGGAGAAGGGATAATTGATAGACCAGTCTTAATTTTGTGAGGGAGGTCTCACCACAGTCCCTTCTCCACGCCCTCTTGCGTGGAGAAAGTGGCCGAAGGCCGGATGAGGTCCCTTCACTTCTTACTCAATCAAGCCAGCTTCCTTAAGCAGGTTCTGCTGGAACTTCGCCACGTTATCGAGCGTTGTTTTTGCATCCTGCTTGCCAGTGATGGCGAGGTCGAACTGGTCTTGTTGCTGGGTCAGCAATTCAAAGAACTGCGGCACGTGCCACACGTCTTTTTGCCAATCCAGCGATGGTGCCCAAGCGCGATTCCATGGACGATAGGTCACATACTTTGGATCTTCATACACAGACTTGATGGCGGACTGTCCACCACCAGCAGCAAACTGGGTTTGAATTTCTGGCGACAGCCACCACTTTACAAAGTCCACTGCTTCCTTGGTTTGTGTATCTGTCGTCCAGGTTGTCAGCACGAAGGGCTGACCGCCGATGTTGGACCAACGCACCATCTTGCCGTCTGCACCCATGGTGCCAGGCATCTGGCCGAAGACCAGCTTGTCGGACACCTTGGACGACTTCGGATCAAGCGAGGCTTCGCCCAGACCGATCCAGTCAATGTTCATGGCCACCTTGCCTTCGCGGAACAATTCGTCCGACTTGAAGATGTCCATGGTGCCGGTGCGCGCCACTGGTGGCATGTACTGGATGAAACTCAGATACTTGTCGAGAGCGGCGATAGCTTCCGGAGAGTTCACAACGCCCTCGGCCTGGCCCTTGGGGGCCTGGGTTTCATCCCAGGTGTTGCCACCCATCTGCCAGATGAAACCGTTGATCTGCATCGACGAGAAGTCGTAACCTTTGCCAGCCTGGAAGGCGATGCCATAGAAATCATCGTCAGCAGGCTTTCCAGCCAGCATGTCGCCCTTCTTGCGTTGGAAGAATTCGCCAACATTCTTGAAGTCGTCCCATGTCATGGCGTCCATTTCTTCGCCCGTGCACGCCAGCTTCTTGCTGTACTTCGCCATGAAATTCTTCTGCTCTTCTTCGTTGCAGAGAATGTCTGAGCGACCATAGTTCACCAACACGTCCGGGAACTGCGGGAAGCCGTAGTAGTTTTCCGTTTTGTGCGGATAGGTGGCGTAGGCGTTCAAGGGGTTAGGATGAACTGACTTGAAGGTCGCCATGAAATCCGGATCGGCTTCCAGAAGATCGTTGATCTTGCGGAAATAGCCACCCTCAACGAAGGCACCGAGCCATTGCGAGTCGGACACGATGAAGTTGTATTTCTTTTCACCTGATGTGAGTGACGCATTCACACGGGTGTAGAAGTCAGGCCATGGAATGAAGTCCACATCCAGCTTCACAGTGTTACCGCTCTTTGACTTGTATTGCTCGTCGAAGAACTTCTTCATGATGCGTGTTGGTGGCCAATCCGGCACAGCCATGGTCAGCGTCACGTCTTCAGCCAGTGCGAGATTTGCACCACCCGTCAGAAGTGTTGCGGCAAAGCCTGCGGCAATTGCCAGTCCCTTTACTTTGGTCATAACGGTCATCGTTAGGTTTCCTCCCTGTTGCTACCGTTTCGGTTTCTTGTCGTCCTTCAAGTGCTTGAGCGCTGGCCTATTGCCTCGCCGCTGTCGGCACGGAAGATGTGAATTCTGTTGGGGTCGATTGCAATTGATGCTGCATCACCGGGTTTCAGCCCAAGTGCCCGGGCTTCCGGCAGCACCAGACGCAAGGTGCTGCCGTTACTTTCCACCGAAACAACGGTGACATCGCCCAAGGGTTCAAGCATGTGAATGCGAGAGGCAATGCCGCCTTTCGCTGTGAGAGTAATGTCATTGGGGCGAATGCCCAGCATGGCCTTGATGCCGGAGGCCTGTTTCAAGGTTGCTCCCGTCGGCAAGCGGCCCAGGGCGGTTTCAATCGATTTGCCATCACTCGCCACCACGGCGTCCAGCATGTTCATGTGGGGCGAACCAATCTTGCCTGCTACGTAGGTGTTGCGTGGCGTATCATACAATTCATCAGGCGTTCCCAGTTGTTCCACAGCGCCGTCACGCATCACAGCGATTTCTTCACCCATCGACAGTGCCTCAAGTTCATCGGGCGTCGCATAGACAATGGTCATGCCAAATTGTCGGTGCAAACGCTTCAATTCCGCACGCATGTCATGGCGCAGTTTTGCATCGAGGTTGGTCAGCGGTTCATCCAACAACAAAATGCGGGGACGGCGCACCAGCGAACGCCCAAGTGCCACACGCTGCTGTTCACCACCTGACAGTGTGCTGGGCTTGCGTTGAAGGCGCGCCGTCAGTTTGAGAGACGCGGCTGTTTCCTCCACTCGTTTCTTGATCTCTGTTTCTGCCACCCGTTCTTCCCGCAAAGGGTAAGCAAGATTTTCGAACACCGTGAGATGTGGATAGAGCGCAAAAGATTGGAACACCATGGAAATGCCGCGACCCGCAATAGGCTGGTCCACCATGTTTTTACCGAAAATTTCGACCCGGCCTTGATCGGGTGGCACCAAGCCTGCGAGCATGCGCAGCGTGGTTGTCTTGCCAACAGAACTCGGGCCAAACAGCACGAAGAAGCGACCCTTAGGCACAGTGAAGCTCATGTTCTCCAGCGCACGCACGCGGCCGTAATATTTGGCCGCACCCGTCACCCGTAACGCTGGAACTTCACCCGATGACATGAAACACGCTTCCCATTTTCAAGTTCTTGTTTTTTTTAGAGACTATCGCAGTTCAACGGAGTTGCAAGATGCGGCGTGGCTTTCCAAACCGCTTTCAATGAAATTATTTGTAGCTGCTTAATCATCGGGCATTTTCCCAAACACCGCTCCGGGCTGACTTCAACACGGCATCAGTCACGAGCTCGGTTGCGAGAGCATCGCGGAATGTGGGAGCCGCGGGCTTGCTGTTCTCAATCCCCTCAATAAAGTCCGCAGCCTGATGAATGAAGGAGTGTTCGTAGCCAATCTGCAAGCCCGGCACCCACCACTTCGCCATATAGGGGTGATCGCCATCAGTGATATGCACATTGCGCCAGCCACGGGTGCGGCCTTCATCGCGGTGGTCGAAATATTGCAGGCGGTGCAAATCGTGCAAGTCCCAGGAGATAGAGGCTTTCTCGCCATTGATTTCGAGGGTGTAGAGCGCCTTGTGGCCACGGGCATATCGCGTAGCCTCGAAGTTGGCGAGAGAGCCGTTTTCGAAACGCGCAAGGAAAAGAGAGGCATCATCAATGCCCACTTTCTCGGTTTTGCCAGTGATGTTGTGGTGACGTTCCTTGATGAAGGTCTCCGTCATGCCAACAACTTTGTCGATGGAGCCGTTGAGCCACATGGCGGTGTCGATGCAGTGGGCCAGCAAGTCTCCGGTCACACCGGAGCCCGCAATGCCCACGTCAAGTCTCCACAAGCCTTGACCACCTTGGGGGAGGTCTGCCGATATGGTCCAGTCCTGCAGAAACTTGGCGCGGTAGTGAAAAATCTTGCCAAGTCGGCCTTCGTCGATCAGTTGCTTGGCCAGTGTCACGGCGGGAATGCGGCGGTAGTTGTACCAGACCATGTTGGCCACGCCCGCCTTCTCTACAGCGGCCACCATTTCGGCTGATTCCTTGGCGTTGCGGCCCAGCGGCTTTTCGCACATCACCATTTTGCCGTTTTGCGCGGCGGCAATTGCAATATCGTGGTGCATGTCGTTGGAGGCCGCGATGTCGATCACATCGATGTCTTTGCGTTCGACAAGTTTGCGCCAGTCGGTTTCGGTGGATTCATAACCCCATTGGTCGGCGAAGGACTTGAGCTTGCCCGCATCACGGGCGCAAGCCGCCTTGAGCACCGTTTCATGCCCAAGCTGGAAGAAGTTGTTGACTTGCTTGAAGGCGTTGGAATGTGTCCGCCCCATGAAGCCATAACCGACCATGCCGATGTTGAGTTTCTTCTTGGCCATCATGCCGCCCAACCATGCTTGTCGCGCACTTTCAGCATCGTCGCGAGGATGTCATTCCAGGTCTTCTGTTGTAGCATCACATCATTCGGGAACATGCAGCCATCCCAGCAGATGTGACGGAAGGCCTTGGTCAGTTCGCCATCCTTGCCGCGCATCCAGTAGCCTGCATGTTTCGGAATATCGAGCTTGCCGTTCTTGTCCGTCACCATGCAGTGCCGCCCGGTCTTGTCGTGATAGCCCAAGCCCTTCACCGTGCCGTCATTCTGCGCCACATGGAAATCAATGGTCCAGGGCCGCAACGCGTCCGTCATTTTCTTCAACGCTTCATCCAGCGTCTTCTTGCTCTTCCAGTCAAACTTTGCTGGCAGCAAACGCGATTTCGGCGCATTGTAGCCCATGGTATAAAGCAGCGTGTGGGCCATGTCGGCCTGGAAGCCGATGGTTTGCGGACGGTCCACTTCCTCCAGCGTGTTGATCATGTCCTTCCATGAATGCATGCCGCCCCAGCAGATTTCACCCTCGCAGGCCAGCCGCTCACCATAGTCTGATGCAACAGAACAGGCTTCGCGAAAGGTCTTGGCAATCTTCTTGGTATTGCCCACAGGGTCTTTGGACCAGTCCCCTACGCCCGAAGCAGAATCAATGCGCACCAGCCCATAAGGCCTGACTCCTAAATCGCGCAGGCGCTTGCCGAGATTGCAGGACTTCTTCACGTTCTCGACGAATTTCTTCCGGTCTGACAGCGACCCCATGGCAGACCCTCCACCCACAGGCGGCCACACCGGTGCCACGATGGACCCGATCACCAGCTTTCGCGATTGCACCTTTTCAGCCAGCCGCTTGATGTCGTCATCGGTGCAATCTATTTCCGTGTGCGGGCCAACATGAAAAATATCGACGCCATCAAACTTCTTGCCATTCACTTCGGCCTTGGCCGTCAGGTCGAGCAGTGTATCCAGCCCAATGCCCGGCTCCGAATCGGCACCCTTGCCAACAAGACCCGGCCACATGGCATTGTGAAGTTTCGGAAAATTGTTCTCCGGCATTACGCCCGCTCCCATAGGTTTGTCTTCTTTGACAATCTATGCAGGAATCCCGGCGCTGTCCAGAACTGTTATATTAGTATGACAGTCCTTCCAGCAGCAGTGCCACGGCTTCGGCACCGGGATCGTTGAAGCCTTCAAGTTTATCAGCAGAGACGTAAGTGGAGCGCCCGGCGCGGGCGCTGAGCATTTTGGCTGTAGCGTCCGCACCGATACGTGCAGCTTTTGCAGCCTTGGCCAAATCAGGCAAGGCGTTCAGCGCGGGCAACAATGCGTCGATCATGGTGCGGTCGCCGGGGTTTGCACCGCCATATTCCATCATGCGGGCGAGTCCTGCCTTGAGGGCGGAGGGCCATGGTTTACCCATGCTTGCGGCTTGCGATGCAGCGGCGAAAAAAATCGCCAGCAACACGCCGGAAGATCCACCCATGCCGCGAGACATGGCGTCGCTGACTGATGCGAAGAACTGGTCGGGTTTGGCTAATGGCATCTTGCCGAGATTGCCCGCGATGTGGCGTGCGGCTGTTGCGATGGTGGAACCCGTATCACCATCGCCCACCCGGGCGTCAAGTGCGTTCAGCTTTGACTCGGCGCTTTCAAGAATCGCGCAGGTCTTTATTACAAGTGCGGCGAGTTCAAGATTACGGCTGGCTTTGAAAGTTTGGGCTTTTATCTCCCTCGGCAGCTTTACCAATTTCGGAGATACATGGGATTTCACGCCAGGCCAGACCAAGGGCGTTGCAGGCGACAAAAGCGCTGTTTCAAAATCAGCATTCAGCGGTAACAGCGACAGCGAGAAACCGTGCATGTCGAGCGAAGTCACAAGATTGGCAGGACCGCAGACCAGTTTTATTTTCTTGCCGTGCTTGCCCTTCAAAACCTCATTGGCGATGATACCCATTTCGAGTGGTGTGGTGGAGCCGAGGTTGTTGATCAGCAGCGCATATTTTGATGCCTTCCTGACGCTGGCAAATAGCTTTTCAGTCACAAGTGCAGTGGCTTTGGCGACAGAAGTGAAGGCAACAATATCAACACCCGGTTCGCCGTGAATACCCAAGCCCAACTCGGCTTTGCCTTCGGGTATGCGGTCTTCGCGACCAATGCCGGGCAACGTGCAAGACGTTAAAGCGAGGCCCAGCGACACCAAACCGTCAGATGCTTTCTGTGCCATGGCTGCAACCTTGGCAAGGGGCCATCCTTTCTCAGCATAATGGCCCGCGATTTTTTCTACCAGCATGACACCTGCAATGCCGCGTGGCTGTGGGATTTCGGGCAGTGCAATATCGTCGCTTACAATGACGACTTCTACCTTGCGACCCAAGGTACGGGCTTTTTCAACGGCGAGGCCAAAATTCAACCGATCACCGGTGTAGTTCTTGAAAATGACGAGACATCCTGCCTTGCCGGTCACAGCCATGATCGCGGCGAAAACCGCATCCACAGACGGCGACGAAAACACCTCGCCGCAGACTGCGGCTGTAATCAGGCCGGAGCCGACAAATCCGGCATGGGCAGGTTCATGGCCGGAGCCGCCACCTGCGACAATGGCCACTTTCTTGTCCGGTTTGTGGTCTGTACGCAGCACGACCTTGATGGCGGGAAAACCATCGAGGCGCGCGAGATCATGACCGCCTGATGTTCTCAAAAGGCCATCGATTGCATCGATCACCAGAGTTTCTTTTGCATTGAGAAATTGCGCCATCGTGTGTTGTCTTTCTCATGTGATACGGCGAATTGAAGCCATGATTTCATCGGGTTCGAACACGCGTTTCCAGTCTTCGCGCATCAACACAGGTTTGCCAAATTCGATGGCTTTGTTGCAGGCGTCGGAGAAGACGCCGGATTGTTCTTTAAAAATCACCGCCGCCATGATGTTCATGTGCCCCAAAAGAAAATCCCGTGCTGCTTCCGGCGGTACTCCGCGCCTGACGACCTCGTCCATGGCTTCTCGCAACACGTCGAGCAATGATCCGCAGACTGTTTCGGCCAGGCCGGGTTCCAACAATGCCATTTGCTCCACCGTCAAACGATGCGAACGCAAAATAGGTGACCAGATTGTTCGCGCAACTTCCTCGCCTATTGCATAGTGTTCTTCGGGTCCTTGCATGAGTGCGCTGACAATAGCCTGTTTCGCGGCAACGCCACCAAAGCGGTCAAGCTTTGCAGGCATTTCGGTTTCATCGTTGAAGATCGGCGGATGACAGGGGTGAGTCACAAAGTAAGTGATGTCTTTCCGGTCTGGCAAATGACCAGCAAAAGGCGCTGCTGCGTCGAGCGTGACAACAATGGTGCCGGGTTTCAGTTTGTCGATGATGCCTGATGCGACTTTACCGATGGCGGTATCGGGCACAGCAAGGATCACCACATTAGCGTCAGCCAAGGCATAATCCGAATCAACAGCTTGCCAGCCCAATTCGTCGGCGAGGCGCCTGCGTCCGGCTTCGCCCACTTCTACCGGGCGAACGACATACCGTGAGTCTTTCAAGTTTTTGCCGAGTCGCATACCCATTTTGCCACCGGCTCCGAAAAGCGCAATTGTCGTCATCCTGTTGTGATTTTCCTCATTGAATTCTGCGACAGATTGCGGACAAATCATGGACTTGTCCACCGCTTGTTAATTTGCAATCTCTTGAATCGAATGCAACCTTGCAAAGTCTAAAAACACTGGTTATCACTTTGAGGTAGTAGTGGGGTGTAGTCCAAGTTTGCCAAATGGAGCCTTGTCGCGTGAATAATAGTGACGTTTCTTCCTATGCGCGCAACGTGCGTTTCGGTTTGTTGATTACTGCATTTGGTGGTTTTCTATTCACGTTTGATCTGCCGTTGCTGCGGCTTGCCGACAACGAAAAATGGGCACTGATTTTTGCGCGCGGCATATTCCTGTTTCTGTCGATTACGGCCGTCTGGCTGGTGATGCGGATGAGATCTGCGCAGTCGCTGCCCTACATCGCCGGAACAGCAGGGCTTGCAGTCATTGCCACCAACACTGTTGCGAACATTTCGTATATTGGCGCGTTAAAAGAGACCGGTGCCGCCAACGTGGTTTTTATTTTAGCGTTGGTGCCCGTATTGACTGCGGTATTTTCAAGACTATTCATTCACGAAGAAGTCCGCCCTTTTACATGGATTGCAACAGTACTGGCTTTGATCGGTGTTGGTATCATAGTGCGTGACAGCCTGTCATTCGGCGGATTATGGGGCGATTTTCTGGCTTTTGTCTGTGCGTGCTGCACGGCTGCTGCATTTACAATCATCCGTGCCAGCGGGAAAAACGTGGCAACAAGTCTTGCAGTAGGCAGTCTGGTATCAGCTCTCATCGCATTACTGATTTTCAAGGCTGATGTTTCACTTCTTGGCAAAACCGCAGCTTTCGGTATGCCCAGCTGGTTTTGGGTTGCGCTCAACGGTCTGGTGATCATTCCGCTGTCTTCATCTTTGATCGCGAATGGACCTCGTTTTTTGCCCTCAGCTGATGTCAGCATGTTTTTTCTGTTGGAAACAATTCTCACGCCGATCTGGATCTGGCTACTGTTCAAAGAAGCGCCTTCCAATGCAGTGTTGCTGGGTGGAGCAATTGTTATCGTGACTTTGGTTGCGCACAGCTTCTGGCGGCTGAAAGAAACCTTGTACCCTGAGACGGCGGCGGGCGAGTAATCCAGTCATCTGCTTCACGCATATGCGCACCATCTTGACAGCAGCGATACTTCCATCACACTGACGTTGACACGAATAGTCGTCTTGGGAGGATGCGAGAATGTATTACGGCGAGCCTGAAGGCACGGGGTTTGAAGTTCTGGACAAGCGGTTCAACGGATTGCTGACAGGCCATGGCCGGGTTGAGCGGTTATGGACCGGTGGGCGCTGGACAGAAGGGCCGACGTGGTTTGCTGCCGGGCGTTATCTGGTGTTCTCCGATATCCCCAACAACCGGATGATGCGCTATGACGAATGCGATGGACATGTCTCGACGTTCCGGCAACCTTCCAACAATACCAATGGCAATACGACTGACCCGCAGGGACGACTGGTGTCTTGCGAACATCTCACCCGCCGCGTGACCCGCACGGAGTTTGATGGATCGATCACTGTGTTGGCTGAGCGCTTCAAGGGCAAGCGGTTCAATTCACCCAATGACGTTGTTGTGAAATCTGACGGCTCGATCTGGTTTACCGATCCGTCCTATGGCATTCTCACGGACTATGAAGGCATCAAGGCGCCGATGGAATTGGACCGTTGCGACGTCTATCGCATTGATGGACAATCGGGCGAAATTACATTGGTCGCTGATGATTTCGTGAAGCCGAATGGTCTGGCTTTTTCGCGCGATGAGTCATTGCTGCATATTGCAGACACGGGTTTGTCGCATCATCCCGATGGGCCAAAACATATCCGCACGTTCAAAGTCAACAGCGATGGCAAGACACTCGGTACTTCGAAAGTTTTTGCTGTGTGTTCTGTCGGAATGTTTGACGGTTTTCGTGTCGACATGCAGGATCGCATCTGGAGTTCAGCTGCTGATGGCGTGCATTGCTTTCTGCCCAATGGCGACTTGATCGGCCAAATCAAATTGCCAGAGATCTGCGGCAACGTGAGTTTCGGTGGCCCCTTGCGCAATCGGTTGTTCATGTGCGGAACGACTTCGCTATATTCTGCCTATCTCGCAATCAACGGATAACACCAACGGTTCTTTGAAATGATTCGCCATCTTCAGCACAAGCCACTCAACAATTCCCTCCCCCTTGTGGGGAGGGTGAAGAAAGGGCCAACACAAATGCCTGTGGAATTAACGCCATGATCGCTATGCCTCTGCCCGATGAAGCCGTGTTGGCGCGCCGCGCTGATATAGCTGTCGCGTTGCGGCGCATGGTGAAGCCTTCGCATGTGATTGATACGCCTGCTTCTCTCAAAGCCTATGAAAGTGATGGTCTTACGGCTTATCGTCAGCCGCCCATGCTGGTGGTGTTGCCGGAGACGACGGTTGAGGTTTCGGCCATTCTGAAATATGCGCAGGACGAAGGCATCAAGATTGTGCCGCGCGGGGCTGGCACTTCGCTGTCGGGCGGTGCATTGCCATTGGCCGATGGCATTGTGTTGGGCATGGCGAAATTCAACAAGGTGCTGGACATTGACTTCGACAATCGCTGCGCGGTGGTGCAACCAGGTGTGACCAACCTTGCAATTACACGCGCTGTTGAACACAGGGGTTTTTACTACGCGCCGGACCCCTCCTCGCAAATCGCCTGCACCATTGGGGGCAATGTGGCTGAGAATTCGGGTGGGGTGCATTGTCTGAAATATGGTTTGACGGCGAATAATATTCTGGGCCTTGAAGTGGTGCTGCCCGGCGGCGATGTGGTGCGACTTGGCGGCAAGCATCTGGACTCCGATGGTTACGATCTGATGGGCATTCTCACGGGCTCGGAAGGTTTGCTTGGTGTGGTCACCGAGGTCACGGTGCGCATCTTGCAGAAGCCGGAAACAGCGCGGGCTTTGCTCATCGGTTTCCCAACCAGCGAAGATGCGGGACAGTGTGTGGCGGATGTAATTTCGGCAGGCATCATTCCAGGCGGTATGGAGATGATGGACAAGCCGGCCATTCATGCGGCGGAAGATTTTGTGCATGCAGACTATCCCCTGGATGTTGAGGCGCTGCTGATTGTGGAATTGGATGGCCCGCCTGCTGAAGTGGATGCATTGATTGAGCGCGTGCGTTTGCTTGCCGAGATAAACCGGGCTTCGACATTGCGCATTTCACAGACTGAACAAGAACGCCTGCTGTTTTGGGCCGGGCGCAAGGCCGCGTTTCCGGCGGTTGGTCGCATCTCACCTGACTATATGTGCATGGATGGCACCATACCCCGCAAGACTTTGCCTGAGGTGTTGCGCGGCATGGAGGAGCTTTCGCGTAAGCACAGGTTGCGGGTGGCAAATGTGTTTCATGCGGGTGATGGCAATTTGCATCCACTGATTTTGTTTGATGCAAATGTGGGTGATGAGTTGGAGCGTGCGGAAGCTTTTGGAGCCGATATTTTGCGTCTGTGTGTGAAGGTCGGTGGTGTGTTGACGGGGGAACATGGTGTTGGTGTTGAAAAACGCGACTTGATGCCGGAAATGTTTTCGAAAACCGACCTTGCTGTGCAGCAACGCATGAAATGTGCTTTTGATGCAAGGGGGCTTCTGAACCCTGGCAAGGTGTTTCCGACGCTGCACCGCTGTGCCGAACTTGGCCGCATGATCGTACACAAAGGCCATGTTAATTTTCCAGATTTGCCGCGTTTCTGATGTCACAGGTACTGGCTCCACACACAGAAGCTGAACTGGCGGAGATGATTTCTGCTGGTGGTCCTTTCAGCGTCGAGGGATTGGGCAGCAAGCGTGGTTTGGGTATGATTGCGGAAAATCGAACAACCCTTTCGTTGCAGACATTTTCCGGCGTTTCCTATTATGAAGCTGAGGAATTGGTACTGGAAGCAGGTGCCGCAACGCCGCTGGCGGTGGTGCAAGCGTTGCTGCAACAGCGGGGACAAATGCTGGCATTTGAGCCTCCGGACTTTTCGCATCTATGGGGCAGTTCGCATTCCGGCAGTCTGGGCGGTTTGCTTGCCACGGCTCTGGCAGGTCCGCGCCGCATCAAGGCTGGCAGTGCACGAGATCATGTGCTGGGTGTGCGCGGCGTGACGGGACGTGGGGAGATTTTCAAAGCTGGTGCACGTGTGGTCAAGAACGTGACGGGCTATGACATGCCGAAACTGATGGCGGGGTCCTATGGCACACTCGCGGCGCTTACATCGGTAACATTCAAAGTTCTGCCTGCGCCTGAGACGGAAGAGACGGTGCTGGTGTCAGTTCGCGATGATGCTGAAGCCATGCGGGTCATGTCTGATGCCTTGCAGTCGTCCGCAGAAATTTCTGGTGCAGCGCATGTGCCGGGTAAAGGAACTTATCTGCGTTTCGAAGGCATAGCGATTTCTGTGGCGGCGCGGCGGGACCGGTTTGTGTCAGGCCTCAAACTGAACTGCGAAATTATCAACGCTGAACCATCACGGGCGATCTGGTCGAAGATCAGGGACTGCAATGCCATTGCACATGACGCAACGCGCGCCCTCTGGCGGATCAATGTTGCACCCATGCAAGGCGCTGCCGTTGCAGCTCACATCGCCCGGCAAACCGACGCTCGCTATTTTTTCGATTGGGGTGGGGGATTGTTGTGGATGAGTTTACCTGCGACGGTTGATGGAGGTGAAACTCTGGTGCGCTCCGCTTTCACGGAAGGTCATGCGACTTTGTTTGCGGCCCCTGATGATCTGCGCCGGCGCGTCGAGGTGTTTCAACCACAAGCCCCGACGTTAGCCGCACTTACTGGTCGCGTGAAGTCAGCCCTCGATCCGCAAGGCAAGCTCAATCCCGGCCGCATGTATACAGGCATTTGACACATGCAAACCCATTTCACACCAGAACAACTCGCCGACCCAAAAATCGCAGATGCCAATTCTGTGCTGCGCTCTTGCGTGCATTGTGGATTCTGCACCGCCACCTGCCCCACATACGTATTGCTCGGCGACGAACTCGATTCTCCGCGGGGGCGCATATACCTCATGAAGGAGATGCTGGAAAAGGGTGGGCCACCTTCGCCTGATGTGGTGAAGCATGTGGACCGCTGTTTGTCGTGCCTGTCTTGCATGACCACGTGTCCTTCGGGCGTGAACTACATGCACCTTGTGGATACGGCGCGGAATCATATTGAGGCGACCTATACGCGGGCTTTGCCTGAGCGTTTGATGCGCAATGTGTTGGGTTATCTGATGCCACGTCCAAGGCTCTTTGCTTGGGCCATGGTGTTGGCGCGGTTGGGCAAACCGGTTGCTGGTGTTGTACAATCGCTTGGATTTAAAAGGCTGGGGGCGGCGCTGGCTTTGACGCCATCGCGGCCTGCGATGCAGGAGCCCTTGGGGCATCCTGGTACTTATCCCGCGATTGGAAAGTCCAAAGGTCGTGTCGGATTGTTGCGGGGCTGTGTGCAGAGTGTGACAGATCCTGGCATCAATGCGGCGGCGGTGCGGCTTTTGACGCGCCTTAGTTTTGACGTTGTTGTGACGGCGGGCGAGAGTTGTTGTGGCTCCATTACCCACCATATGGGACGCGAGCACGAGGCACATGGCTACGCACGGCGCGTCATTGACCAATGGACCGATGCCAAGCTGGATCACGTCATCATAACGGCTTCGGGTTGCGGTACCACGATCAAGGACTATGGTTTCATGTTGAAGCATGATGTCGACTACGCTGCGAAGGCCGCCGCCATCAGTGCGAAAACTCTGGATGTGACAGAATTGCTGGCGCGGCTTGATTTGCCGCAGCAGTCGAAAAAGAATTTGCGCGTGGCCTATCACTCCGCCTGTTCCATGCAGCATGGACAAAAGATTACGCAGGCACCGATTGCTTTGTTGCAGCGGGCGGGTTTTGATGTGGTGGCAGTCCCAGAGGGACATTTGTGCTGCGGGTCTGCAGGGACTTATAACATGTTGCAGCCTGAGATCGCGTCACAGTTGAAGCAGCGGAAGCTTGGTAACATCAAATCCACTTCGCCAGACATCATTGCTGCGGGCAACCTGGGCTGCATCACGCAATTACAGGACGGGCTTGGCAAACCCATGCTGCATACCGTTGAATTGCTGGACTGGGCTTTCGGCGGACCAAAGCCTTCTGCACTTGAGGAAAAAACATCATGACACAGCGTGTTGACCGCTTGGGATTGCAGGTGGATGCAGCGCTTGAGCGCTTTCTGACAAGAGATGCCTTGCCTGGAACGGGTGTGAGTGAGGCTACCTTCTGGCAAGGGTTCTCTGGCCTTGTGCATGAGCTGGCCCCCGTGAACCGCGCCCTCCTTGCAAAGCGCGATGCACTGGCTTTGCAGATTGATGCTTGGTGCAAAGCCCATGCGGGTACGACCAACAGCGCTGCGCAGGAAGTGTTTCTGCGCGAAATTGGTTACATTGTTCCGGAGCCGGGTGATTTTGCAATTGATACGTCTGGCGTTGATGCGGAGATTGCGACGACGCCGGGGCCGCAGTTGGTGGTGCCAGTCACCAATGCGCGCTACGCTTTGAACGCCGCCAATGCGCGCTGGGGAAGTTTGTATGATTGTTTTTATGGCACCGATGCGATTGGCGGCCCACCGCCTGCGGGTGGTTATGATCGCGGACGCGGTGCGCGGGTTGTGGCGCGGGTGCGGGTGTTTCTGGATGAAGTGTTTCCCGTAGAGGGTACCAGCCATGCCGATGCAGAGCGCTATGTGGTGAAGGACGGCGCGCTGCAGGTAGATGACATGCCACTGTTGCAGCCTGGGAAATTTGTGGGCTATCGCGGCAACCCGCGTGCACCCGATTCCGTTCTGTTGCGCAACAATGGCCTGCATGTGGAACTGGTGTTTGACCGGGCGCATTTCATTGGCAGCCGGGACCAAGCCCTGCTGGCGGATGTGGTGATTGAGAGCGCTGTTTCCGCCATCATGGACTGTGAGGATTCCGTGGCTTGCGTGGATGCGGCGGACAAGATCGGGGCTTACGCCAATTGGCTGGGCCTGATGAAGGGTGACCTTGAAGCATCGTTGGAAAAAGCTGGCAAGACCATTGTCCGCAAGCTCAATGCGGATCGCAGTTATGTGCGTCCTGACGATTCCCCGCTTGTGCTGAAAGGGCGCGCGCTGTTGTGGATTCGCAATGTTGGGCATTTGATGACGACGCCTGCCATTCTGGACCGGGATGGAGATGAGATTCCCGAGGGGCTGATGGATGCGATGATCACCACGCTGATCGGTCTGCATGATGTGCAAAAGGCTGATGGCGCACGAAACTCCGTGTGCGGATCAATTTATGTGGTGAAGCCCAAGATGCATGGGCCGGAGGAAGTGGCGTTTACGGATACGATCTTCTCACGCGTGGAGGTTGTGCTCGGGCTTCCCGCCAACACAGTGAAAATCGGCATCATGGATGAGGAGCGGCGCACCTCGGTCAACCTCAAGTCCTGCATTTATGCCGCACGACACCGGGTGGCGTTCATCAACACCGGTTTTCTGGATCGCACGGGCGATGAAATCCACACCTCTATGGAGGCGGGTCCGTTTTCGCGGAAGGACTTCATCAAGCGCAAGGGCTGGATCACCGCATACGAAAATCTCAACGTCGATATCGGGTTGGAGTGTGGCTTGTCTGGCCGTGCCCAGATCGGCAAGGGCATGTGGGCCATGCCGGATTTGATGGCGGCAATGCTGGAGCAAAAGGGCGATCATCCGAAGGCGGGTGCGACTTGCGCATGGGTGCCTTCACCCACGGCAGCCACTTTGCACGCGCTGCACTATCACAAGACCGATGTGCTTGCCGTGCAGAAGAAACTGGCGGCGGGCGGGCGGCGGGCGCACGTAGATGCGCTGATTGAAATTCCAACGGCGGCGTTCCGCAAGTGGACGGCGGCACAAATTCAGCGCGAACTCGACAACAATGCGCAAGGTCTTCTCGGCTATGTGGTGCGCTGGGTGGACCAGGGCATTGGTTGCTCAAAAGTGCCCGATATCAATAATGTAGGCTTGATGGAAGACCGCGCCACATTGCGCATCTCATCGCAGCATATGGCCAACTGGTTGCTGCATGGGATTGTCAGTGAGGCGCAAGTGACGGAGACGCTCAGGCGCATGGCCGCTGTGGTGGATCAACAGAATGCCGGGGATGCTTTCTATAAAAACATGGCACCGGATTTTGAGGCGTCGTTGGCGTTTCAGGCGGCGTGTGATCTGGTATTCAAGGGGCGGGTACAGCCCAATGGCTATACGGAACCGCTGCTACATGCGGCGCGGTTGCGGGCAAAGATGGGAAATTGAGGGGGGAGGAAGGGACCTCATCCGGCCTTCCACCTTCGCCCAAGGGGGCTACGGCGGACGCAGTCGGCCAGCTTCTCCAGCAAGAGGGCTGGAGAAGGGACTGGATTGGAACCGCCCTTGTTGTTCGAAAATTGGGGGGGTCTCAATGCAATCCCTTCTCCGCGCCCACTTGCGTGGAGAAGGTGGCCAACGGCC
This sequence comes from Hyphomicrobiales bacterium, assembly GCA_031430915.1. Classification (GTDB taxonomy): domain Bacteria; phylum Pseudomonadota; class Alphaproteobacteria; order Rhizobiales; family Aestuariivirgaceae; genus Aestuariivirga. Next base: position 21,312 of record JANPCL010000212.1, read on the forward strand.
GGATGCGGTCCCTTAAGCCCCCGCCCGCTTTTTCAACAAGCCCGTCAACCAATCCGGATCCATTTGTGGCACGGATGACAGCAACAGCTCCGTGTACGGAGGATAGGGTGGGTTCAACACTTCGCTTTTAAGCCCCTGCTGCACAACCTTGCCTTTGTACATCACGACGATTTCATCGGAAATCGCACGCACCGTCGCGATGTCGTGGGTGATGAAGAGGTAGCTGACGTTGGTTTCCTTTTGCAGTCGCATCAGCAGTTTCAGGATTTCTTCCTGCACGATCTGATCGAGGGCGGACGTCACTTCGTCACAAATGATGATGTCGGGTTCAGCGGCCAGGGCGCGTGCGATGGAGATGCGCTGCTTTTGGCCGCCCGACATTTCATTGGGATAACGATCAATGAAGTTTTCGCCGAGTTCGATGTTGTCGAGGAGTGCGATGATCTTCTTTTCTTTCGCAGCACCGGTAAGGCCGAGATAGAATTCGAGGGGGCGGCCAATAATATCGCGCACGCGCTGGCGCGGGTTGAGGGCGGTATCAGCGGACTGATAAATCATCTGGATGCGGCGCAGCGTGTCGCGGTCCCGGTCCTGCAATTTGGCCGGAAGTGGCTTGCCATTGAATTCGATGCGGCCTTTCGACGGCGGCAACAACCCGGTGATGGCGCGGGCCAAGGTAGATTTGCCGGAACCGGATTCACCGACGACAGCCACGGTTTTTCCGCGCGGCAGGCGCACGGTGACATTGTCGAGAACCTTGAGAGAGCTGGAATAGCTGGCGTCCACAGCATTGATCGACAGGACAATGTCGCTGCTTTTTTCTTCTGGCTTCACCAGACTGCGCACGGCCCAGAGGGACTTGGTATAATCCTGCGTGGGCTGCTTCAGCATGGAGCGGGTGTCGGATTGTTCCACCAGATTGCCATAGCGCAGCACCATGATGCGGTGGGCCATTTGGGCGACGACGGCGAGATCATGGGTGATGTAAACCGCAGCCGTATCAAACTCCTCAACGATGCGGCGCATGGAGGCGAGCACTTCGACTTGGGTCGTGACGTCAAGAGCGGTTGTGGGTTCGTCGAAGACAATGAGATCGGGGCGACAGGACATGGCCATTGCAGTCATGGCGCGTTGCAACTGGCCACCGGAGACCTGATGTGGGTAGCGGTCGCCAATGCTATCCGGGTTGGGCAGTTGCAGGCGCTTGAACAAGTCTCGCGCGTCAACCTCGGCTTTGTCGCGCGGCATAACCTGATGGTTGACGGCGCTTTCGACAACCTGATCCATCAAATGATGGGCCGGGTTGAAGGAGGCCTGCGCGCTCTGCGCAACATAGGAAATCTGGCTGCCCCACATCTTGCGCAGTTGCTCTTGCGGAGCGGTGGCAAGATCCTTGCCGTCAAACATGACGGTGCCCGCAGAAATGCGGCAGCCGGGTTTGGTATAGCCCATGGTGGCGAGGCCGAGCGTGGATTTCCCGGCACCCGATTCGCCAATGAGACCCAGCACTTCACCGCGTTTCAAATCGAGGTCGATGCCTTTGATGATGGGGTGCCACTTGTCGTCAGAAAAACCTTCGATTTTGAGGCCGCGGATTTCGACAAGGGCTGTGCCCCTGACGCGCTTCTTGTCATTGCTCATCGCGCAACCCCGAAGTTTTATGCAGGAACCAATCCACCACGAAGTTCACGGCAACCGTGAGCAGGGCAATGGCCGCAGCCGGAATGAGCGGTTGTGGCCGCCCGAAGGTGATCAGGGTTTTACTTTCCGCCACCATGGAGCCCCAGTCCGCTGTTGGCGGTTGAATGCCGACGCCGAGAAAGGACAGGGCCGAGATGGTGAGAAAGACGAAGGAGAAGCGCAGGCCGAATTCGGCAATAAGTGTAGGCAGAATGTTGGGTATGATTTCGCGGAACACCACCCACATCATGCCTTCACCACGCAGGCGGGCCGCTTCGACAAAGTCTTGCACGGCCACACTGAGGGCAGTGTTGCGGGCGAGACGGAAGACGCGGGTTGAGTCAAGCAGCGCCAGAATGAAGATCAGGTTCCACACGGATTTACCCGCCATGGCAAGCAGCATGAGTGCGAAGATCAGCACCGGAATAGACATCAGAATATCGACGAAGCGGCTGACAATCTGGTCCATCCAGCCCCGGGTTACGGCGGCATAGATGCCGAGAACGCCGCCGATGAAGAAGGAGATCAGCACCGTGGCCAACGCGATGAAGATGGTGTTGCGTGCACCGAAGATGACGCGGGACAGTGTATCGCGACCGATCTGGTCGAGGCCAAACCAATGGCCCGCAGACGGCGGCGCGTAGGCTTTGCCGATAATTTCTGCCTCGCCATAAGGTGCAATGAAGTTTGCAAACACCGCACAGAAAAAATAAAACGCGATGACGAACATGCCGAACTTGGCGCTGAAGGGTGCACTTTTCAAAAGCCGCCACGCATCCTGAGACCGGGTGCGTTTGGTGCGCATGTGGAGGATATCGACGTTCTGATTGCTCATTTCGGGTGCAAGAGCCTTGGGTTGGTGACGATGGCCACAATGTCTGCCAACAGGTTGAGCATAATATAAGTAGCGGCGAAAATCAGGGCGCAGGCCTGGGCTACGGGCATGTCACGCGAGCCCACGGAGTCCACCATCAGTTGCCCGATGCCGGGATAGACGAAGACCACTTCGACGACGACAACGCCCACAACGAGGTAAGCGAGATTGAATGCGATGACGGTGGCAATGGGAGCCCACGCATTAGGGAGCGCATGACGCAGTATCACTTGCCATGGTTTCAGGCCCTTGAGCTTGGCCATCTCAATATAGGGACTGGCGAGCAAACTGATGATGGAGGCTCTTGTCATTCGCATCATGTGGGCAATGATGACCAGCGTCAATGTCAAGGTCGGCAAGGCCGCGCGCGACACATGTTCCCAGAAGGGTGTGGTCTGGTTCACCGTGGAAAGAGGGTAAAAAATCCGAAATTTCACCGCCAGAAAAAACATCAGAATGTAGGCTACAAAGAATTCGGGCGAAGCAATTGTCGTGAGTGTGACGGAATTTACGACACGGTCAAACCAGCTATTGCGATAGAGTGCCGCGAGCAGTCCGAGAACAAGGGCAATGGGCACTGCAAAAATCGCCGTCATGGCTGCCAGAAAAAACGTGTTGTAGAGGCGCGGTCCAATGATGTTGCTGACGTAACGCACATTCTGTTCGCGCCAACCGCCAGCCCCTGCGAAAGACTTGCCGAAATCACCGCGCGCTGCACCGCCCACCCATTCAAGATAACGGGTCACTGCCGGGCGGTCGAGGCCCAGGGATTTGTTGAATGCGGCCACGGTTTCGGGCGTTGCACTTTGACCGAGTGTGGCTTCAGCAAAGCCACCCGGGAGAAATTCCAGCGATGAGAAAATGATAACCGACACTGCAAAGAGCGTCAGCAATCCCAAACCCAAACGCTGCAAAACGGTTTTGAGTACCGGATGCATGTCGCGCGTTCCCCTCGTATGTATTTGCCCAAGGGCTTCTGTGTCCCTTCGGCAAAATGCTAGCAGACTGATATGGTTTGGCTAGCGGTTTTTGTCAGGAAGTTGGGCAAATGCGACACGGGGTGGGAGTGTGGGGGGAGAAAGGGACTTCATCAAACAAAAACCCCCGCCATTTCTGGCAGGGGTTCATCGCTTATTGCGAAGATATTATACGAACCACCAACGGTCGTACATGTAACCGCCGTCGAAGTCGTTGTCGGAGTTGAATTCGCCGTGACCCAGCTTGGTGGACATGGCGCCCACGAAGTTGGAGAACATGAGAACCATCTGACCGCCGTCGTCGTGTACCAGCTGTTGGGCTTCGGCATAGAGGGCTGCACGCTTTGCGTCATCTGTCTCGGCGCGGGCCAAAGGCAGGATTTCGTTGAAGCGGGCGTTCTTCCAATGCGTGTCGTTCCAGGCAGCTTTTTCAGCCAGCGAAACGGTGAGCATGGTGTCTGCCGTGGGGCGACCACCCCAATAGCAATGGCTCCATGGCTTCTTGAGCCAGACGTTATCCCAATACCCATCGTTCGGTTCGCGGATGACGTTGATTTCGATGCCGGCTGCCTTGGCATGTTCTGCCATCAGAAGTGCGGCATCAACGGAACCACCAAAGGCAGCGTCAGCAGCAGACAGGTCTATCTTCAGACCTTCCATGCCGGCCTTCTTCAGCAGGGCCTTGGCCTTGTCCGGATCGTAGGTGTAGGCTGGTTCTGGGCTGACAGCATATTTCAGCGTCGGTGCAATTGGCGAATCATTGCCAACCTTGCCGTAGCCGAACAGCACCTTGTCCACCAGTTCCTGACGGTTCACAGCCCACTTCAAGGCTTGGCGCACTTCAACCTTGTCGAAAGGCGCCACGTCGGTCAGCATTGGTGCTGTGAAATGCTGGTAACCTGCGACGTTGTAGATTTCCGTGTCTGGCGCAGACTTCAACATGTCGATGGTCTTGAGGTCAGCCTTGTCGATGTAATCGACTTCACCGGCCAGATAGGCATTGGTGCGGGCGGCGGGATCAAGAATGGCGAGCTGTGTGACTTCGTCGAAATTGCCCGGTGCAAATGCGTTGGGGTTGCGCTTGAAGTGCACTTTCACGCCGGGTTCAAAACCATCGAGCACATAGGGACCAGCGCCAAGACCTGACAGGTCCACCTTGCCGTCTGTGGCAGACAACACGGGGAACTGATATTGTGCCAGAGCGTAAGGGAAGTCGGCATCAGCGCCTGTCAACTCGATGACAATGGTTTCAGGGCCGTCGGCCTTGACGGATTTGACGGCACCCAGATAGGCTTTGCCGGCTGACTTGGAGTCAGGTCCATTGTGGTAGTTGATGGTGGCGACCATGTCGTCGGCAGTTACCGTCTTGCCGTTGTGGAAGGTCACGCCCTTGCGCAGCTTGAACACCCACTTGGTTGCACCATCGGATGGTTCGAAGCTTTCGGCCAAGTAGGGAACGACGCCGCCCTTCTGGTCGATGCGGGTCAGCGTGGCGCCGGAAAGACTGCGGCCCCAGCCGAAGTTCATGCCGTGGGCCCACGTCGCGGGATCAAAGGTATCCGTGGTATTGCCGTGGCCGAGACCGGCACGGAAATGGCCGCCGGGCTTTGCTTCGGCGCGGGCGGCGGTTGAGAACAACGTTCCGGCGACAGACAAAGTCATGCCGCTGGCCATTGCGAACTGCATGAAGTCGCGGCGGGATAGTTTGCCCCGTGTCACGGCTTTTTGTGCAAGTCCAAGTCTATATTCGAATTCAGTCATGTTTCACTCCATTATATTTTGCGGCTGTGGTGATTGGAGCGATGGTGCGGTGCTTTCGCGGGATAACCTGAGGCGAACCCTGTGCCTTCGGTTTGCGCCCATCCCTCTCCCCTCAGTGGTTTTTGTTCTTGCTCCAGACGACATTGGTCCGGCGCTGCCAAACCTGTGTATGAACCTCGCATGATGTTGCAATTGCGTCAATTCAATTTCATGACAGGTATCAGGCAAGTAATTGATCCAAAATGGCGCGTTCGCGCGTAATTAAGTCGAATTTGGTGCAGGAGTTTGAATTTTGTCTAAGTTGAAGATCGCCGTTGTCGGCAGCGGCATCTCGGGGCTGTCTTGTGCGTGGGCCTTGTCACAGCGACATCACGTAACATTAATCGAAGCGGACAGCAGAGTCGGTGGTCATGCAAATACGGTTAACGTGCAGACCAGTGCTGGACCAGTTGCCGTTGATACGGGCTTCATCGTCTTCAATGCCTGGACCTATCCCAATTTTACGGCCCTGATGGACTATCTCGATCAGCCTGTGGTTTCGACCCAGATGAGTTTTTCTGTGAGTGCCGACCATGGCCGTTATGAATATAGCGGCGCACATATCGGAACGTTGTTCGGCACGGCACTGCAATGGGCGTCACCCCGGCACTGGCGCATGATGGCTGATCT